>NZ_JBITPL010000019.1:0-227728 GCF_050467885.1 Rossellomorea sp. NRS-1567 | reverse complement strand
CAATATATAGGACTTGACTATCTTGGGGACGGCTGACCCCATCCATTCTACTTAATTGCGTCGAAATCGTCCATGATTGCGTCGTTTTCGGGGTGAATTGCGTCATTATTAAATTTATTGCGTCGATTTCAAAGTAATTGCGTCATTTTTCATAGTTTATGCATCTTTTTGAAATAAATGGTAAACTACCTCACTCTACATAGCAAGACACCCCATAAAAATCCCTTGAAACTTTTCCCACCCCACCCGACTCTAATGAATGACAGGAGGTTAATCAATGGATGTGAAACTCGTAAAAAAAGCAATTAAAGGGAATGAACAGGCATTTGAAAGGCTGATCCACTCAGAAAGCGAGAAGCTGTACCGGACTGCATTCCTGTATGTGAGAAATAAAGAAGATGCATTGGACGTTATGCAGGAGACGGTTTGCAAGGCGTTTACGTCGATATCCCGGTTAAAGAATCCGGAGTACTTCAGTACCTGGCTGATCAAGATCCTGATACATACGGCATACAGTTTTTTGAAAAAGCAAAGCAGGCTTGTCCTGACGGGGGATGATTTTCTCGACAATGCCCTCACTACAGATGAAACGGATGTAGAGGGGCGGATCGATTTAATCACGGCAATGGCGTCCTTGAATCAGCACTATCAAACAGTCATTATCTTATTTTACTTTCAGGGTCAGTCAATCAAGATGATTTCAGAAACAATGGATACGCCTGAAGGGACGGTTAAGACGTATCTTCACCGTGCGAAATTGGAATTGAGGAAGCTGTTGGAAGGAGTGAATCAGTATGGACAGAAAATGGTTTGAGGGAGAAATGGATAACATCGAAGTACCGAAAGATGAGGTTCTTCAGGCGATTTCAACTGGAATTGAAAAGGGAAGAAAACAGAAGGTACGAAAAAAAACGGTTAAGGTAAGTGCTGCCTTCACTACGGCAGCAGCCTCCATGGTTCTCGTATCAGGCTTCCTATTCGCGCCTGTTAACAACGCACTGGCCAAGCTGCCCGTGCTCGGCGGGATTTATGAAAAAGTCGGGTCCCAGGTCGGAAAAGAACTCTATTTAAGCGATAAAGTCACAGAAGTCAATCAGGCTGCCACTACCAATGATGTGGATGTGACGATTACAAGCACATATTATGACGGGAACATAATCGGGGTCACCTTTAAAGCGAAAGGTGATAACTTATCGATTGAACATATGGATGAAGGAAACCGTCCGGTGAGTGGCTATAGCTATCACCTCTTCGACGGGAAGGATCAGAAACAATGGGGATCGGGAAGTTCGGGTCTTAAAAAAGACGGGGATGAGTTCATAGGCTCGATCGAATTTTACCGGGATGGGAAAGAACTGCCGGAAAACTTTACCCTTCCGTTAACCTTCACCCATATGGCAGATGTAAACGGAACTTGGTCATTTGATGTACCGGTGAAGAGGATTCCATTTGAAACGATCCAAACAGCGGCGAGGACAGAAACTCCGGATGGGGAATTTGAGCTGCAAATGATCTCAGTCACGAATGGGAAAGCCACGACCACTCTGGAGTATACGTATACGGTGGAGTCACGGAAGGATACGGTAGACCTGATCGTGTTTGATAATCTTGGGAACAGGCTGTCAAAGTCCAGTGAAGAGGTACTCCATATCAAAGAGATAGATGGGAAAATACAAAAGACGGTAAGAGAGCTCTTTACGAGTAAACTCAATGACAAGGCGCATTCGCTGAAAGTACAGGCAGACATGGAGCGCATGGATGAAGATGCCCTCCATTCATTGAAAACATCGATTCCATTTCAAGTGAAGAGTCCACGTTTCGGTTATCAGGTCATGGTGAAAGATATTCAAAAAGTTAAAGGGGAAGTGACCGTGGATTTCACCATCGATAACATCAAAGAAGAACAGTTCCGATTTGACATTTTGGAGAATTTTGCTCAATTCGTTCAGGTGATCCCATCCGAAGATATTAAACGAAGTGCCAAGGATGAACTGGATTATAATGAGATGTTGGAGCATATGATCAGAAGTGCTCATACGAAGACAGTGGATAGGGATGGCCTGCGTTTTCGATCCACTTTTACATTACCTAAGGATGCAAGCCTCGAGGATTACTCACTGATCGTCCCATTCGCGACCTTAAGTAGTAATGATAAGCCGATTGAGATGAAACCGTTCGAAATCAAGCTGAAATAAAGGGTACAAGAAATCCCCTTGTACCCAGGGATTTCTCCCAAAAACCAATTGACAACCTTTTCAAGAGAATGGTATAGTAATTCAAACAAAATAATACGTCACTCTCTGATAATAGAGGCGCGAGCATGATGAGTACCTTCTTTGAGAATAATGGATTCCGGGATAAGTTGGGAAAGGCAGATCGCCGAAGCAGAAAATAGCCAATTCTATTTTTTGTTGGGCCAGCATTGAAGAAATGTTGGACTGTCACAATGCAAAAGTTGTGGAGCACTATTGAAGAGATGTTAATACATTGTCTTCATCTTGTTTCCGTAAACTTTGATGAATAACCGTATGAGCATCTGCTTCATACGGTTTTTTGTGTTTTTTAGAGAGTCTAAAGGAGTTTAGGATATGAGTACAGTTGATGTGAATGTAAGTGGGGATCTTGAAATCGGTGGTATGAGTACGGGTGAGTTGGTCGAAACCTATGGGACGCCTTTAATGGTATACGATGAAGGAATGATCCGCGGAAATGCGAAATTGTTCCGGGAGGCATTTAAGGAAAGTGGATTGCAGTACCAGGTGGCCTATGCGAGTAAAGCGTTTCTTTGTAAAGAAATGGTGCGCCTGGCGGAACAAGAAAACCTATCCCTGGATGTTGTCTCAGGCGGGGAATTGTATACGGCATTGGAGGCAGGCTTCCCGGCAGCACGCATCCATTTTCACGGGAACAACAAGTCCGAAGAGGAGCTGCTAATGGCTCTTGAAGCTGAAATTGGATGCTTTGTCGTCGATAGTTTCCTCGAACTTGAACTGCTGCATGACCTGGCAAAAGAGCGGGAGCAAGAGGTTCAGATCCTGATCAGGGTCACACCGGGCGTGGAAGCCCATACCCATGAATACATCACGACGGGACAGGAGGATTCGAAATTCGGATTCAGCATTTCAAACGGACAGGCGGCCACTGCGATTCAGCTTGCAATCAGAAAGCCATACTTCTCATTGCTCGGCCTCCATTCCCATATCGGATCCCAAATTTTTGAACGGGAAGGCTTTGATCAGGCGATCCAGGTATTGGCTGATTTCATGCAGCGGATCCGGATTGATTTGGACGTAACGATGCCGGTGCTGAATATCGGTGGTGGATTTGGTGTCCGGTACACCGAAGAAGACCAGCCTTTGCCGATTCCGACCTATGTCAAAGGGATAACGGATAGTGTAAAAAACTATTTTGTCAAAAATGAATATCCACTCCCTGAAGTATGGGTGGAGCCGGGTCGAAGTATGGTGGCAGAAGCGGGAACTACCTTGTATAAGGTTGGTTCAAAGAAAATCATTCCTGATGTGCGCACATATGTAGCGATTGACGGGGGAATGACGGATAATATCCGCCCCGCCCTCTACCAGGCAAAATACCATGCGGTCCTGGCCAACCGTCCACAAGAGGAATGCACGGAGCTTGTGAGCATCGCCGGGAAATGCTGCGAATCCGGTGACATGCTGATTTGGGATCTGATGCTTCCGCCTACGAATTACGGAGATATACTGGCGGTGTTCAGTACAGGAGCCTACGGGTATTCCATGGCGAGCAATTATAACCGTATCCCCCGCCCGGCCGTTGTGTTTGTAAAGGATGGGGAATCACGGGTCGTGATTGAACGTGAATCGTATGCGGACCTCGTACGAAAAGACCGATAGTAAATCAAGGTGGAATCCTAAGGGGTTCTACTTTTTTGTGGGTAAATATGGTAATATGGAGAGGTGGCATGTACCCTTATTGTTTGGAGGATCAATCTATGAATCTTAAATCTATTGGTTCCATGGCGTTGAAATTTGTTTTTGTTCTGTTTGGAATCATTCTCTTAACAGGACTCATTGGTCTATTCAATGAAGGAGTGGACCTCAGCCTGAAACAATATATGCTCAACATTGTGGAGATTTCAACCTCCCTCGTCCATTCTGAATCGATGACCATCACGAATGAATCGAACAACTCGTATCCGATGTTCCCGGCCTTCTGGGAGCCGTATTTCTATTCAGTATCGATTTTTTTGTCTGCCTTTCTTTTATCCGTCCTAATGGGCATCTTCCTTGCGTACCTCACACATTTGCTGCCCTCTAAATGGTCGAAGTTCATTCTAAGGGCAACCAATCTTCTGGAGTCCACACCGGATATCTTCATCTTGATCGTCATCCAATACAGCATCATCTTCATCCTGAAAGAAACGGAGGTGCTATTGTTTCCCATCGTAGGCTCGCAGGAGAAGGTGTATTTCGTGCCGGTTGTGACCCTGTCCATTTTACCGACGATCATGTTGTTCAGGATCATCTATCTACTGGTGAATGATGAATACGGGAAGACGTATGTTGATCTGATTAAGAGCAGGGGGATGTCGAAGCACTCTATTTTCTTCATCCATGTCCTGAGAAATATCGCGTTCAGCTTATTGAATCATTCCAAATCCATCATTCTTTTTCTCTTATCTTCATTAATCGTGTTTGAAAGATTATTTAATATTTATGGCATCACCCATTTCATCCTGTCATTCTCTCAAATGGATGTAATCTGTTTCAGTCTGATCATGTTTTATCTACCTGTTTTTGTGCTGCTCATCCTCATCAGGCTCATCGTTGATCGGAAAACCGGGCAGAAGGTGGTGATATGATGCTGAAAAAATTAATGAAGAATCCTTCTTTTATAATGGGGTTTATTTTTCTGTTCGGTATGTTTGCCTCAAGTCTTGTTTACTATGTTGGGTGGGGCGATGAGGTGCCGAAGCTTGACCTTTTGAAAAATGAAGAAGGGAATATTCTCAGCCCTCCATATTCACCGGTAGAGTATCCACCCCTTGGCACCGACAATTTTAACCGGAATATCTTCCTTCTTATCATCGTTGGGGCGAAATATACAATAGGGGCAGCGCTGGTCATCACGCTATGCAGGGTATTGCCTTCGGTTTTGCTCGGAATAGTGCTTCATTTTTATTTGAAACCATTCAGAAGGATCATCGATAACATTGTGGATGCCGCAAACTATTTTCCGCCGACTTTATTATCTTTTTTATTATTGAATTGGATGATGCTGGAGGGTCCATTATATAATCCAGAGGGGTTCCCTTATGATTTTACGGATAAAACGATTTTTTATCTGATTATTCTTATCGTTCTTTCACTTCCGAGTCTGACTCTGCTATTTGCGAATGAAAATGACCGGATTATGAGCCAGGAGTTTATTGATAGTGCGAAAGTACTGGGTGCAACGAAGCGTCATTACATCAGGAATCATATTCGTCCTTTTATTCTTCCTCAGATTCTTCTAGTGTCGATTAGGGAATTTATGATCATCATGCTGTTGATTGCGCATCTTGGGGTTTTAAACATTTATATCGGGGGATCATCTTTGGAGGTAGATCTTTTTGACAATCCGTTCTTGGCTTCCCTTTCTCATGAATGGTCTGGTCTTCTTGGCGGCTGGTGGCAATTCCTGTGGACGACCTATCCGTGGATTTCTTTCATCCCTGTCGTTTTCTTTACCTTGACGATCCTGTCGGCAAAGCTGATGCTGATCGGGGCGACACAAGAGGTGGAAACTCTGGTGAAATCTTCAACAGATAAAGTATCGGCTGAAGGATTTGAAACCCGATGCCTAAAAGACAAAGAAACGTTTCAACTTGTGAAAGAGGCGAAGTGAGAAAGGGCATCCCAACCCATAATTATAGCCTGAAAAGTGTAATCTGAGAGAAGGCAGCGACCTATTAGGGCGCTGCCTTCTCTCTTTTTGTGTTATGGCTTAACTCCATTAACTACCCTGAAAGCCTGATCACAGGGTGAAATTGATGATTTAAACGTCAAAATCACGGAATTTTCTTTCGGATCATCCAAACGATTATTAAAGGGGACTTTAGTCGACCTGAAATTGGTTTGTAATAGATAAATGAGATGTTTTTACGTTATTCTCCATTTTGTGACCTGGAACAACCATAAATTTCTGTACCTATTTTCATAGAATAACTTCCTGCTTTCCCGGGAGCGAGGACTCTCTAGTACCCTCGTCCCGAAAAATAACCCCAATTGAGAATTCCATGTTCACGCCCTTACAATTTAATTAACGACATGAGGTTCACTCGACTTCCAGAACATATCTTTCAAATACAATCAAGGAGGCGTTGGTTTAATGTTCTGCCAGTAGTCTATCAATCATGTAATCGGTATTGTGGCTACATACTTTATTCCTTTTACCTCATCCAGATTCTACCCTATGACTGTATCAAGACCTTAATAGAATAGGAGAATGTTCATGAAAAAGCTTAACGTGAAACCCCTTCTGATCGGATCGATTGCCGCGACGATGATTTCAGGTTCGATGTTCCAGGTAGATGCACTCGGTATCTCTTCCAACGGGAAGGAACTCGAGGAGTCAAAGGTTGATAAGAATGAAGCAATCAAAGGGGAACATACGATCACCCTCATCACTGGGGATGTGGTAAAGGTGTCGATCCTCCAAAATGGCAAACAAATCATCAATGTGGAGCCTGCTGAAAAGAATGGGGAAGGTGTCCGGGTCATGACCATCAAAGACGACACATTCGTATTCCCGAACTCTGCCATGCCTTATATGGCAGCAGGAAAAATGGATGAAGACTTATTTAATATTACGAAATTGATTGAGTACGGGTATGATGATAAGAATCAAGCGTCTGTACCTGTCATCGTAGAATACAAGGAAACCAAGGCAAAGACTTCCTCAGCAGCTCATGCCCCAAAAGGATCGAAGAAAGTGAGAGACTTGGAAAGCATTAATGGAGCGGCTCTTTCTGCCGAGAAAAAGCAGGCAGTAACATTCTGGAAAGACGTCACCGCTCAAAGTGAAAAGAAAGAAACGGAGAAAGCACCCCTATTTGAATACGGAGTCGATAAAATCTGGCTGGATGGCCGCGTAGAAGCAGCCCTCGATCAAAGTGTGCCGCAAATTGAAGCGGATACCGCTTGGGAACAAGGTTTTACAGGAGAAGGAGTCAAGGTGGCGGTCCTTGATACTGGAATCGACTCTGAGCACCCGGATATCACGGGTCAAATTGATAAAGCTGTAAGCTTTGTACCTGGTGAAGAAGTAAAGGATGTCAATGGTCACGGAACCCATGTTGCCTCCACCGTGCTTGGAACGGGTGCGGGTGACGGTAAACATAAAGGTGTCGCACCTGATGCCCGATTATTGGTAGGGAAAGTGTTAAGCGATCAAGGATACGGGCTGGATTCCTGGATCATCGACGGAATGGAGTGGGCCTCAGAAAATGCCAAAATCGTCAATATGAGTCTTGGAAGCGATATGCCAAGTGATGGAACAGACCCAATGGCAGAAGCGGTGAATAGATTGACAGATGAGAATGGAACCTTATTCGTCATTGCTGCCGGTAACAGAGGCGGGGAAGGTACGATCGGTTCTCCGGGTGCAGCTGATTCCGCTCTAACAGTTGGAGCAGTAGATAAAGCGGATGAACTTGCCTATTTCTCTTCCAAAGGTCCACGCTTTGGGGATATGGGGCTCAAACCGGATCTTTCAGCTCCCGGTGTGGGAATCATGGCGGCTCGTTCTCAATATTCCAGCGGGACCGGAGATTACAAAAGTTTGAATGGTACATCGATGGCGACTCCTCATGTTGCCGGTGCAGCAGCCATTTTAGCAGAAAAGCATCCTGAATGGGATGGAACGACATTGAAACAAGCTCTGATGAATACGACCAAGAAGCTTGATGGTTACCAGCCTTATCATGTTGGAACAGGACGGGTGGATGTTGCAGCCGCTTTGGATTCACAGGTTAGAGCAACCGGATCCGTTTCATTCGGCTTCTTCAAGTGGCCTCATGATCAAGCAGCTCCGGTTGAAAAAGTAGTTACCTATACAAATGATAGTGAGGAAGATGTAACGCTTGATCTGGAACCAACCTTTACTAATGCGGAGGGTGAAGAGGCACCAAACGGCATGCTGACACTCTCCGATCAAACCATTACGGTTCCGGCAGGTGGGACGGTAGACGTGAATGTTACACTCGATTCAACACTCGGTGAAACCGGCTCCCGTTACCAAGGATTCCTGACAGCCAAAAAGGACGGAACAGAACTCGTACGCACGACGATGGCGATGGTCAAGGAAGAGGAGAGATACCCTCTTACATTGAATGCAACTGACCGTGACGGATCGAAAGGACAGGCATATGTTGTGCTATTCAGTGAAAAAATGGAGCCTGAAGTAGTGGGCGTCGATGGAACACTCGAGCTTCGCCTGCCACCTGGCACGTATTCCGCTATGTCACTCATGGATGTCGATGTAGACACGGATCACGCCGGGGTTGCTCTTGTCGGAAATCCGGAAGTGAATCTTGATGGACCTAAAACAGTCGAGCTCGATGCACGAAAAGCGAAGGAAATCAAAGTAGAAGTAACGAAGAAAGCAGAAGCGAATTATCGACGTATGGAGTACCATCAAACCATTGGTGATATGCCAATGACAAGTTTATATTTAATGCCGGTTTGGATCGATAAACTATATGCCGTACCGACCAAGGAAGTGAAAAGTGGATACTTCGAGCAGCTGACTCGCTGGCGCCTGACCAAGCCACTATTGACGATCGATTTTAAAGGAAAAGAATTGGATGATATCCCGTTAGCGGGTAGTACCCTATTGGATGGAAAGTATAATCTGTCCACTGTGTATGCAGGGAAAGGGAGTACAGCTGACTTTGAACGATTGAAGGCAAAAGGAAAAGCGGTCGTAGTTGATCGAAATGCAGAAGTGAGTGTGTCCCAACAAGCTACGAATGCTGCCGAAGCAGGAGCGGAACTTGTGGTTATTGTGAACAATGAAGACAAAGAATTCAGTGTATATGCGGGAACTCCTGACTATACGGATAATCCTGTTGCCGTTGCAGGTATCAGTAAAAGCGAAGGGGACAAGCTCGTCAAAGCGGTTCGCTCTGGAAACGTAAAGCTGAAGGTTGAAGGAACGGTCGATTCTCCATACCTCTATGATTTAATGGATGTCCATGAAGGATCCATCCCGAAAGATCTGACCTATGCACCAAAAGGGAAAGAACTGGCAAAAGTCGAAACAAACTACAATTCACCTGTTGAGACGGATGGGGGGGAATTCCGTTATGACCTTCGTCCACACACAAGAGGAGCGGTGGGCTTCCTTCAAAAGGTTTCACTGCCAAGTGCCCGCACTGAGTATGTTTCGGCAACAGAAGGCACCGGCTGGTATCATCAGGCCAATGTGCTCGATGAGGGATGGCAGATCCGACAACCGCTGAACACGTATTCGAAGGGACAAAAGCTTACAGAAAACTGGTTTTCACCTGTCGTACGTCCAAGTCTGGGAGATGGTTACTGGCCACCGAGAAGACAGGGGAATTCCCTTCAAATCAATGTCCCTGCATGGGCTGACGCCGGTAAAGGGAACACAGGGGGGACAGAATGGGATGTGTCTTTCCAAAACCAGACTTCTCAGTTATACAAAGGGGACACGTTACTGAAAGAAGGAAAGGGACAGGCACTGAATGTTTGGGATATCTTACCACAAGAACGTACCCAATACCGATTCGTCACAGACGCCAAACGGGATGAAAACCGCTGGAATACATCCACCCGGACCCATTCGGAGTGGACATTCTGGACGGAGGAAACAGATGATTGGCAATATGACCTGCCATTCCTGACTCTGGATTACACGGTGGATACAGATGTGAATGGGGATGCATTAGCCAACCGCCCGACGAACCTTGAGTTATCCGTCGGCAAGGTGGAAAATGGAGTAGGATACGGAAATGTGGAAGGAGCAACTTTAGAAGTGTCCTTTAACGAAGGAAAGTCATGGAAAAAAGTAAAGCTGAACCAGGATGGCGATACGTTTAAAGTCACCATTCAGAATCCTAAGAACGCAACGAATGTTTCATTGAAGGCGAGTGCTTGGGATGATGAGGGGAATAAGATCACACAGGAAATTATTAAGGCTTATGGACTGAGATAATTAAGAAGGAAAGATGCCTCGATATAGTGGAGGCATCTTTTTTTATGTCGCAATAGGAGAGGAATAGTCAATGAAAAAGCAACCCTCATCGATTTAGAGGAACTCGCGGAAGGCAGAGGAAAAGAGGGTCCCTCAAGGTCATTGAAACTTTTTGAGCATCTATACGTATAGTATATTGATAGATTTTGATGTAATTCGTAACACAGGGGGTGTTTCTTTGAAAATAAGGACATTTAGAAGCATGACAGAATCAAGTTTGCATAAAAAAGTGAATGACTTCTTGGAAGATCAGACCATTGAAATAATAGATGTTAAATTTTCAATGACCATATTTGATTACGGAGTTATGATACTGTACAAAAAGAAGGAGCAATAAATGAACAGTGAACTAGAAAGCATTTTCTTCCTGTCCATTTGGATTGGAGCATGGATTGAGAAAAGGATTGGACAAGGAGTAAAAGGGGTAATCAGTTACGTGGTCATCTACTTCATTGTTACGACATTTCTATTCATCTTCACGAATGGGATAGAAGTATGGTTCATTAATCAAATGTTTTCCTTTTTCAATACATATCTTTTGTTAGGAATGTTATATGTGTTTTTTATTTACTGGAAGAGTTCAGAGCAGAAAACCTAACTGAAGAGTGAACTCTCTTTATCTCAATCAAGAGAGGGACGGACCTAACATTTTGATAAAAGAATCAAGAGGGACGGGCATTCATTTGTAAAAATGAAGGTCCGTCCCTCTATAATGTTAAGATAATGCATCCGTCACATATTTCTTCGTAGCTGCCTGATAGAACCCTGCCTGAACCGTCAGCACCGATACGATCAGGACATTGAGAACAATGCTGAGATTTTCTTCCTTGATTCCATTTAAGGAGGATAGTATGGTTCTGCATTCTTGATGAATGAATTGATCGATTAGATCATTGACAGAGCCTGAAGCGGAAGACTTCATCGTCGGGAGTGATTGATGGTGGATCTGGTCAAAGACCGACGCATAGGCAAGGTAAAGATCTGTGGGATTGACGATGTCATCCGTACGGTCTTCTATGTTGTTGAACACCAGGGTCAAGATCTTCCGGATGGATTCGAAATCCAAGGTAGCTTTGAGGTCTTCCACGATGAACAGCATGGCGGCTTGTTCGATGGTATATTTTTTTCCCAGCTGCGGGGAACCGATCAGCCCTTTCACATCCCGCTTCACCCAGTTCTGGACAGTACTTTGGGGGAAGTTGGTGAATTCGATGTGATTTCCCAGGGAGACGATTTCATTGAGTGAAAAACCGGTTTCTCCTTTTGCTGGTTTGAGGATTTTTTGAATGATGGGAGGGAGGTCGTTTTCTTTATGTAGATTCATCCACGCATCCTGAAGCACCTTGATCGGGGACCTGCTGTTTGTGCCGTTCAGTGAAAGCAGCAGGTCGGCCATATTTTTACGTGTCAGTATAAACGTTTTCATCATGATTCCCCCGTCTCTTTTACATTATCTTCTTCTATACTACTGGTTCGGTGGGGTCTCGTCAATTTCACCTTTTACTTGTATTTTGCCTGAAAAGGACGTATAATAAATTCCAGATACAGGTTCATATGAACTTGAAATGAGAGTGAGGAGACAAGATGGGGAAACGTATATTTTATTTCCTTTTAACGAACGTTTTAGTATTATTGACGATTAGTATCATTTTTTCCGTCACCGGAGCAGGGAACTACATTAATGCCTCAGGCGGAATTGATTTCGGCGCATTACTAGTATTCAGTGCGATCATCGGTTTTTCCGGATCATTCATTTCATTGGCCATGTCACGTTGGATGGCGAAGAGAATGATGGGTGTCCAAGTGTTGGATCCAAATGGAGCCTTGTCTTCTGAGGAACGGGCAGTTGTGGAGAAAGTCCATCGTTTATCAAGAGCGGCTGGTTTAGTGCACATGCCCGAGGTGGGAATCTACCATTCTCCTGAAGTGAATGCTTTTGCAACGGGTCCTTCTAAGAAACGCTCATTGGTTGCTGTTTCGACAGGATTACTCCGTGAGATGGATGATGACGCGGTTGAAGGTGTCATTGCCCATGAGGTGGCCCACGTTGCGAACGGTGATATGGTGACGATGACCTTACTGCAAGGTGTGGTCAACACCTTTGTCGTTTTCTTGGCACGAGTCGCCGCATGGATTGCGTCACGATTTGCAAGGGAAGAAATGGCACCAATCGTGCATTTCATTGCCGTGATTGTATTCCAGATCGTTTTCTCAATCTTGGGAAGTTTAGTCGTCTTCGCTTACTCCCGTCACCGTGAGTTCCACGCTGACCGTGGTGGAGCGGATCTTGCAGGTAAGGACAAAATGGTCCATGCTCTGCAAATGCTAAAAGCATACTCGAGTCGTATGAAGGGTGAAGATGACACAGCCATCTCTACATTGAAAATCAATGGAAGACGAAAGTCAGCGATCTTCTCGACTCACCCTGATCTGGATGATCGGATCAGTCGTTTGGAAGCGAAGTAAGTGGAACGGGGGACAGTTTAGATGTCCCGTTCGTTGTAAATAAAAAAAGGTGCCTGATTCCATCAGTGGAGTCAGCGCACCTTTTTTGTTGTATCTGGAAAGATGGACTAAACAGCTAAGGGTTGCTAATAAATCACCCTTTCGATTATATGAATATCCACAAGTTACCTTCTACAGGCAGGAACTGGGGCTTTTTTTATCCGGCCGTGACCATTTGTACAAGCTATGAATATTTTACTAGTAGAAGGGGTGATAGATTAAATGGTAAAAGCTAGTGATTATTTGATCGCTTTAGACGATGGTCATGGGATCGGGACAGCCGGGAAACGTACGCCTTATATCCAGTCCCTTGGCAGGGAAATCCGTGAAAATGAGTTTAATGAGAAAGTGACATTCTTTTTGAAAGTTGAATTGGAGAGATGTGGGTTCAGGACTATACTGACAGCGCCGACTGATGAGGATACACCATTAAAGTCACGTACAGATCTAGCCAATTCTAAGAGAGCCAATGCCCTGGTTTCCAACCACTTTAATGCCTTTGATGGAAAATTCGATGGTCCGGGAAAAGATGCTGAAGGGCACTCCCTTCATATCTATTTCAATGATGTACAGGATAGAAGACTTGCTGAAAGCATTGCAAAGTACTTGAAACAGGGTACGAAGCAGGTATATCGCGGGATCATTGAGCAGAATCTTCATATGACAAGGGATTTCAATGGGCCAGCGGTGCTTGTGGAGAATGGATTTATGGATGATGAGAGAGAAGCCTTGCTCATGATCAATGAGGAATTTCAAAGGGAATCAGCAAGAGAGCAGGCTCGTGGGGTCTGTGATTTTTTCGGCGTTCCGTATGTGGCTGCAGGAAACGTTGTGGTCCCTCCTGAAACGGAGGTCAAAGGTGTGTGGACAAGCAGGGATGTTATCGGAAAACGGGTGGAGAGCATATATAGAGGTGCTGAAGGACTGGACTTTTACTGTAAGCCGACCTTCCGGGATACCTACCGTGCCGGCACTTTGAAGTACGGATATGGGTTTCCGGAGATTATACGGAAGCTTAAGGTGGAAGGTGCTTATATGTATGAAGTCAAGAACTCAAGGGGACACGTGTATTATGTAACAGCAGCCCCGAAATTTGTGAAGGTGGAAGGAAACGGTCAATCTTCCGGGGGATCATCATCACCGCCGCCTTCATCGGGACCGGTCGCGATCGGGGAAATCAGTATCGTGGGGGTGGCGAATGCCGCTATCATACAGGATCGCCCCGACCGTTTGACATCAAAGGGCTTGGGTATCATCGCAAAGGGCAGGACGATTCCCGTCACAGGATCCCTTAAAGGGAAAAATAGCAGCTCGGGATACTGGGAAGTCATCTACAACAGCAGGAGAGCTTATATAACCGGAGAATGCGGACATTACAAAGCCTATTAGCAATGTCCGCAATAATAAGGTCCGTCCTTTAGAGCGTTAACACTCTAAAGGACGGACCTTCATTTGCCTTTGGTGATGCAGGGAGGTGAGGAGCCTATATCCCTGTTGCATTCCTCCACTTTTTTTAATAAAGTATAAAGTTAGACAGAAGTTTTCAAGGAGGACCAGAAATTGACGAATATCAAACCAGAAACAATGGTTGTGACAATAGAAGATTTGGACCAAAAAGGTTCAGGGCAGGCTGTGGTCTGGCGGGAGAATGAGCTTGGGAATCCGAAGAAGCTGAGACTCACGATCCCTCAGACCCTGCCGGGGGAAAAGGTGGAAGTGACGGTGGATCAGCCTGATCGCCGTAGACGCAAGGCTATGCCTGATGAAATCCTCGAAGCCCACCCTGAGAGAATCCCTGCACCTTGTCCGCACTTTGAACGCTGCGGCGGATGTGTGTGGCAGCATTGGGATTATAACGGTCAGTTAAAGCAGAAGACGAATCATGTGAAGCATGCCCTGGAAGAGCAAGGCTTTGATCCTGACCTGGTACGGGACACGATGGGGATGGATAATCCGTGGCGTTACCGCAATAAAATGGAATTTACGTTTTCTCCTGAAGGTGCCCTTGGACTGCATGAGCAAGGGAATTTCCGTAAGGTCATTTCCCTTGAAACCTGCTTGATCGCAAGTGAAGAAATGGTGGAAGCAACGATGGAAGTCGCCGATTGGGTGAAGGGCCATGGCTTAAAAGGATATAACAAGGACGAGCACGAAGGGTTACTTCGTCATTTAATGGTCCGTCAATCGTTTGTAACGGGTGAACTGATGCTTGGTCTGTTTGCGACGGAGGCGCCTGAAAATCATCAGGAGGCAGTGGACAACTTGGTTACCCGCATAGGTGAAAAATTCCCTCAAGTCAAAAGCTTGTTATGGCTTGAAAATACGGCATGGGCGGATCGAACGCAAGCAGAAGAGATCCATCTCTTAGCTGGTCGTGACTTTATCTATGATGAAATGGATGGATACCGCTTCCGTCTTTGGTTTGATACGTTCTTCCAGACGAATCCGACTCAAGCTCAAAAGCTCGTTGACTTAGCGATTGAAATGGGACAACCGAAGAAAACAGAAAAAATGATCGACCTTTTCTGTGGGGTAGGTACATTTTCTCTGCCATTCGCAAGCAGAGTAGGAGAACTTGCGGGCATTGAAATTGTTGAAAGTTCGATCGAGTCAGCGAAACGCAATGCTGAAGATAACGGCATCTCAAACACGACTTTCCTCGCTAAGGATGCTCGAAAAGGAATTGACCAAATGCTGGAGAGCTTTGGCCATCCACAACTATTAATGCTTGATCCGCCTCGATCAGGTGCAGGCGGGAAAGTCATGAGACGAATCGGACGTGCCAAGCCGGAACGCATCGTGTATGTATCCTGTAACCCCGATACATTCGCGACGGATATCAAGGAGCTGGAACCATTCGGATACACCCTTGATGCTGTTCAACCTGTTGACTTATTCCCTCAAACGGTGCATGTTGAGTGCGTAGCGACCTTGACATTAAATAAATAAATGGGACGGAGGGACAGGTTCGTTGTCCCACTGGAAATGGTGCTTGATCCTTATAAGGGTCGGGCACTTTTTTTGTAATAGTGGTGTACATTCCCTTTCATGTGTAAAATATAATATATAGAACTGGACTTGAAGAAAATCATAGAATCTCTATGATTTTTTGTTTTATGAAAATAAGCCAAAACCAAAAGAAGGAGATACCATGACAAAGGGAAACGAAACAGGATGGAACATAGAAAATAGTTATGCACGCCTGCCCGACTCATTTTTCACTAAGCAAGATCCGACTCCGGTTAGCAAACCTGTATTAATCGTCCTTAATGATTCTGTAGCACAATCGCTGGGACTCAACCTGGAAGAATTGCATCGTGAAGAGGGAACAGAGGTGTTTGCGGGCAATCAAATACCCGAAGGTGCCGAACCCCTTGCTCAAAGCTATGCCGGGCATCAGTTTGGCTATTTTAATATGCTGGGAGACGGTCGCGCTGTCCTGATCGGCGAACAGATCACCCCATCAGGTGAGCGTTTTGATATTCAGCTCAAAGGTGGAGGAAGAACCCCTTATTCCCGAGGTGGGGACGGTCGCGCGGGACTTGGACCGATGCTCCGGGAGCACATCATCAGTGAAGCCATGCACGGACTTGGGATTCCGACTACCCGAAGCTTGGCGGTGGTGACTACAGGTGAGCCGATTTTCCGGGAAACGGAACAGCAGGGAGCGATCCTGACCCGCGTAGCGGCTAGTCATCTTCGCGTCGGTACTTTTCAGTTTGCTTCTAAATTTGGAACGGTGGAAGATCTCCGCGCACTGGCTGATTATGCAGTGGAGCGTCACTACCCGGAAGGTTTGAATGCACCGAACCGTTATCTTTACTTGCTGGAAGAAGTCATCAAGCGCCAGGCTGCACTCACTTCCAAGTGGCAAATGGATGGGTTCATTCATGGCGTGATGAACACGGATAACATGACGATCAGTGGAGAAACCATTGATTATGGACCATGTGCCTTTATGGATACGTATGACCCGGCAACGGTATTCAGCTCCATTGATACCGGAGGACGTTATGCCTATGGAAATCAGCCTCAAATTGCCGGATGGAACCTTGCCCGATTTGCCGAAAGTCTGTTGCCGATTCTTCATGACGAACAAGAAGAATCGCTGAAGATTGCCCAGGATGCTGTAATGGAATTTCCTAAACTGTATGAAGCTCACTGGCTCGACGGAATGAGAGGGAAACTCGGTATTTTCAATGAAGAAGATGGGGACGAATCCCTTGCAAAAGACCTTCTCGGTTTAATGAAAGAGAATCGTGCCGACTATACCAACACATTCCGTGCATTAACAAATGAAGAACAAATCGATTGGTTTAATAACCCGGAATTTGTTCAATGGAAAGAACGCTGGGAAGAGAGACTTAACAGGCAGGAAGAGTCGAAAGAAGCAACTCATCAGTTAATGCGAAAAAGTAATCCATCTGTGATTCCCCGGAATCACCGTGTGGAGGAAGCGTTGGAAGCTGCAGTGGAAAGTGGTGATTACAGCGTAATGGAGCGTTTGCTTGAGGTTCTTAAAGATCCTTATCAGTTATTGACAGAACAGTGCAAGTACGCGACACCACCTGATCCATCCAACCGCCCTTACCGAACGTATTGCGGTACATGAAGAATGAGCGCAAAGCAGGAAGTCCAAAAGGTTTCCTGCTTTTTTTGAGTGTTAGAGGACTTTCTCACTGATAAGTCGAAATTATTCAAAGATAGCTGAGGAGAAAATGGAGATAAAGGAGTTTTTCTATTGAACCAAGCATTGCTCGTGATTGATGCCCAGCAGGAATTAATCGAAGGAAATGAAGGGGAACAAGCGGTATTTCAAAAGGAGAGACTGATTGAAAACATCAATCGGGTCATCCAGAAGGCAGCCGAAACAGGTACTCACATCGTGTTTATTCGAGATAAAGATGTCGGAGGCGGGGAAGGTGATGGATTCCAGGTTCACAAGGATATCCATGTTACGGACAATGCGGTTGTGTATGATAAATTAGCCACCAATTCGTTTTATGGTACGCCCTTACTAAGCTTTTTAAAAGACAAAGAGGTTGAACATGTCGTAATCATGGGATGCCAAACGGAATATTGTATCGACACGGCCGTTCGTTATGCAACCGTTAATGGATTGGACGTAACCCTGGTAGCAGATGGTCACTCGACAAAGGATTCATCCGTGTTAAAGGCTGAACAAATTATCCAGCACCACAACAAGGCTTTGTATGGCCATTATAATGTGGATCATTTCTCCGACGTCAGACAATCTGATGAAGAGTTGTTTCAGCCCAAGCATGATTTTTATCGTGAGAAATACGGAATGTAGAATAGGAAAAGCTCATTTTCTCTGACAGAAAGCAGATGGAATGGGCTTTTTTTGTTCCCATTTTGAAGTGTTTTCTCATTTGGATTCTACAGTGATATGCTATAGTAGTAGCATATCAGGGCAGGTCCGGTCTTTCTTTCATATTGACAAAGGAGGAACAAGGAGAATGTATGATTTAGTTCAGAAAGTTCGAGAAGAAAATCCATTAGTACATAATATAACGAACGTAGTGGTCACGAATTTTACGGCCAATGGCTTGCTGGCTATCGGGGCATCTCCTGTGATGGCCTATGCGAAAGAAGAAGTAGGGGATATGGCGAAGTTGGCAGGGGCACTTGTCCTTAATATTGGAACCTTATCGACAGACATCATCGATAGCATGATCATCGCTGGAAAAGCGGCCAATGAAAAAGGGATACCTGTTGTATTGGATCCGGTTGGAGCAGGGGCGACTTTCTTCCGCACGGAAATGGCAAGGGAAATCCTGAATGAAGTAAACGTCTCCATCTTAAGAGGGAACGCAGCGGAAGTGGCTCATGTTGCAGGAGAACAATGGGCGATCAAAGGTGTTGACGCCGGTTCGAATGGGGGAGACACGTTGGAATTAGCTCAAAAGGCGGCAGCGCAATTGGAATGTACCATTGTCATAACAGGGAAAACCGATATCATCTCAAACCCGCAAGGAACCTATTCAGTGGCGAATGGTCATCCTATTTTAACGAAGGTCACGGGGACGGGCTGTTTATTATCTTCGGTCATCGGTGCCTTTGCAGCCATTGAAAAAGATCTATTAAAAGCTGCTGTAACGGCAGTTGCCGTTTATGGAATAGCAGCAGAAAAAGCAGCCGGTGTGACATCTGAAAAGGGTCCGGGAAGTTTTCAAATTGAATTCATCGATCAACTTTCCTCCATTTGTGAAGAAGATGCTGCACTTGCAAAAGTAGAGAGAATCTAAAGAGGAAGGGTGGTACAAACATGTCTGTATATAAGGCATTGACGATAGCAGGTTCAGACAGTGGCGGGGGAGCCGGCGTTCAGGCAGATATAAAAACATTCCAGGAGCTTGGTTCCTATGGGATGTCGGTCATCACTGCCGTAACCGCTCAAAACACATTAGGCGTTCAAGGCGTGTATCCCGTTTCCATGGAAGGAATCGTTCAGCAAATGGATTCTATTGGCCAAGACCTGGGGCCACATGCGTTATAAACGGGCATGCTGCATTCCGGTGAAGTCATTGAGGCAGTAAGTGAACGAGTCCGTCATTATGGCTGGACGAATCTTGTGGTGGATCCTGTCATGATTGCAAAAGGCGGAGCCAAGCTTTTACAAGATGAAGCCGTTCGTGCGTTAAAGGAACAATTAATACCTCTTTCTGCTGTCATTACACCCAATTTACCTGAAGCAGAAGTCATCACCGGTATAAAGATTGAAACATTGGACGATCGAAAAGACGCCTCAAAGATCCTGATTGAAATGGGTGCCGGATCAGTCGTTATAAAAGGCGGACATGCCGATGGCGAGCAGGTAATCGACCTCTTTTATGATGGGGAGGAATTTGTGGAAATGGTCTCACCCAGAATCGAGACACCTCATACGCATGGAACTGGATGCACCTTCTCGGCTGCGATTACTGCTCAATTAGCTCAAGGAATGGACATCAAGGAAGCGGTCAAGACGGGGAAAGGGTTTATCCGGGCAGCCATTGAAGACCTACTTGGAATTGGGAATGGTCATGGCCCGACGAATCATTGGGCTTATAATAAGAAGGCATCAGGTGAACGTAAATGATCGATAAGCGGGAGCAATTAAAGGATTCTCTTACTCTTTATTTTATTATGGGAAGCACAAACTGCATGAAGGATCCGGTTTATGTGTTAGAACAGGCAATAGAAGGTGGCATAACCCTCTTTCAATTCCGGGAAAAAGGGCTCGGTGCCTTAGAAGGACAGAAAAAGATGAAACTTGCTGAAAAACTTCAGAAGGTATGCAAGGACGCCGGGATCCCTTTCATCGTAAATGACGATGTGGAATTGGCTTTAGCCATCGATGCTGATGGCATTCATATCGGTCAGGAAGACGAAAGGGCAAGTATCGTACGGGATAAAATCGGTGACAAATGGCTTGGGGTTTCCACTCATACACTTGCCGAAGCGCAGCAGGCGATTGCCGATGGGTCGGATTATTTAGGATCTGGTCCCATCTATCCCACCCTTTCAAAAGACGACACAGTCAAAATTCACGGCTTGGACATCATCAAAAGCTTTCGAATAAACGATATTCCTATCCCGATTGTGGGGATTGGAGGCATCAGTTCAATGAATGCCAAAGAAGTTATTGATGCTGGTGCCGACGGAATCTCGGTAATCTCAGCTATATCAGGTGCCGAAAACATCACAGAAGCGGCGAGAGAACTGAAGAGAGCCGTTTGTCCCGCCCGATAAATATGAAACCAGGCCTGCCCCAACACGTTAACTCCATTAACGTGTTGGGGCAGGCCTTATTTGACGATTCAAGTAACAAATGGATTGACAAATATTGCGTTATCCTTCGATTCCCTGACAAACCGGACAATAGTACAGCCTTCTTGAAGCTGCCACCGTCTTCTCGATTTCACTTCCACAGATGAAGCAAGACGCACCTTCCCGGTTAAAGACCCAGTGACGATAACGGGAGCGCTTCACTCCTTGACTTTTCAGCTTCTGCGCAAGGTCGGGATCATTGGTGATCCCACCAGTCTCATACGACTGCTTTACTAAACCCATGACAGCATGAGCTGCTTTGTTTAATTGATTTTCTGTACAATCGACTGGCCTTAGGGAAGGATGAATGCCAGCAACAAACATGATTTCAGATCGCAAATAATTTCCGATTCCGGCTACGAAACCTTGATCCAGCAATAGAATCGACCATTTGCGGTTTCGGAATCGTTTGTCCTTCATCCGTTCCATCAGCTCATCTACTGATACCTCTTCGCTTAAAAGATCCGGTCCTACTTTTGAGACGAATGGGTGCCCGGGCACTTCTTCGTCACGAAGAACCTCGATATCCGATGCACTATAGAGAAGTGCCGACTTTTTCTCATTATGTAGAGCCAACCTGAGCTGTCGGTTGGTTTTCGGGTAGTTATATGTGTTTCTGATATACCATTTTCCGTAAAGTTGATTGTGAGAGTAAATGGTGTATCCGTTGTCAAAGCGGATGAGCATGGCTTTTCCTTTCGTGTCCACTCTCTTCACGATCGATCCTTTTAATAGGTCTTCGTAATCTTCCAAATGAGGGAAGGCAAAGTATACATCTTGTACGGTTTTATTCTTAAGAGCGCGCTCGACTCCATCAGCCGCTCTTCTGATTTCCGGACCTTCTGGCATGGCGGTTTCTCCTTTTTTAGTATAGTTATTCCCTTTTTAATCCTTAATGTAACATTCGGATAGGCTGGGCTACTAATCTATTTCATGGTCTTGACATTATTCCAATATATTGATAAAGTTTTAAAAAATCTAAATATTTTCTTATCCAGAGAGGTGGAGGGACTGGCCCTTTGAAGCCTCAGCAACAGGTCTGTGAAGATACTGTGCTAATTCCAGCGGGTGATTCAAACCCTGATAGATAGGAGCAATCTTTTATTTGTCGGTGACGCACTCGTTTAGGGTGCGTTTTTTGTTTGTTCACCCATTCTTCAATACATTTAGAAGGAAGGGTGTTTGTATGGAAAAGGCAGGACAGAGTTTTAAAAGGAAGATGAAGACGCGGCATTTGGTGATGCTGTCTCTTGGAGGGGTGATCGGAACCGGGCTTTTCTTGAGTTCGGGGTACACGATCCATCAGGCTGGACCGTTTGGGACGATCCTTGCTTATTTGATTGGGGCGCTGGTGGTGTATCTTGTGATGCTTTGTTTAGGCGAGCTTTCTGTCCATATGCCGGAGACGGGATCCTTTCATAGTTATGCTACAAAATTCATTGGTCCTGGGACCGGTTATACGGTGGGCTGGTTATATTGGCTGACATGGACAGTGGCATTGGGGTCGGAGTTTACGGCGGCTGGCTTGATGATGCAGCGCTGGTTTCCTTCGATTAGTGTATGGATTTGGAGCGCGGTCTTTGCTGCGTTGATTTTTGTCCTTAATGCGTTGTCAGTGCGGTTTTTTGCTGAATCTGAATTTTGGTTTTCTTTAGTAAAAGTGATTGCGATTGTTGCGTTTATTGTGATTGGGACAGGGGCGATCGTCGGTTTCATCCCCCTCAGTCATTCAGAGCCCGCTCCGCTTTTCACGAATATCACAAGTTTTGGATTGTTTCCGAACGGGGCATTTGCCATCTTGATGACCATGCTTGCCGTGAATTTTGCCTTTTCAGGTACAGAATTGATCGGGGTTGCGGCGGGAGAAACAGAGAATCCATCAAAATCGATTCCTAAAGCCATCCGTACCACGCTTGTGAGATTGATCATCTTTTATGTAGGGACGATTGTCGTATTATCTGCTCTAATACCGAGCCAGTCAGCCGGTGTATTGGAAAGTCCTTTCGTAGCGGTACTTGGTCGGATTGGAATCCCGTATGCCGCCGATATTATGAATTTTGTGATCATAACGGCCATTTTATCAGCGGCAAACTCAGGTCTGTATGCTTCTTCCAGAATGCTATGGTCGCTTTCAGATAAGCAAACGATCTCACCGATTTTCGCCAAATTGACTGAAAAGGGAGTCCCTCTCAATGCGATTGTATGCAGCATGCTTGGAGGGGGGCTAGCCTTGCTTTCAAGCATCATTGCACCGGGGACGGTCTACATCGTATTGGTTTCGGTCTCAGGTCTTGCGGTGGTGATCGTGTGGATGAGCATTAGTGCTGCCCAGTTTCTATTTCGAAGACAGTACATAAGGGAAGGAAACGATGTGAAAGACCTGGCTTATCGGACGCCGCTCTATCCACTCGTTCCCATTGCGGCATTTCTGCTTTGTCTCGCTTCCTGTATCGGCATTGCCTTTGATCCCACTCAGAGGATAGCCCTTTATTGCGGAAT
Organism: Rossellomorea sp. NRS-1567; assembly: GCF_050467885.1. Taxonomy (NCBI): domain Bacteria; kingdom Bacillati; phylum Bacillota; class Bacilli; order Caryophanales; family Bacillaceae; genus Rossellomorea; species Rossellomorea sp. NRS-1567. Next base: position 204,652 of record NZ_JBITPL010000019.1, on the reverse strand, counting down.
CCCGTTTATCGCCCTTTGCTATGGAAGCTATCATCTAACACAATACGTAAAGAAAAGAGGAACAGGTTATGTCGAATCAACTGAAGCTGAATCCCATTGATGCTATTTTACAAAAACATTCCCCACTTATTTTAGATGGAGCGTTAGCCACAGAGCTGGAAACCCATGGCTGTGATTTAAACGATCCCCTTTGGTCTGCCCGTGTACTCCTTGAAAAACCGGAAGCGATTGAGAAAGTTCATGCTGATTATTTCCGTGCAGGAGCCGATTGTGCGATTACAGCCAGCTACCAGGCAACGGTGGATGGTTTTCGAAAGCGCGGAATAGAGAAACCAGAAACGCTGGAATTAATCAAAAAAACGGTTACTCTTGCCAAACAGGCTCGGGATGAATTTTGGAAGGAAGATAAGGGAAATTCGAATCGGCCGAAACCAATCGTTGCAGGTTCTGTAGGACCATACGGGGCATACCTTGCTGACGGCTCTGAATACGTTGGGAACTATGGAGTAAGCGATCAACATTTAGCAGATTTCCATTTTCCCCGAATCCAGGCACTAGTGGAGGCGGGTGCTGATTTGTTGGCGTTTGAGACCATCCCGTCCTTGCAGGAAGCAAGAGTACTCGCGTCACTTTTGAAAGAATTTCCGGATACCTGTGCCTGGCTGTCTTTTTCTTTAAAGGATGGAGAGACGATAAGTGATGGAACGGGGATTGAAGAGTGCACGCGTGTGTTCAATAACGATGAACAAATCGCTGCGATTGGTGTGAATTGTGCACCGATTATTGCGGCCAAGGAGGCGATAAGCGTATTAAGCAGAAACACTGACAAACCAATCATCGTGTACCCGAACTCAGGTGAGACTTACAATGCTGAGACTAAAACGTGGCATGGGGAGGAAGCGTGTTCGGCGTTTGATGAACAATCAGGAATTTGGTACGAGGCAGGTGCCCGTATCATTGGTGGTTGCTGCCGGACGGATCCTGGTCATATAGAAGCCTTGGCGAAGAGGTGGAGATAGGCAATGACACTTAAATGCAAAAGCCCAAGTGATACAACCACTTGGGCTCTTACATCATTATCGCTTCTATTATTTAATAGAAAACGTCTCTTTTATCAGTAGGTCCTCTGGAGATTTCCCGATTTGATCTTGATGGAAGTAATCTCTGATGACTCCATCTTTTAAATAGTTGACGATTGAGACCATTGTCATACCTTGATCTAAAGCGAGGTAGGCTTGAGTCACTTCTCCTGTCTCTACATTGACTGAATCAAGGAACCCGTATTTCCCGTACATATCGAAACGTTTCAACGCCTGGATGTTATTGAACGCTTCCATTGGTGCATATTCCAGTGCCAGGAAAGTGGCATGTGGAGTAACAGTACCGTCTGACTTATAGCCGTCCATACCCAGAGGTGTAGCGGCAAATTCTGAATAATTATCTGGTGTGGCTGCTGGTGACATGCCCCAGGCTGAATATCCTTGCTCTTTAGCATATTGAATCTGGATGTCTACATGACGCTTATTGTTCAAGCCAAGTGCGTTCTTCCCAAGTTCTTTTTCCTTTAGTACAAGCTGTGGCATCAATGCTTCAAACATGCTTCCTCCCCAGCTTGGTACATATTTAGTGCCCTTGTAACTGTAATGTCCTTCGAAGACATCTACACCATCATAAGTTTCTGTATATCCTTCTGGAATTTGAGCCTGCCAATCCCAGCTTTCAGGCATGGTGCGGAACATTCTCCACCAATGTTCTTCCGGTACATCTTCTTTCCCGATTGCGATGTAGCTTGCTACGCGTGGTTCCGTATAGAAGGCACCGTAATGGTGAGAAGTATAGCTCTCGGTTGCTACATCATATCCGCCCCGCATTTGTCCTACTTCAGGTGTGTAAAGAGTGGAATAATCCATGTCCTCAACTAATGCGTGGGTCTCTTCATAGAGTTCCGGATACGCTTGTCCCACTACAACGAGTCCTGCAGACAGCCATCCATTATCTACAGTTGAGATGAATTGACCCCAATCCGTCATGAGCGTTGCATCTTCTGTATAGTACCAGTTGTAAAATAATCCGTTCCATTTTTCCATATCTTTTAATGAATTCAACGTTTTTTCGATGTTGGTCACGGCTTCTTCACGTGAGATCAGGCCGACTTCCTCCGCTGAAATCGTACTCATCATATACATGGCAATGTTCGTAGGAGAAGTGAATTTCTGGGCATTGATCTCCCCGTTATCCATTCGGACGGCATCAAAAGTGAGTCCCGTTTTCTTATCTGTAAAATCTTCGAAGTATCGATAGGTATTTTTTGAAATCGCTTTCAATTGTTTGGATAAAGCGATCTCTTTTCCTTTGTTTGTGTGCTTTGCAGAAGCCGCAGCTGGGAGCGTAGCGCTGACGATTAGCAATAAAACTAACAGCAATGAAAAATATTTCTTCAAATAGGACACTTCCTTTCAATTTGGTGAAACGTTTCGATTAAAAGTATACAAGAGTGATCAAAGGACGTATATCACTCAATAGTAACAATTATCTGAAAATAAACTGTAGGTATATGACCTCTTTTTTGAGTCTTTTATACCAGTATCCACCGGAAAGTAACCGCTGGATCCAGACACTGCCCTCAATCATAGGTGCTACTATATTGGGGGACTACCATCTTTTTTAGGCTACAGTGTGATTGATTTCTATTAAAAAAAGGAAATTCTCCTATTATGTAGAAAGTCATAGATACATAGTCAATAGGGGTGAGCAGGATGCAGGGTTTTCATTATAAAAACTACGACGGTTTAGGGCTCGCAGAATTAGTGAAGAAAAAAGAAGTTCATCCTAGAGAATTGGTTGAAGAGGCCATTAAAATAACAGAAGCCCACAACCCGAAGTTGAACGCAGTGATTCATAAAATGTATGAACAGGCGAGGGAGGTTGCAGACAAAAAGCTTACTGGGGCCTTCGCCGGTGTACCGATGCTATTGAAAAATATCACTCAAGAGATGGAAGGGGAGCCCATGACAGCAGGTTCAAGATCTCTTCGAAGCTACCGTGCAAAGACAGATTCAGAGTATACCAGGAGATTGCGGGAAGCCGGCGTGGTCATTCTGGGGCAGACGAATGTACCTGAATTTGCTTTAGTGGCTGTTACCGAGCCTTCACATTACGGTGCGACAAGAAATCCGTGGAACCTGGATTATACACCCGGAGGTTCTAGTGGAGGTTCAGCAGCAGCGGTAGCATCCGGCATTGTTCCGATCGCGGGTGCCAACGATGGTGGGGGATCTATCAGAATCCCTGCCGCCTATTGCGGGTTATTTGGTTTGAAGCCAACCAGGGGAAGAACACCTGTTGGTCCCACCTACGGAAGAACGTGGCAAGGTGCCTCTGTTGAGCATGTTTTAACACGATCAGTCAGGGATAGTGCTGCCATGCTGGATGAATTACGAACGTATGAAAAGTCTGCTGCTTTTTATGCTCCACCATTTGAAGGGAGGTACTTGGAAGCATCACAAACCCCATTAGTCAAGAAATTAAAGATTGCCTATTCCACAGCTTCTCCCATAGGAACTGAAGTACATCCCGAATGCGAAAAGGCTGTTGTGAAAGCTGCTAAAGTACTAGAGTCCATGGGTCATGATGTGGAAGAAAAGGAGGTGCCTGTGGATGGACATAAGATTGCGAGAAGTTTCTTAACCATGTATTTTGGGGAAACCGCTGCATTGTTAACTTCGTTGGAAGAAGTGCTGGGAAGAAAAGCTACTTACGCTGATGTGGAACCTTCCACCTGGCTCCTGGGTTTGATCGGAAAGGCCACCCCTGCTGAAGAATTCATCCTGAGTATTAGGGAGTGGGACAAAGCAGCCTATCAAATGGAAATATTTCATGAAACGTATGATTTCTACCTTACTCCTACAACAGCTTTTCCTCCAGCCAAGATAGGAGAGCTGGAGCCGACCCAATCAGAGAAATTCTTGATCAGTTCAGTAGGGAAATTGGGACTCAGAAGACTATTGAAAAAGATTGGGATCGTTGATCAAATCGCACAGAAGAATCTGATGCGTACCCCTTTTACCCAGTTGGCCAACTTAACAGGACAGCCAGCCATGTCACTTCCGATACATCAAACTTCTGAAGGGCTGCCCATCGGAGTTCAGGTGATGGCAGCAAAAGGCAGAGAGGATCTGCTGTTGCAGTTGGCTGGAGAGATTGAGAACTCTGAGCATTGGTTGCAAATAGAGAAAAACCCTTTGTTTTAAAAGGGGGAGGGGGAGAGGGGCATCCCATGTCCCCTCCCCCCCTTCTGTCTGTCCTCCTATTCAATCATCCCGACGATCCTCTCACAAATCTCATGGGTAACCAGCGAATCCTCAATCGATGGGTCAGGGGTTGTCCCATTTTCCACACAGTCTAAGAAATGATCCACTAAATCATAAAACCCTCGCTTATACAAAGTAGGCTCCCAATCTCCAAATGAAGAAAGGCTGACTTCTTTATTATGATAATGAGTCGTTTCAACGAGACTGTTGACAACATATTTATGATGGCCTGCCGAGTACTCGATGATTTCTTCCGTCACACCGCCGTCACGGTTCATGATCCCGATTGCGGTGCATTCCTCGCCGATAAGCTGGACGACTAAGTGGTGGAGCATGTCATCCTTTTTTAGATACTGAACCTTTACATCCTGGACCTCTGTATCCATTAAGAATCGCAGAGTATCGACGACATGGATGAAATCTTCTACAACGAACCTTCTGGTGTAATCAGGTAGGGCGTATCTGTTTTTTTGCATAAGAAGGAAGCTCGGGTTGCCATGCTCCCTTAGCTCTCTCACTTTTGGAATGAATCGTCTGTTGAAACCGACCATGGCGATTTTTCCACTTTCTTTTGCAAGCTGAACGATTCTTTCGGTTTCGTGAAAGTTCAAGGAAATCGGCTTGTCTATGTATACGTTGATGCCGTTCTGTAGTAGTTTCTCCGTTATTTCAAAGTGGGCTTCGGTAGCGGTACTCACAAATGCCGCGTCAATGTTGGTTGCCATCAGTTCTTCCACATTCTGAACCTTTTCCTGGATGCGATATTTATGTGCCAGAACATTTAGAGTTTCAGCATTTCTTGTACAAAGCACCAGCTCGATGCCTTCTTTTTCAGAGAGAACTGGCAGGTAGGCTTTCTTGGCGATGTCTCCCAGTCCAATAAGTCCGATTTTCATGTTTTTCACCCCGTTGTTTTTTTGTGTATCATTCTTTCATTATATTATTCTCTATTTATATATCAAATCTAAGAGTGATCAAGATGCGGGTGAGTTGGGATAGTTTCACTAAAACACGAACATTAAAATGTAAAATTTAAATAAAATTCGTATTTTTGTTGATTGTTGAAGGGGAGTTTGTTATATTAACACTGTACTAATTACATATCGTTACTCGTATATCCTCGGTAATATGGTCTGAGTGTTTCTACCTGGTTCCCATTATAAGAACTGGACTACGAGTTGAAGTATTCGGTTTTGCGGTTTTTTGCCGTTGCCATTTTGTGATGGGCATTCACGTCATATCACGTATACTTTAACTTCGAAGGTCTGGAAAGTAGAAACCACTCTACATGTTCTAGATCTTTTTCTTTTGGGCAGAACAGCGAGATATCACCATCAAGAAAAAACGAAAAAGGAGAGATTTGATGAAAAAGAAACTGGCTTTATTTGTATCATTATCCGTACTCGCATTATCCTTATTTACTGGATGCAGTTCCACTTCACAGACTGCAGCTAAGGAAGAAGAGGCAGAGAGACCGATTATGATTCAAGGTCCAATGCCGATTGAAGCTGAAAAGTTTGCAGGGAAATTAGAAAATGTGAAAGAAGAAAAATCGGGATCATTTGTTTTTTACATAGGGACGCTTGATGATTATCCTGTCATCGTTGCCAAAACCGGTAAAGGGATGGAAAACACGGCAGCGGCTACTGCGGTAGCGGTTGAGAAATACGATCCGATCGCCATCATCAACCAAGGAACATCAGGTGGACATGACCCTGAACTGCATGTATTTGATATCGTATTAGGAGAAAGAACCGTTAACCTGGGTTCATTGAAAACAGCTGACAAAGCTGATAACGAAGGAATTGATCCAACCGTCTGGAAGCCGATGGACTTAATGGCTTCTGAAGGCAGTGCAGGTGAAGATCCAAATGCTGAAAAGATTCGTTATTACGATGGAGACGAGGACTTACTCCAAGCTGCCAAAGCAGTAAAGGATACATACACCGATGGAAAGATCGTCGAAGGTACCATCGGTTCTGCCGACGTGTGGAATAATGAAGTGGACCGCATTCAATGGTTCCATGAGAAATACGGTACTTCTGTAGAGGAAATGGAAGGGGCTGCAGCAGCACAGATTGCAGGTGCTTATGATGTAGCGTTCCTGGGCATCCGTGTACTGTCCAATAACAAGACAAATGGTGGAGCATACAACCCGGAAACCGCATCGGCGAATCAGGAGTATGTCTATGAAGTGGTGAAAGAATATATTTCAATGATGGAAAATAGATAATGTTACGGGTCCTGACCCACGGTGCATGAATGCTAAGCATGCCCGGGGTCGGGTCTTTTTTTATGTTACAATGGTCTAATGCAACACAACATTTTTATCATCACACGGAGTTGATCATAATAGAAACGAAAAAATATATCTATCATTATTCATGGGAGCCGAACGAGGAATCCCTATGTGCCTTGGAAAGAAGAGTGTTATTTGGAAAGAGCCCTAAATCTAGCGTTCTGGAAAGTTCAGTGAAAATAGATCCCAGTAGAAGTCCTTTTATTCGGGAGAGAATCGAAATGATCTGCGAGGGTAATGAGTTTGGAGAACTACTTGAAGAAATAGAAGAATTAGAAGCACTTGATGGGTTCAAAGTCGTTTTTGTTCAAAATCTTGATGCGGAAAGAGTAGGCTTCAAAAAGCTTCGCAAGATTGAAAAAGAAGTAGGAATGCATCTAAAAGGTGAAGCGGAGTTAGTCGATCCAGACATTTGGTTCGGGGTGATGAAGACCAATGAGCGCTGGGTGTTCGGAAAGTATGTGAGAAACGAAGCGGTTTGGCTACACCATGTGAAAAAGCCGCACAGCTATTCGACGGCACTCAGCACTCGTGTGGCAAGGGCCGTCGTGAATATCGCAGCACCGAACCCTGAAGGAATCAAAATGATCGACCCGTGCTGCGGAATAGGGACGGTCCTTGTGGAGGCACTATCCATGGGGATAGATATCGTCGGGAGTGACCGTAATCCTTTGATCCTCGATGGAGTGAAAGAGAATATCGCTCATTTTGGATACAAAGGGGATGTCTCTTTAAAGGATATTAACGACGTAACCGACAATTATGATGTAGCTGTGATCGATCTACCTTACAATCTTTGTTCAGTGATTACAAATGACGAGCAGCTTGACATGCTCCGCAGTGCGAGACGATTTGCAGAGAAGGTCGTGATTGTTACCTTGGAAGATGTGGACGCGAATATTGAAAAAGCGGGCTTTAAGATCGTCGATCGCTGTGAAGTGAGTAAAGGAAGATTTGTCCGGCAGGTGCTGGTTTGCGAATGATCAGGAAAGAGAGTCTGGATGAATCCAGGCTCTTTCTGTTATTTTGAAGCTCTTTTTTATAAAACCTCTATAAAAAATCACCCAAACAAGAATATTTTTCTAATCTCAAAAAATAATATAACCAATTGGAAACGTCCTGCTATCGTGGGGAATCCAGTAATATCAAGGGAAAGAGCTTAGATGGGCTTATGACAATTTCTCCCTTATGACATTTGTCATGCCCAGCATATGACACCTACTACTAACACGATGATATCGCTTATCTTATAATGAATTCAACGCCTTAAATGAAGGGAATTATGACATGACAAATATAAAAACGTTGAAAAAAGAAGTTGCTCCTTATGAAAAGTCAACAACAAAGGAAAGTGTATGGCAGATCATCAACACGCTGGGGCCATTCTTTCTATTATGGTTTCTTGCGTATCAAAGCCTTTCAGTATCGTACTGGCTGGCACTCGTTCCAATCGTGATCGCTGCAGGGTTCCTGACACGAATCTTCATCATCTTTCATGATTGTACCCATTTCTCTTTCTTTAAAAGCCGTCGCGTAAATCGAATCGTCGGAACCGCTATGGGTGTATTGACGCTATTCCCGTTCGATCAGTGGGGACATGAGCATGCTGTCCATCACGCGACAAGCGGGAATCTGGATAAGCGTGGAACAGGTGATATCTGGACGCTGACGATTGATGAGTATTTAGCAGCACCTCTTAAGATTCGTTTAGCGTATCGCTTTTATCGCAATCCGTTCGTTATGTTTGTATTAGGACCGATTTATGTATTCCTTCTGAAAAATAGATTTAACCGTAAAAATGCACGTAAGAAAGAACGTAACAACACGTATTTAGTGAACGTAATCATCGTTGCCCTTATCGCACTCCTATGTGTAACACTGGGCTGGCAGGAATTCCTCCTTGTACAAGGATCCATCTTTATGGTTTCAGGGTCGATCGGTATTTGGTTGTTCTACGTTCAGCATACGTTTGAAGACTCGTATTTCGAAGAAGACAAAGAATGGCAATATGTGTTGGCAGCTGTTGAAGGAAGCTCCTTCTACAAGCTTCCAAAATTCATGCAGTTCCTTACAGGTAACATCGGCTATCACCATATTCACCATCTAAGTCCGAGAGTACCGAACTACAAACTCGAAGAAGCACATAAAAATTCAGAGCCATTACAAAAAGTACCAACCATCTCACTTTTAACAAGCTTAAAATCACTACGTTTCAAGCTTTGGGATGAAGAAAACAAAACATTTGTAAGTTTTAGAGGTGTTAAGTCTCTGGATAAGTCAAAATCAAGAATTTCAACTGAAGCCAAACCTGAATTATAATCCTGACCGACTCTCCTTATGAACGTTTCATATAAGGGGAGTCTTTACTTGATAAGGCCTTTAAAAGGAGTGAACCTACATGATTCGAATCGTCATTGCAGAGGATCAGGAATTATTGCGTGGAACCCTGACCTCCATCCTCAACCTGGAAGAAGACATGGAAGTAGTCGGCCAGGTAAAGGATGGGCAAGAAGCACTCGCCCTTGTCCACCAATTGAAACCAGACCTCTTTATCATGGATATTGAAATGCTTGAGAGGGACGGACCTCTGGAATCTGTGAAGACAGTCGGTTGTCATCTGCTTGTATTGACGACATTCCCGAAGAAGGGATATTTAGAGCGGGCTCAACAATTCGATGCAGGTGGGTATTTACTAAAGGACAGTCCAAGTGAAGAGCTGACTTCCTCGATTCGCAGCATAGTGGAAGGGACACGGGTCTATTCTCCGAAATTAATCGAAGAGGATAAGGAGTCTCAGGAGTCTGGTTCATTCCACATTTCCCACCCACCAGGCCAGGTGAAGAACTATTTTACAATGATCATGAATAAGATGAAGTCACCGGCAGGGTGAATTTGAGGGGTCTGCCTCCCATGCAGTTAATGCATCGGGGGGCAGACCCCTTTTTCGATTTTCATACTTGAGTTAAATCACAGCTTTTGAAATAATTGGTGTGAGCAATAGGGCTCTTTTTGTTAAAGGAAAGGAGAGCCATACGTTTTTACTAAAGCAAGAGGTAATCCTGTACATATAAAGGTGAGATACGTTATGAAATTTGAGGTTAGAAAGCCTGATATGGATTTGAGACCGTGGGTTGAATGCTACTGGAATGTAGAGTTGAACACGGGGACGGAAGACAAGACTGAATTAATCCTGCCCAACGGAAAGATTGAAATGATTTTTGCACTTGAAGGAAACTATAAAGTGATGAATCGGAGAACCCGCAGCGTAAACCAATCTTGGTTGTCGGGGTGTCACTATGAACCTTTAGAAATCAATTACCGGGGGAAATCAAACTTAATTGGCATACGTTTTTATCCACACGGGATTTTTCCTTTTTTAGAGATCCCCATTGGTGAAACGGTCAACCAGGTAGATCCCCCCATTCCATTTGGGGAGTTTTTCAGGAGGAAATGTATGAAGCCCTTTGCATGGTAAAAGAAAACGCAGAGATATATCCCCTTTTAGATCAGTTCTTGATTAGAAAAATATCCGAAAAGAAAACAAAACAATATAAAGTCATCACAGGTATAGTAAATCTGCTGAAATTGAATCCCAATCAATCGATTCCAACATTGGCAGCTTCCTTAGGTTTTACTCAAAGACACCTTACGAGGATCTTTCATGATCACACAGGTGTGAATCCGAAGCGGCTTGCTCAAGTGTTCAGGTTTGAAAAAGCCTATTCATCTCTCTATTCCCAGTCTCATAACGATTTGGCAGATTTGAGTTCCCAGTTGGGATATTATGATCAGTCTCATTTCAATAAAGAGTTTAAACGGTTCTCGGGAATGTCTCCTGGAGAATATAAGAGAAGGGCATCCGGATCTGATAATTTTCTTTCATAAAAGCATGTCCATTTTTTACAATACCTTTCCTTGTCATGTACTTATAATGGATGAAGATCATACATAATGTGCAGGAAGGAAGAGGAAAATGAATATGATAGCTCAATCAGCTGTATCCATTAATTACTTAGCGGTAATTGTGGCAGCACTATCTTCTTTTGTAATAGGAGGCTTATGGTATTCCCTTCTATTCGGGAAAGCTTGGATGGTGGAAAACAATATTGACGAAGAAGACCTGAAGAACGGTCACATGGGGAAAATCTTCGGCGGTGCATTTACCCTTTCACTTATTATTTCGATTGTATTGGTACTGTTTTTAGGTCCTGACAGAAACGGGATGATCGGAGCTTCTGCAGGGTTCACAGCAGGGCTTTTCTGGGTGGCGACCGCGATGGGTATCACGTATTTATTTGAAAGGAAATCAATTAAACTTTTCTTCATTAATGCCGGGTATAATGTTGTGACCTTTACGTTGATGGGTTTCATATTAGGGGTATGGAGATAGGTTTACACAAGTAAAAACCGGACCCACCATACGTAACGTATGGTGGGTCCGGTTGAATGATTACCATTCCTTCGGTTCGTAATCCAAATCTTGAAACAGTCGCGCCTTCTCTTTCTTAGAAAGGTCGCGCCATTGTCCAACAGGCAGATTCCCCAGTTGAATATTCATGATGCGCGTGCGCTGCAGTCTGTAGACCTCATATCCAAGGGCTTCACACATGCGGCGGATCTGTCGGTTCAATCCTTGGGTCAGCGTGATTTGGAACACGTATTTTGACACCTGCTCCACTTTACAAGGCAGGGTTTTCGTTCCAAGAATCTTAACGCCCTCTGACATCTGCTTTAAGAAATCCTCTGAAATCGGGCGGTCAACAGTGACGATATATTCTTTCTCATGCTGATTTTCCGCACGGAGGATTTCATTGACGATATCCCCATCGTTCGTCAGAAGAATCAAGCCATCTGAATCTTTGTCCAGTCGTCCAATATTGAAAATTCGTAGCGGATGATTGACGAGATCCACAATATTCCCCTTGACGCCCTTTTCAGTTGTACTCGTAATCCCAACAGGTTTATTTAATGCAATATACACATTATTTCTTGCTACCCTGACAGGAGCTCCGCTAACCTTCACATCATCGCCGGGATTCACTTGATCGCCAATCTTCGCGATCTTCCCGTTGATGGTCACCCTTCCTTCCGTAATCAATTTATCTGCACCGCGTCTGGATGCCTTTCCAGCTTCGCTTATATACTTATTGATACGCATGCTCAACACAACCTTAAACTGATAATTAATAATCTAAGAATATCGGACTGGCACTTTATTTTCAAGGGATTCCCCTAAATAGACCCCGTGCAGTCGGGCTATCCTATGAAAGAAAAAAACGCGAACTTTTTTCCAATACCCCCTTTACATTTACGCAGCGTCAACCTGTAAAGTAAGAATTGTCAGGAGGTGACATCATGGAATATACCGTCAAAAAACTTGGAGAGATTGCTGGTGTGAGCACGAGGACCCTGCGCTATTATGATGAAATTGAGCTTCTGAAGCCGGCCAGGACCAATTCGTCAGGATACCGTATATACGGGCAGAAGGAAGTCGACCGCCTGCAGCAGATCCTCTTTTACAAAGAACTGGGTGTTGGACTGGATGAGATCAAGGATATTCTGGATGATCCTGGCTTTGACGCAACACATGCCTTGATGGAACATCGAGGGGAATTGTTGGCCAGACGAGAGCAGCTTGATCGACTGATTGCGAATGTAGATAAAACATTACGGGTAAAGGAAGGGAGAATCACCATGTCGGATAAAGAAAAGTTTGAAGGATTCAAGGAGAAAATGGTGGAAGATAATGAGAAAAAGTACGGAAAAGAAGTGAGGGGAAAATACGGTGACAAAGCAGTGGACGAATCCAACGCGAGAGTCATGAACATGTCTCAGGAAGACCATGAAAAGGTCACACAACTGGAAAAGGAAATTAAACAATCCTTAGGGGAAGCATTTCAAACCGGTGATCCTGCAAGCGATGCTGCCCAGAAAGCGGCTGACCTCCATAAGCAATGGATTTCGTTCTATTGGGGGCATTACAGCAAGGAAGCCCATGCCGGCCTTGCTCAAATGTATGTGGACGATGAACGGTTCAAGGCTTATTATGACGCTGAACAAGAGGGAATGGCCGAGTTTTTGCGGGATGCGATTCACATCTATACAGGACAGAAAAAAGAAGTGGAATAAACAAGAAGTACTCTACAACCCCAATAAGTGTTATGATATGGAGATGAACGTGAAAGAACGAACCTTATCATAACGGAGTGAAAAAATGAGTAAACCAAAGAAAAAGAGCGGAACTGGCCAAGGCACAGGAAAGAAAGGCTGGAATCGCTGGCAGTCCGGGGCCAATAAGAAGAAGAGCAACAAGCCTTATACAAGTAAAGGCGTGAAGCATGGGAGTAAGCAGGAAGATAAGTAGTTATATGAAAGTCCATTTCCTTTCGGGGAAGTGGACTTTTTATATAGGAAGTTAAAGGATTTCATAGTGCATCTTAAAGAAACTTATAAAAAGCATTTGCTTTTTTTACGATTTCCTGTTATTCTAAGGAAGAATTATTTTTGTTCGGTCTGTAAGGAATGAAAGTATTTAAACTTTTCGCCTTTGATATCTAATTGAGCAATAATAGTAATAAATCGTGGATGCAAAGTCCACACAGGAGGATACACACATGCAAGAAGGTACAGTAAAATGGTTTAACGCAGAAAAAGGTTTCGGTTTCATCGAAATCGAAGGTGGAGAAGATGTATTCGTACATTTCTCAGCTATCCAAGGCGAAGGATTTAAATCTTTAGACGAAGGTCAAAAAGTTACATTTGACACTGAGCAAGGTCAACGTGGACTTCAAGCGACTAACGTAAACAAAGCGTAATAGCTTTATGATAAAGGACTCTCTCGTAGAGTCCTTTTTTATTTGTCAAAAAAAAGAGGTGCCTGTCGTACAAGTTGCAGGCAACCCTTCACAATTATGTTAACGCATACTTGATGATTCCTTGAATGTAAACAGATGTTTCATTCTGATCACATTCCCTGATTTTGATTTTTCCTTCTTTTTCTAACTCATGTGCCAGATTTTCAATGGTTTGCGCTTCTTCTTTTGACGTCATAGGAATGTCAATTGAAAAGAAGTTTCCACGGCTGGCTTGATTTAAACTTTTTAATAATCCAATTTTATTCATTGGGTCATCCCCTTTATCTTTTACTTTCGACACAAGGATGGGTTTCTCCTTTACTGATAGAGAGTTTAAATGTAAATATTCAAAGGTTATTTCAAAATGAGCCGCCTGAGTTAATAGATGAATCAAGGGGAGATGATATTGGTTTGTAAAGAATATAGGAATAGATTTGCTTTTTCTCAGATTATCTGTTATTCTAAGGAAGAATTATTTTTGTTCGGTCTGTAAGGAAAGAAAGTATTTAAACTTTTCGCCTTTGATATCTAATTGAGCAACGATAGTAATAAATCGTGGATTCAAATCCACACAGGAGGAAACAATTATGCAACAAGGTACAGTGAAATGGTTTAACGCAGAAAAAGGTTTCGGTTTCATCGAAATCGAAGGTGGAGAAGATGTATTCGTACATTTCTCAGCTATCCAAGGCGAAGGATTTAAATCTTTAGACGAAGGTCAAAAAGTTACATTTGACACTGAGCAAGGTCAACGTGGACTTCAAGCGACTAACGTAAACAAAGCGTAATAGCTTTTTATGAAGGGACTCTCTCGGAGGGTCCTTTTTTTATTGTTGGGGAATAGATATTAGTGGGGATTATTAGGGAGGCTGAACGATCCGCCTCGGCTTTTGGTGACATCCAGCTCCGGCGGCTAGAGGCTCGAGGTCATAAGTCAAACATGCCAAAAAGGCAAAGAGCGCCTTTCCGGCATGTTCGCCTTATGCTTGTCGCCTCTGGTCGAGCCGCCTCCGCTTTAGAATATAAAAAGGGACCGACAGCGTTCGTCGGTCCCGGAGACAACATGTTACAAGTTAAAAATGGTTAGGTAAAGCATAACACACTATCGATGGAATACCTAAAGATATTTGAAAAGAATTTGCAAAGGGTATTTTTCCATTGAATAGAATCGGCAATTTCCTATGAGAATAAGACTAAATGAAGGAATAAATGAGGTATTGAAATGAGTATAGAACAATTTAAGGATTATAAGCTTAGTGATGATATTGTAAGGGCACTAACCGATTTAGGCTATCAAGCTCCAACCGAGGTTCAGTCCAAGGTGCTTCCATTGGCCCTGGAGAAGGAGGATCTTGTTGTGCGTTCCCAAACAGGAAGCGGTAAGACAGCCTCTTTCGGGATTCCTATTTGTGAGATGGTAGAATGGGGGGAAAATAAGCCTCAAGCTCTTGTGTTGACGCCAACCCGAGAACTCGCGGTTCAAGTAAAAGAAGACATCACGAACATCGGAAGATATAAGCGAATCAAAGCGGCTGCAGTGTACGGAAAATCTCCTTTTCATAGACAAAAGCTTGAGCTTAAGCAGAAAAATCATGTCGTAGTCGGAACCCCCGGTCGTGTACTCGATCATATTGAAAAAGGGACATTCCCACTGGAAAAGCTTGCGTACCTTGTGATCGACGAAGCCGATGAAATGCTGAACATGGGGTTTATCGAACAGGTGGAATCGATTATTCAGGAGCTGCCAACAGACCGGGTTACGTTGACATTCTCTGCTACATTACCAGAGGATGTCGAAGCACTCTGCCATAAATATATGAAGAAACCTGTTCATATTGAAATCAAAGCAAAGGGCATTACGACAGATAAAATCGATCACTCTTTGATCGAAGTGAAAGAAAACGATAAGCTAACTCTTCTGAAAAACGTCACAACCGTTGAGAATCCAGATAGCTGCATTATTTTTTGCCGAACAAAAGAAAATGTGGATACATTGTGTGAAGAGTTGGACCGCTCAGGGTACCCTGTGGATAAAATCCATGGCGGTATGATTCAGGAAGCCCGTTTTGAAGTGATGGATGATTTTAAAAGAGGGGAATTCAGGTATCTCATCGCTACCGATGTGGCGGCGCGTGGAATCGATATCGAAAATATTACCCACGTCATCAATTATGATATCCCCATGGAGAAAGAAAGCTATGTTCACCGTACGGGGAGAACAGGCCGCGCTGGTCTAGCAGGAAAAGCGATCACCTTCTGCACGCCGTATGAAGATAAATTCCTTGCCGAGATTGAAGATTATATCGGGTTTACGATTCCAAAGCTGCAGCCGCCGTCACAGGACACAGTGGCAAAAGCAAAGACGGATTTTGAACGAAAATTAGACACCGAACCTGATTTTAAATCAGACAAGAGTGAGCAGTTGAACAGAGACATCATGAAGCTCTATTTCAATGGCGGAAAGAAAAAGAAAATCAGGGCTGTCGATTTCGTCGGAACCATTGCAAAAATCGATGGAGTCACCGCAGACGACATCGGCATCATAACCATTCAGGAAAACCTTTCGTATGTGGAGATTTTGAATGGTAAAGGGCCACTGGTATTGCATGCGATGAAGAAAACCACGGTCAAAGGTAAGATGCTGAAGGTTCATGAAGCGAGAAAATAAATATTGGTGTTCCTTCTCTAAAGAGGAGGCCAAGACATACAGCGAATGTAGTGACATTCGCTGTTTTTTTTATGTTCCGGTACATAATTCATGAGTGAATCAGCGAAAAAAGGTGAGGGGATAGTCCTTTGGGTGTTAAAAGAGGGGGACATTTTTTAAGGATGACTGATATATCAGCGAAATCCGGATTATATCAGCGAAAACTCAAATTTATCAGCGAACGATGGTAATCAAGAGTAGGCACCAAGCGGAAGTTGTTGCTTGTCTCCGCTTCGCATTTTGAGCAGAAAACCATTTAACGGCGAAATTCTGATTTTAACGGCGGAATTTTCAATATAACGGCGAAATCCATGATTTAACGGCGAAATCCAAAATATAACGGCGAACGAAGCATTGAAAAGAGGAGCGAGTACCAAGGACCAACCAGCAGGGTGCCTGTCCCCACGTCTCACCAAAACAACGTTATAGAAAAATAATGTTGTAATCGTTTTCAAGCTGTTGTATTATTCAGTTAAAGGAAATCCGAAACGTTTTGGGAGATGTGCAAGTGACTACGATTAAAGATATTGCCAGAGTAGCAGGGGTATCCGTAACGACTGTTTCAAGAGCGTTAAATGGATATTCTGATGTCAACGAAGACACGAGAAGGAAAATTGCAGAAGTTGCGAAGGAGTTAAATTATAGTCCGAATTCGATTGCCCGAAGTCTGGTCATGAAGAAGTCAAAGACGATTGGTTTACTCGTTTCCGGATTTACGAAGGAAAGTGTAAAGGATAATTTCATCGTGGAAGTGCTGGCGGGGATTAATGAGTTTGTTTCAGGTGCTGACTACGATCTTGTTTTATTCAACACCAATTCTTCGAAGCAACGTGAAAAGACGTATACTCAACTTTGCAGAGAAAGAAGAGTGGACGGGGTCATTATCCAGGGGATTCGAACCGATGATCCTTATTTACATGAAGTCGTCGAAAGTGATATTCCTTGCGTATTAATTGATATTCCCCTTGAGTCCGGGAATGTGAGTCATGTGACGACGGATAATGTATTAGGGGCTGAAAAAGCCGTTCAGCATTTACTCGACAATGGACACAAGAACATTGGGATGATTAATGGACATGAGTTCGCGTTTGTTAGTCAGCAGCGATTGGAAGGGTATAAAAATGCTTTACAAGGAGCACAGGTGGAACTCAATACCAATTACGTTGTAAATGGAGAGTTCACAGAAGAAAGTGGAAAGAAAGCGGCTAACGCATTATTAACCTCACACCCTGAAATAACAGCATTATTTTGTGCAAGTGATTTAATGGCCATCGGTGCGATGAGTGCAGCGAAAGAGTTGAAGTTACAAGTGCCGGAAAAACTTTCGGTTGTAGGGTATGATGATATTTTGTTAGCTTCATATGTTAGTCCCAAGCTTACAACCATCCAACAAAATAAGTTTCAGCTCGGGTATGAAGGGGCAAGGTTATTGCTGGATTTGTTATCAAATCAGTCTAAGACCCACCGAATGGTGTTGGAGACAAAGTTAATCAAAAGAGAAAGTTCGAATCATAGAAATGAATAAATGTTGGTGAAAGCCTTCTTAAATGAAGAGGAGTAAAAGCCAACTTTTATTTAGGGGGTAATCCGAAACGTTTTGGACAACGGATATTATTTTTTACCTTGTTTCCAAAACGTTTCGGGAAACAATAAAGAGATTCACAAACAAAAGTGTTTTGAAAGTAGGAGGAACCAATATGAACTACAGAGTGATTAAAGAAAACAACTTATTTCTTCTTACAGATGAGCAGGGAGATATCGTTTCAGATCATAGTTATGGACTTGGTTTATACAAGAATGATACGAGGTACCTAAGCAAGTTGAATGTGAAAATTAATAATGAAAAACCGATTCTATTACATTCGGATGGATCCGAAAACTATATGTCTACGATTCTATCGACGAACCCCCACCAAGAGGAGGATGGAAATCTTATTCTCTGGAGGGAATCAGTAGAAATCGAACGTAAGCGCTTTATTTATGATGATGTGTTATATGAAACGATTACGACGAAAAACTATTATCCAAAGCCTGTATCGTTTGAGTTGAATGTTGAAGTAGACGTGGACTTCAACGATATGTTTATCGTACGCGGATTTCAAACTGGAAACGTAGGAAAGAGGACAGGCCAGAACGTTGAGGATCAATCCCTCACCTTCCAATATGAAGGAGCAGACGATATCAATCGTGCGACAAAGATTCAGTGGGATGCCAAAGCGAAAAACGTTAAGGAAAATGGGGAGATTACCTTCCAGGTAGAGCTTCAGCATGAGGAAGAACAGTCCATTACATTTATGATCGTTCCACTGGAAAATGTAGAAACCAGAGATGACATTTTACCTGTCGAAGAGGCTCTTCAAAAATTAAAAGTCTCTTATAAAGAATGGTCTGCTCAGTTAACGAAAGTAGAAACGGATTACCAGCCGCTTCAACGCCTTGTGGACAGAGGGTTATCTGATCTTAGAGTGTTATTGACTGACACTGGATACGGAAAGTTTCCTGTAGCTGGCCTGCCTTGGTTCGGGGTTCCATTCGGAAGAGACAGTCTGATTGCGGCCCTTCAAATGATTGCGTTCCAACCCCAGGTTGCAAAAGGCACCCTGTTCACGATGGCCGGTGAGCAAGGGACAAAGGTTGATCCTTGGAGAGACGAACAGCCAGGAAAGATCATGCATGAAATTCGCTACGGAGAGCTTGCGAATACGAACCAAATTCCATTCACGCCTTATTACGGAACGATTGATGCAACACCGTTATTCCTTGTTCTTTTAACAGAGTATGTGAAATGGACGGGTGACTTCGATACATTCCATAAGCTGGAAGGCAATGTGAGGAGAGCGCTTGAGTGGATCGATCAATATGGAGATCGTGATGGAGATTTATTCGTAGAGTACCATCAGGAATCATCCAAGGGAATCGCCAACCAAGGCTGGAAGGATTCCGGGGACTCCATCGTTCATCGAAACGGGGAATACGCTGATACGCCTATTGCCTTAGTAGAGGTTCAAGGTTATGTGTACCAGGCGAAACGGGGATTGGCTGCTGTTTATGAAGCACTTGAGAATAATGAAAAAGCTTCTAGATTAAAAGCAGAAGCGAAAAACCTGCAAGAACGATTTGAACAGGAGTTTTGGATGGATGACCAGGAATTCTACGCCATCGCCCTTGATCAAAACAAAGAAAAGGTAGGTACGATCACTTCCAATCCAGGACATGTTTTATATTCGGAAATGATGTCAGGGAACCGCGCTGCAAAAGTAAGTCAAACGATAACGAATGACAAAATGTTTTCAGGGTACGGAATTCGTACCATGGGGAAAGGCGAAGCTGGATATAACCCGATGAGCTATCACGATGGAAGCATTTGGCCCCATGATAACAGCATGACTTTGCTGGGATTAAGTAAATTAGGATTTACTGACGAATCGAAGAAGGTGATGAGTGGACTGATTGATGCATCCCGCCACTTCGAATATGATCGACTGCCGGAGTTGTTCTGCGGATATGAATCTGCATTTGGGAAGGCTGTAAAGTATCCGGTTGCTTGTTCTCCACAGGCGTGGGCAGCGGGGACACCACTTGTATTTATTCAATCACTATTAGGGTTGTTTCCAAACAGCTTAACAAAAGTAATACATCTCAATCCGGTTATACTTGATGAAATGAACATATTGACGGTTCACGATATTACGATTGGTGATGGAGTGCTGTCTGTTTCCTTAACGCGAAAAGGAGACAAAGTAGAAACCACCATTTTAGAAAACACAACAGGCTACGACATTGTGAAAGAAAAACAGACAGTGTAATCACATCCAGGAATAACAATCCTATTTTAAATAAATCAAAAAAAGGGGTTATGAAAATGGCGAAGAAGAAATGGATCGCGAGTCTAGGTATTACGACGATGTTAGTGGGGACGGTTCTGGCAGGGTGCAGTGGATCAGACGAGAAGACGAGTTCAAATGGGGATGATGGTGAGAAAGTCGAAATCACTCTTGCGGGCTGGGGAGGAAATCCTTCTGAACAGAAGCTTTTGACCCAAACGATCGCTGACTTTGAAGAAAAACATCCGAATATTGATGTAAAGCACGAAGTCATTTCTGAACAGTATATGGATGTATTGAAAACACGTTTGATTGGTGGAGAAGGTCCTGACGTTTTCTATTTGGATGCTCTGGAAGCTCCTGCCCTGATTGAAACAGGGGTTGTTGAGCCGCTGGATGATTACGTAACAGAAGATTTCGATGTGAAAGATTTCGAGAAACCGATGCTTGAAGCGTTCCAAGTTGATGGAAAGACATATGGTTTTCCGAAAGACTATTCGACTCTGGCTCTCTTTTACAATAAAAAGATGTTTGAAGAAGCAGGAGTGGAAGTTCCGAAAACATGGGATGAACTCCGCGAAGTATCAAAAACTCTGACGAAAGATGGCGTTTATGGATTTGGAGTAGCTCCGGAACTCGCCCGTCTTTATCACATTGCTCAGGCAACCGGTGGGGAAGTCGTGAAGGATGATCAAGCGAACTTTGCTTCAGATAAAGTGGTCAATGCTCTTCAGCCGATTATCGACCAGCATAACGAAGACAAAACCTCTGCACAGGCTTCAGAAGTTGGAGCGAACTGGGGAGGGGAAATGTTCGGGCAAGGGAAAGCAGCCATGGTCATCGAAGGAAACTGGGCGATTCCATTCTTAGCGGATACGTTCCCGGATGTTGAATACGGAACGGCTGAATTACCGACAATCAATGGAGAAAATGGGACAATGGCCTACACGGTTGGATATGTGATGAATGCGGCATCGGAAAAGAAGGAAGCTTCATGGGAGCTGATCTCGTATCTTACTGGTAAAGAAGGGATGGAAACATGGACGTCCAAAGGGTTTGCCCTTCCGACACGTAAGTCAGTAGCTGAAAAATTAGGGTATGACAAGGATGAATTACGCGGAGCACTTGTAGCCGGAGCACCATATGCGACGGTTTGGGCAGAAGGAAAGAACCTGCCGATCATCATGAACAACTTTAACAACCAATTTATCGCTGCCTTCCTGGGTGACCGACCTCTGGATGAAGCACTGAAAGAAGCAGAAGAACAAGCGAATAGCGAAATTCAATAATCTTATTAATGGTACCTGACACTCATGGTTGTGTCAGGTACAGCTTTACCATTGACTGTATTCTTTCTTTTGAGGTCTTCGATGCGGACCTGGGCGGAAAGAATACAGGTAATAGCTGAAGATTTAAGACAGATAGAAGGTAGGGATGAGAATGAACAAACAATCTTCTAAGAAGAGATTACAGGATGCAGGACAAGGATACTTATTTATGTCTCCCACGCTATTTGTATTAGCGGTGTTTATTATTGGACCGATTCTTTATGCCATCTTTTTATCCTTTCATAAGGTTCAACTCCTGGGAGATATGAGTTTTGAATTTGTTGCTTTTGAAAACTTTGCAAGGATCATGGAAGACAACCGGGCTATTATCGCATTGAAAAACACGGCAAAGTACGTACTGATTGTGGTGCCGACACAGACCTTTCTGGCATTGGTTCTGGCTGCAACGTTAAACGCAGGATTAAAGGGTGAGAAGCTTTTCAGGATTGTCTATTTCTTACCAACCCTAACGTCTTCAGCCGTATTAACACTGATCTTTATGTGGATGTATAACAAAGAAGGGCTGATCAACAACCTTTTAGAAAAAGTGGGCTTGCCGACTTATAACTTTTTAGGTGATCCTGATATTGCCCTGAATGCGATTATGTTGATGAACATCTGGGCAACGGCACCGTTTTTCATGGTCATCTATCTTGCAGCTCTTCAGGATATTCCGGACTCATTATACGAAGCGGCTGAACTGGACGGAGCGAATGCGATCCAGAAGTTCTTCTATGTGACCGTTCCGTTTCTGCGACCAGTTACGTCATTTGTCGTGATCATGGGGGTTATCGGAACGTTCCAGCTGTTTGATCAATCGTATATTTTCTCAGGTGGATCCGGTGGACCGAATAACTCAACGCTAACAGTGGTCCTCCTAATCTATCAATATGCCTTTAAATCATTGGGAACCATGGGATATGCAGCCGCACTTGCCTTCGCGCTCGCTCTTATCATCCTGGTGGCGACCTTGATTCAACGTAAATTCTCTAAAGAAGAATCACTCTATTAAGGAGGATGGAAGCATGAATTCGAAGAAAAAGACGTTCAGTAAGCGTCTTCTATACATTGTCCTGATAGGTTATGCGATCACAACTCTGATTCCATTCTTATGGGCACTCTCCTCTTCTTTTAAAACATTAGAAGAAATCATTAGTGGAACGATGAATTTCATACCGAAGAATTTCACTTTGGATAATTATAAACAGATTTTCATTGAACAGGAGCTATTTCCACGATGGTTATTCAATAGTTTATTCATCGCAGTAGTCGGGACAGCATTGAATATCATCTTTAATTCCATGTCTGGATATGCCTTGGCGCGCTTAAGCTTTCCAGGGAAAAAGGCATTATTCATCATGATTCTCGCAGTCCTGATGATTCCGGCTCAAGTCACGATGATCCCGAACTATTTAATTTTAAAAGAAATCGGCTGGCTTAACTCGTATCAAGGGATGATCGTACCGGCCATGATCAATGCAACCTTCATTTTCATGATGAGACAGTTCTTCATCAACTTCCCGAAGGAGCTGGAAGAGGCTGCTCAAATCGATGGTCTAAGCCGTTTCGGAATCTTCTTCAAGGTGGTTTTACCATTAGCAAAACCAGCCTTGGCCGCACAAGCAATCTTTGTCTTCATGGGATTCTGGAACAACTTCATGACCCCATTGATTGTCATGACCGATACAGAAATGTATACACTGCCATTAGGATTGAACACCTTTAAAGGCCAATACGTCAGCTACTGGAACTACATCATGGCGGCATCCATGGTCTTTACTCTGCCGGTACTTCTTCTGTATGCATTCTTTAATCGCTACTTTATTAAAGGAATTTCATTCACAGGCGGGAAATAGTGAAGGGAGGGCTTCTCATTTTGGGAGCTCTCTTTTTTTGGAGTAAAGTAGTGAAGGGGATGTGAAAATAGAGGGGGAAGCAGGATCTTTATGGGTTTATTGCGAATTTTTGCTGATTTGGTTGTAGTTTATGGTGTTGCGAGTCAGATTGGTGGGGTGTGCGGGGGCATTTTGTCGTCAGAGATAGAATTATCAGCGAAATATTGATTTTATCAGCGAAATCTCAAATATATCAGCGAATGATAGTAGTCAAGAGGTGGCACCAAGCGGAAATTGTTGCTTGTCCCAGCCTCGCTATTGGAGCAGAAATCCATTTATCGGCGAAATTCTGATTATAACGGCGAAATTTTCAATATAACGGCGAAATCCAGGATTTAACGGCGAAATATCAATTATAACGGCGAACGTGACACTGAATGAGGTATAAGAGGGGAAGTACTAGGTTCTAAAAAAAATTAGTGCCAGGCACCTAAGGATTCAATAGCATCTCTAAATGATCTCGGGATTTCCTGCAGCCTCACAAAACAAAGCAGCGAACCCATTAAAGGTCCGCTGCTCTCCTTTTCATTACGCTCCTGCCCAAACATCCTTGGCATATCGACCATCTTCTTCAAGTGATCCCAGCCATGCGTCAGCTTCTTCTTTCGTTGTTTGATAGAAAAGCATATAGCATTCTACTAATGTGCGTTCCACATCGGGTGCCATTTTACCACCGTCTCCACAGATGTATAAGCGGCCGCCATCTTTCAGCAAGGGAAGGATGTCTTCAGCGTTTTCCGCCAATCGGTGTTGGACGTACGTCTTTTCTTGACCAGGGCATCTTGAGAAAGCGGTGTGAAGAGTTACGATTCCATCTTGTTCGGCCTTCTCCAATTCCTCTTGATATAAGAAATCATGTTCAGGATTGCGGCATCCGAAGTAAAGATGTGCTGCACCCAGCGTTTCTCCTTTTTCTTTAAGAATGCGGCGTGCCTGGATAAATCCTCTGAATGGTGCAATTCCTGTTCCGGGTCCGATCATGACGATTGGTGTTTCGGTTACGTCCGGAAGCTGGAAGTTCGATTGAGGTGTAGAGATAAAGCACGCTATCTTATCGCCTTCGGAACGTTCCGCCAGATAGTTTGATGCAATTCCTTTGTATTCTCCATTTCCGCTCCATGCAGCTCCACGAACGATGCTGACCGTGATGCTCGCTTCTCCTTCCTTGTAGAGGGGAGAGCTTGAAATAGAATAGTACCTTGCTTTTAGTGCCGGGAGTAAAAGCAGGAACCCTTCAAACGGAATTTCACAGGCAAGGTACTTTTCGACCAGGTCCAGCATGGTAATCCGTTTACCGAGAATTTCCCTCTTATACGTTTCATCCTCCAATAGCTCTTCAAGTTCTATTACATGGGGAGGGCATACCGTGTGAGCAGCCAGTGCCCGGATTTGCGAACGGGTGGCGGGTTCTTGGAATTCCACATAATTAGAGAGTAATTCCTTAAGATTCACTGGCTTCTCTGTGGGAAGGTGGACTGCTTTTCCCGTATCTCCAGTAAGTTGTACATAGTCCTCACCGTCCAGGTTGAATCGACTGAGCACTCGCTCAACAAGAGCGCTCGGATTCCGTGGAAGCACCCCAAGATGGTCTCCTTCCTGATAATCAACACCCTCTGGAAGAGTCAACTCAATATGTCTTGTATTCCTTCCGCTTTCCACGTGCTGCAATTCAATATTTCTACTTACCACCGATGTAAAGGCGTGGTGGGTGCGAGCCAGTGGTGTGTCACTGACATCACTGACAAACTTCATCGTCATCGAGCTGCTTTCTTCTCCGTTTTGTTGAAGTTCAATGTTCAATTCTTTCGCCAGGTTTGGCCAAAGTGCTTCCGACCATTTCTCGTAATCTCCTTCAAAATCTTCACTTGCATCTCCATGCCCGATTTTCGACAGACGCTGAGCCCCTTTTTGTTCCATCTGCTCATCAATGAAGGTAGGGATGCGTTGGTACGTAGTGGCCCAGTTGTGATCGCCACATCCAAATACCGCATAGCGAACATCGTTCAGTGTTCCTTCCTCGGTTTCTTTTAGCCAAGAAACGAATTCGTCCGCATTGTCCGGCGGATTTCCGTTATAGGAAGCAGAGACAATGAGAACCGCCCCTTCTGTAGGGAGTCCACCTGTATAATCATTTAAAGGAGCAACCTCGGTAATGAAACCTTGTTGACGACCTGTTTCAGCAAGATCGCGGGCGATTCCTTCAGCTGTCCCCATGTTTGAACCAAACAGAATATAGAGGGGTGTACCATGAGACGACTCTATAGAAGCTGGTGCTGCTTTTTTTTCGGATTTCACTTCCTCAGAAGATGCAGTCGTAAAGGACATTTCCGGTTTCCGAGGAGACACGCGCATCTTTAAATCATCTGGCTTGAGGGTCAAGGTTTCTTTAACAACCAATTGATAGTCACTATGATCAATCAGGTCAAAGTGCTGCAAAACCATGCCAAGAACAAGAGTCGCTTCGTGAAGGGAAAACTGCTGTCCGATGCAGGCGCGTTGCCCGTTTCCGAAAGGTTTATATGCGTGATAGGGGATCGAAGACGGGTCCTCAAAACGCTCTGGTCTAAACGATTCCACGTCATCTCCCCAAACGGATGGATCACGGTGAAGCTCAGGAATGATAAGGGTGAATACATCATCTTTTTTAACTTTGTATTTCGCGTTTAGTGTCGTGTCTTCCTTTGCGTATACGGAAAATGCCGGTGCGGTGGGCCATAGACGTAGAGCTTCATTAAGCACCATACGAACATATTTCAATTTCTTGACCTGTTTATAATCTGGAACGTCATCACCCAGCACTTCATCCACTTCTTGCTGTGCTTTCTTCAATTTTTCCGGATTATTCATGAGATAGTAAATGGCAAAGGACAGTAGACCACTCGTTGTTTCGTGTCCTGCAATTAAGAACGTAATGATTTGAAAACGGATGTTTTCATCATCCAACGCTTCACCCGTTTCCGGATCAATCCCTTTTAACATATGAGAGAGCAGGTCATCCTCACCCTGATCACCATTTTGTTTCCGTTCCGCAATCAATTCATCTACCAGATTGAACATGTATTGAATGTCTTCCTTGAATTGTTTTTTAGATTTGACCATCAATTTATCTTGAACACCAAGTCGCTGGGTTTGACTCATGGCTTCGTCCATTGCCCGAACCATACTGTCGACAAATGGGTGTGCGTTTTCCCGGTAAAAGCTGTTAAAGCGGAAATTAAAACCGCAGAGACCGATCGTATCCAAGGTTAAGCGAGTCATATCTTCAGGAACATCGATTTCATCAGCCGGATTTAAACGAGCCCACTTCTGAATAAGTTGGGTGGCGAGATCGACCATTTTAGCATGATAGCCTTTCATTGCCTGCTGGCTGAAGCTTGGAAGCAGGATATTATGCGCCTTTTTCCAATTGTTTTCCGTCGTTTCGCTCGTGAAAAGTCCGTCGCCGCCAAATGCTCTTACTTTTTGCAGGGCAGGGCCAACTCTTTTATCAAATCGTGTTTCGTCGCAAATTTCTTCAGCGAGGGAGGCGCTCGATACAAACGTACTGATCCGTCCCGGAAATTGAAACTGAAAGATCGGGCCGAGCTCTCTTGCTAGCTTCATATAGGATTGAAGAGGTTTGTCTTTATTGATGACCGGTAAACTGCCAAGGGGTCCATACGTCTTTGGCTGCGGTAGTTGGTTTGAATTTGTCATTTAGTAGCACCTCTTTTTAAAGATTTATAGCGGAATGAACGTTCATTCCGTTTGGTGAATGAGAAACAAATCATTTCTCATGCATGTAACCGTACAGCGTCCCAAATACTTTCTTCTACATCTTCTAATAGTTTTGCTTCCGGGTCCAGCTCCCCGATACGTACCAATCGTTGAAGCTCAAGAAACGCTCCATAAACGATGGCAATCAAAGCGGAGGATGGAAGCTCCTTAATTTCTTTTTCCTCTTTTCCTGAATCAAAGAAATTTTTTAGAATATCCAGGAGTCCTTGAAAGCTATCATGACTTGCTTTGTCTAAAAAGTGGGCACTGCTATGCGTTTTTATAAAATAAAGTGCCTGGCTTTGTTTTGTCGTGAATAGAATCATGGCTTGAAATATATGATGAAATTGATCGCGAATGGTTTCATCATAAGGGAATCCATTTTCAAGAGTTTCCGTAAATATCCTTACATACTCTTGAAAAAGTTTGTTCCCAAGCACTTCTTTATTTTCAAAGTAACGATAGATGGTACCGGCTCCAACTCCTGCCGATGTCGCAATCATTGGAATCGTAGTTGCGTCATATCCACGCTCAGCAAAAAGAACCAACGCGCTTGATATAATGCTGTCTCGTTTATTTACTGCAGTTGCCATAAGGATTCAGCCTTTCATGGTTAAATACGGAATGAATATTCATTCCTATCCATTGTATACCCAGTAAAATTCCATCTCAATCACACAATGTACCCAATATTTGTGAAGGTTTTGTTAACGGATGTGGGGGTGGTTCTAGTAAGAGTGGAAGTGTTAATTGCAATAAGAGGGATACGTAAGCTTTTAGAGGTGTTTCACGAAGGGGACGAAAAAAGCAAACCCATCTTCACGGGTTTGCTTCTCTCAAGTCTACTTATTGTCCTTCACCGATTTTCGTTCCACCAATTCAGTCGTCAACTTATAATAAGGATCCACTTCCTCTTTAGCAAGCTTCTGAAAGATAAGGTGAACAGCGAGTGCGCCGGCTTCGTATTTCGGCTGCCTCATGGTGGTCAATGGGGGAGATACGTACTCTGCCAGTTGAATATCATCGAATCCGATAATCGAGATATCTTCCGGCACCCTGATATTTTTCTCGGATAGAGCTTGTAATCCGCCAATGGCCATTTCATCGTTGGCGTAAAAGATTGCCTGGGGGATATCTTGTTGGGCAATGAGCATTTTCGTTGCTTTATATCCGCCTTCACGTGTGAATCCGCCTGATGTTTTCCATTTAGAGCGATAAGGAATATCATGTTTCTCCAAGGCTTGCTTAAAGCCCTGGAAGCGGAGTTCATTGTCATGGGAGTTATAAGGTCCGCTAATATAAGCAATATTCCGGTGACCTTTCTTAATCAGATGTTCTGTAGCCTGAAATCCACCTTCGACATTATCGACTTCCACCTGGAGAACATAGTCATGTTTAATATCCCGGTCCAGCACGACGATAGGGAATCCTTCGCGAGTGGATTCCAATATCGTTTCGTCTGTGATGTTATGGGCTAGAATGATGACTCCGTCGACTCGTTTTTCTTTCAAAAATTTAATGGCTGTAGATTGGGCACCGCCAATTGAACTGCAGGCTATGAGATCATACCCATTGGTAGATGTCACATCCTGAACGCCTTTAATTAATTCAGAATAATAAGGACCTGATAAATCGCTTAGAATCAAGGCGATGGTATTCGTGTTGGTCCGTTTTAAATCGGATGCCAGTCCGTTCTTTTGGTAGTTCAATTGTTTTGCTGCATCCAATACTTTCTTTCTTGTTTCTTCGCTTACCTTGGTACTGTTATTTAAAGCGTAGGAGGCCGTTGAAACGGCTACTCCTGAAAGCTTTGCCACATCTTTGATTGTTGCCATTTATTCACATCCTATGATTGCTATATGAATAGCGGTTGTTTCATCTAAATTGTTAAATCCATTATACCTTTATAGTATAGTCATTCACACTCTCGACTAGTAGAGGTGATGTTTTCCCCTTACTATTTAATCCCCGACATCGTAAAGCCTTCGACGATATATTTTTGGAAGAAAGAGAAGATGATGATAATCGGTACGACCATGAATGCTGCGCCAGCCATTTGAAGACCAAAGTTATTCGCATACTGCCCTTGAAGCAGGGATAGTCCTACTGACAAGGTGTAGAGGCTTTCATCATTGGCAATGATTAATGGCCATAGGAAGCTGTTCCATGCTCCGATAAACGTCAGAATTCCCTGTACAGCAAATATCGGCTTCGCAATGGGAACGATTAATTTAAAGAAGATATAGAATTCTCCAGCCCCATCAAGGCGGGCTGCTTCAAGCAAATCAGTTGGAATCGTCGTCATAAACTGTCTAAATAGGAAGATACTGAATGCTGCTGCAAGACCGGGGAGGATGATCCCGGCCATCGTATTGGTCAAGCCCATCTCATTTAAAATTAGGTAAACGGGAATCATCGTTACTTGTGCAGGAATCATCATAGTTGCAAGGACTATATAAAAGATTTTTTCTTTCCCTTTAAAATGAAACTTTGCAAATCCATAACCAGCCATGGCATTAAAGAATAATCCTAAAAAGGAAAATAAGACGATGACAAGTGTATTTCTTAAGTACACACCAAAGTTCATGCTTTCAAATAAGTTAAGATAGTTTTCCAATGTAGGATTCTCTGGAAACAGGGTAGGTGGAATTTGCAGTACTTCACTTTCAGGTTTGAATGAGCTTGAAATCATCCAAATGAAAGGGATGGAAACAAGGATTCCACCAAGAATCATGAGTAAGGCTACCAGCGTTTTTTCGGTTTTTCGTTTCATTGTATTTGCTTTCATTGTTTCAGCCCCGATACTAATAAATTTTCAGACTTAATATTCTGTATCAGATTTTCTAAGCTTGAATTGGAATAGCGTAATCATGATGATAAAGATAAATAGAATAAAGGAACCTGCTGCGGCATAACCAAATTCACTGAATTGGAAGCCTTTTTTGTAGATGAATAATGCCATGGAGATCGTACCATCCAATGGACCGCCATTAGTCATGACAAAAGGTTCTTCGAAGAATTGCAACCAGCCAATCAGGGTGGTGATCGTCACGAAGAACGTAGCATACCTCAATAATGGAATCGTGACATTGAACAGTACCTGCAATCGATTGGCTCCATCCATCTCAGCAGCTTCGTAGTAGGACTTCGGTATTCCTTGTAAGGCAGCAAGGAAGATGATCATATTGATTCCGATTCCCTTCCATACGGCTAAAACAATCAACGATAGTTTCGCAATCGTTGGCTCTCCTAACCAAGGAATTTTATCCACATCCAATAGTGATAATAGGTAGTTAAACAAACCGTACTCAGTGTTGTATAAAAATCCCCAAATTACTGCGACGGCAATGATATTTGTGATGGATGGCATGTAGTATACACCACGAAACACTTTGAACAATGAGCTTGTTCCGTAGTTTAGCAATAAGGCGATTCCCAATGAGAATATAATGACAAGGGGAACGCCGATGACAACATAAAACAACGTATTAATGATCGACTTATGAAATAAATCATCCGTTATCAATTTGGAATAATTCTCAAGACCGATGAAACTGATATTGGACCAATCGGCTAAGCCTTTTAAGTCAAGGTCTGTAAAGCTAATAAAGAACGCTACAATGATCGGAATGATACTAAAGACAGTCAATATGATAACCGCAGGAGCTATAAACACATATGGATGTTTATTGTTTTTACTGAATTTGAATCCATTGCCCATGATATCCCACCTAACTAAAACTACGCTTCGTAAAGGCCAGCTTGCTAAAAATGGAGTTCAGGCAAAGGTGTGATCCATATGCCTGTAACTCCAAATGTACCTTACTATGACTTCGTAATAGAAGCGTTTGTTTCATTTATTTTCGTCTTAAATGACTCGATTTACTCTTCTACCATTTCTTCTGCTTTTTTATTAAACTGTTCTAATTCTTTGTCTAAGTCAGCGTCGCCAACGGTAACTCTCTCAATTGTTGAAAGGAATTCCTGTGCGATCTTTTCAAACTCTTTGATTTGTGGAGAAGCTTTAGTCGATTTCAGCTGTTCCCCGAACACGGATAATAGTGGATCGTCTTTTAATTTAGGCTCTTCCCATGCTTCTTTTCTTGATGGAAGAGTATTGGACATTTCCAGCCATTCCATTTGTGTATCCACTTCATTCACATAGGAGATGAATTTAAGGGACTCGTCTACATTCTCTGAATTATGGAAGATAGAGAAGTTTGCGCCACCCATGCTTGATGTATTCTTTTCTTTCTTCGGCATAACAGCCACTGACCATTTATCCTTAAGGTCCGGAGCTTGGTCATTAATGATATTGATCATCCATGGACCACTGAAGAACATCGGTTTCACGCCATCTTTAAACGCTTGAACAATATCCATTCCTTCAGTAGTAGGGCTGATTCCTTCTTTAAAGTAGCTTGTATAGTATTCCATCGCTTCTTTAAATTCCGGACTATCGAAATTCATCTTATCTTTTCCTTCAAATTCATACCCATTTTGCCAAGCAAAGATAAACGGTGTGATTTGGTCGTTGCGGTCGATATCAAGGCCGTAAACGTCATCGCCTCTGTCGTTTAATTTCTTCGCTGCATCTTTCATTTCATCCCAAGTAGCAGGAGCTTGATCGTATCCTGCTTCTTTTAACAGGTCAGTTCGGTAGTATAAAACACGAGTATCGATATACCAAGGGATCCCAACAACTTGATCATCATAGGTCATAGAGTCAGCAGAACCCGCGAAATAGTTCTCAGGTTTGAAATCCGGGTAATCTTCTAAATATGGAGTTAAATCGAGTAACGCTCCTGCATCTGCAAACTCCGGAACCCAGGTTGTTCCCAGTTGAAGAACATCAGGTCCATTTTTTGAAGCAACTGCTGTCAATAGCTTGTCATGAGCTGTTTCCCAAGGAATCGCTTGTACCTCTACTTTGATATCTGTGTTTTCTTTTTCAAACTCTTCAGCAAGTTTACTAAGCTTCTTACCTTCTTCACCCATTGCCCAGACAGTAATCGTTTTCTTTCCATCTTCTGACTCGCTGCCACCGCAGCCTGCTAATACAGTAGATAGCGCCAGCACACAAATCATTAAGAAAGACCATGTTTTCTTTTTCATATCTTCATCTCCATTTCTATTAGTTTGAAACCCTATTAAAAAAATTGAATCAGAGGTGGTAAGAGTTATTTTCATATTAGGGAAAATATCTTACCAGGTGTTATTGAAACGTTTCGATAACTATATTATAATCAAAGGTGTATCCGCTTTCAATACTTTTCTGAAAAATACTAGAATTTTAAGTTTCATTCCATATTATACCTATATATATATTATGTTATTTGTTGTTATAACAAGGTTTCAAGAAGTATAGTAGAGTGGGATTCCATAGTTGACTGACCAACCATTTACCTTTATACTTTTCTTCAATTGTTAATCGAAACGTTTCAATAAATTAAAGAACCAAAATAAAATACAATTTGGAGGTTCTACCAATGAATGAAAATAAACTGACTGCATTACTTAACCAAATGACGTTGGATGAAAAAATTGCACAGCTTACCCAGCTTGCTACGCCTTTTTTCAAAGGGGCAAGCGATCAAGGTGAAATTACCGGCCCGATGGTCGACATGGGGATCGACGAGGAAGATGTCCGAAATAGTGGATCCGTATTGGGAGCTTCTGGTGCAAGGAACGTTATTAACATTCAACGCACTCATATGGAAGAAAACAGACTGGGCATTCCTTTATTAGTCATGTCTGATATTGTACACGGTTTCAAAACAATCTTCCCGGTACCACTTGGGATCGGATGTTCATGGGACCTGGAATTAGCGGAAAAGAGTGCGGAAATTGCTGCAAAAGAAGCATCAGTATCAGGAGTCCATGT
This sequence comes from Rossellomorea sp. NRS-1567, assembly GCF_050467885.1. Lineage (NCBI taxonomy): Bacteria > Bacillati > Bacillota > Bacilli > Caryophanales > Bacillaceae > Rossellomorea > Rossellomorea sp. NRS-1567. The sequence continues at coordinate 171,795 of NZ_JBITPL010000019.1, read as the reverse complement.
GACGTTTGCCCCGATGGTTGATCTCGTTCGCGATCCTCGCTGGGGAAGAGTAATGGAGTCTACAGGAGAAGATTCCTTTTTAAACAGTCAATTTGGCAGAGCGTTTGTGAGAGGGTTTCAAGGGAAGGATCTAACTCATGATCATAATCGTGTGGCAGCTTGTGTCAAACACTTTGCCGCCTATGGTGCAGCTGAAGGAGGCCGTGATTATAACACGGTTGATATGTCGGAGCGGGAACTCAGGGAAACCTATCTACCAGCATACAAAGCGGCACTTGATGAAGGCTGTGAAATGGTCATGACCGCCTTTAATACGGTGTTTGGGATTCCTGCTACAGGAAATAAGAAGCTTATGAGATCCATACTTCGAGAGGAAATGGGATTCGACGGCATTCTTATATCGGATTGGGGAGCAGTGAAAGAGATGATCCCTCATGGTGTGGCAGAGGATGAAAAAGAAGCCGCCCTTAAAGCGATCACAGCCGGTGTTGATATCGAAATGATGACCTCGACGTATGTGAAGTACTTGAAGACGCTGGTGGAAGAAAAAGCAGTTGATGAATCCATCATCGACGAAGGTGTACTGCGTATATTAGAGCTTAAACAAAAGTTGGGATTATTCGAGAATCCTTACCGCGGTGCAGATGAAAAGCTTGAACAAGAAGTGGTGTTGAGCTCAGAACACCGCACGGCAGCTCGTAAACTAGCAGCAAAGTCTTGTGTTCTACTAAAAAATGAGAGCGTTTTACCTTTAAAACGCAAACAGAAAATTTCACTTATTGGACCTTTTGCTCAAAATGGTGACATCCTGGGGCCTTGGTCATGGTTAGGATCAAAAGAAGATGCCGTGACATTAACGGAGGGAATGAAGATGAAAGTGGAATCTTCTCACCTTACGATTGCTAAAGGATCTGAAATCGAAACGGTTTCTGAAGAGCAATTGCTTGAGGCAGAGAGAGTGGCGGAAGAAGGAGATATCATCGTTCTTGCACTTGGTGAGGATTCTGAAATGAGCGGGGAGGCAGGCTGTAGAGCGAATATCAAACTGCCGGATGCCCAGCTTGAACTTGTTTCGAGATTGAAGAAATTAAATAAACCGATGGTGGCCATTCTATTTAATGGCAGACCACTGGATTTACATGGGGTAATAGACCAGACCGATGCGGTCCTTGAAGCCTGGTACCCTGGAACGGAAGGCGGGGCAGCGGTTGCCGACCTATTATACGGGGATGAAAATCCATCCGGACGCCTGACCATGTCCTTCCCATATAGTGTAGGGCAGGTGCCGGTTTACTATAATCACTTCAATACAGGGAGACCAAAGGGAGCACCTGATGCCCAGGTCCGTTACGTCTCACAATACCTGGATATTCCTAATGATCCGCTTCTTCCGTTTGGTTTCGGTTTAAGTTACACCACATTTTCCTATAGTGACATGACTCTTTCAGAATCCATTATGAAACCCAATCAGCCGATTACCGTTTCTGTTACCGTAACAAACAGTGGCTCTATGAAAGGCGAGGAAGTCGTTCAGCTTTATGTACGGGATGTGAGTGGGGAAGTGATTCGACCATTAAAGGAACTAAAGGACTTCCAAAAAATTCTCCTGGAACCAGGGGAATCGAAGCATGTTTCCTTTATCCTATCGGAACCACAGCTTCGATATCATCATTCGGATTTACAGTTTGACAGTGACCCGGGGACATTTATTGCCTATGCAGGTCCACATAGCAAAGAAGCAATGGAGCAAACCTTTACATTAGTAAAATAGACGAAACGAGGGGAACAGAATGAATTCTACACAAAAGCTTACATCTGGTGATCTTCAATTCACCTTTTTAAATAGTGGCGATCTTTTTGAAATAAACCATGCATCTACCATGATCAATCAATTATTGACGAATCCCATCGATGGCTCGTTGAACAATCTTTATTTACGAATCTATGAATCATCCGAAATCGAGATTGTTCCCTTAATCGGTGTTCAATCAACTAGTGAGGTGAGATTTTCAGAATCACAGGTGAAATGGTCAGGTAACCATAAGGCTCTTCAATACGAAGTAACGTTTACATTGTCACAAACAGGAGTTTGGTTCTGGGATGTGATGGTAGATGGACAGGACGCGGAGATCGATGTCATTTATGGACAGGATTTAGGATTGGCAGATAAAGGCGGCGTCCGCTCTAATGAAGCCTATATGTCTCAATACGTAGATCACAAGGTATTTGAAGATGATGAAAAAGGATTTGTCGTCTGTTCCCGTCAAAACCAACCACAATCGAATGGTTTTCCCTATATTCAGCAAGGGTCCATTGGAAAGACGGTCGGCTACTCAACGGACGGATTCCAATTTTTCGGCTTATCCTACAAGGAAACAAACCAACCTGAAATCTTGACGCAGCCTTCATTGGCAAACGAAGTCTATCAATATGAATTTGCCTATACGGCACTGCAATCAGAGAAGGTCCGATTATCAGGACAAGAACATTTTGTCTTCTACGGTCTATTTAGACAAAACCATTCTGAAGCGATCACGAAGTTAGAATATCAACAAGAAGTGGAACATGCATGGGCAGGAGTACAGCAGCTTCATGAGAAGTTCAGTGCTCCACTCGAAAAAGTTGCGCTAGCACCTGAAATTGGCGAACCCCTTCAAACGGAAGAAATGTCCAAAGAAGAAATTGATGGTCTATTTACTGAGCGTCATACGGAAGAATGGGATGGCGACCGTTTGCTTTCCTTCTTCACAGACACTCACGAACATGTCGTGTTAAAAGAAAAAGAATTGGTTGTTGAACGCCCTCATGGACACATCCTCATGTCTGGAGGAAATCATGAGCTGAAGGAAGGGACCATCACAACCACATCCTTCATGTACGGAGTATTCAACTCCCAACTCGTGATTGGAAATACATCGTTTAACAAGATGTTAACGAATACCCGGAATCATTTAAACGTCATGAAAACGTCCGGTCAGCGCATTTATGTTGAGGTTGAAGGAGTGTATCGTTTATTAACCATGCCTTCCATGTTTGAATTAGGCTTCAACTTTGCGCGCTGGTATTACAAGACACAGGACGATACGATCATTATCACAAATTATACAACGGTTGATAAGCCTGAAGTTCGACTGAACGTACGATCTGAGAACGGAAAACAGTACCGTTATCTTGTTTCGAATCAGATTACAATGAACAACAATGAATACGAAGTACCTTATAAGCTTGAAAAAAATGGGAATATCCTCTCCGTTTCTGCTGATTCTCAATCTGAAAGCAGCCAAACGTACCCTGACCTGTGTTACAGAATAAAGGTCGATGGGGCTGACATGAGCATCGGGAACGAGGAAAGATTGGGTAAGAACGTCCCAGCTGGAAGCGCCTCTCTTTGTGTACTCGACTTAACCGCGACAACAGAATGGACCATGACCCTTCAAGGTCTTCTTCACGGGGAAGATAGAGAATTCGAAGAGTCTGATATGAACGTTGAATTTGAGCGCTATAGAGAGTACTATCATCAAGTGATGAATGGATTCAAGCTTTCTCAACATGGGGAGATTCCAAGTGAACTGGCCAAAGTCAATTCCTTATCGTGGTGGTACACTCACAACATGCTTGTCCATTTCTCGGTGCCCCATGGACTGGAGCAATACGGCGGAGCGGCTTGGGGAACCCGGGATGTGTGTCAGGGCCCGACGGAGTATTTCATGGCCACTCACAACTACCAAAGTGTGAAAGATATCATCAAAACCGTCTATTCTCATCAATATGAAGACAACGGAAATTGGCCGCAATGGTTCATGTTTGACCGTTACTTCAAGATTCAGCAGGATGATAGTCATGGAGATATCATTGTTTGGCCGTTAAAGGTTGTCGGTGACTATATCGCGGCAACCAATGATTACAGCATTCTGGAGGAAGAAATCCCTTATACGACCCGGGATGGCTTTGATTTATCGGAAGGAAGGGCGACGCTATTACACCATATTCATAAAGAAATCGCCTACATTAAAGAACATTTCTTGCATGACACATTCCTTTCATCATACGGCGATGGGGATTGGGATGATACGCTTCAACCGGCAAACTCCCAGCTGAAAAAATTCATGGCGAGCAGCTGGACAGTTGCCCTGACCTATCAGGTATTGAATCAATTGTCTAACGTACTTCAGGGAGTCCGGGATGAAGTAGCTTCGGAATTCAAAGCACTCGCATCAGGAATACAGAATAATTATAATCGCTATATTTTACAAAATGATGTGATACCAGGCTTTGTTTACATGGAAGATCCGGCACATGCAGAATTAATGCTTCACCCGACGGACACAAAAACGGGCATAGAGTATCGACTGCTGCCGATGAACCGCAGTATCATCTCTGAATTATTCACGCCGGAACAAGCAGAATCCCATTACCAATTGGTAAAGGAACATCTATATTGTCCAGACGGAGTCCGATTAATGAACCGCCCTGCAAACTACAAAGGTGGAATAAGCACACACTTCAAACGGGCAGAACAAGCAGCCAATTTCGGCCGCGAAATCGGTCTGCAATATGTTCACGCTCATATTCGCTTTGTTGAAGCAATGGCGAAGCTCGGAAATACGGAAGAAGTGTGGAAGGGACTTGAAATCATCAATCCTGTCGGGTTGACAGAAGTCGTTCCTAACGCTGAAAGGAGACAAAGTAACGCATACTTCAGCAGCTCCGACGGTAAATTCAATACACGATACGAGGCGCAAGAACGCTTCAACGAGCTGCGCGCAGGGACCGTACCGGTAAAAGGCGGCTGGAGAATCTACTCAAGCGGACCGGGAATCTACATGAACCAATTAATCTCCAACTGCCTGGGCATCCGCCAAGAAGCAGAAGATTTGATCATTGATCCCGTTTTACCAGAGAAATTTGACGGATTGACCTTTGAATTCAAATTTATGAATCGACCTGTTACGTTCACTTATCACATGGGAGAAAAGAGCAGCCACACTGTGGTTAATGGTGAAAAAGTGGAGACAGAAGAGGTTTCTAATCGATATCGTACGGGTGGTATGAGGATTAAGCGCGAAGTACTTGAGAGTCTTTTGAATGAGGAATCTAATAGAATTGAAATATTTATGTAAAATGAAATAGTAGAGGAGCAAGCGCATATGGCGTTTGCTCCTTTTTTGATAGGTCATGATAAATCAGCAGTGCCATTCGAAGAACTGCTTGTATTACTTCGGGGAGAGTAATACCCTAGTCGCTTTCCACGGTCTTTTCTTTGTTCCGGGAAAGCTTTTGATAGAAAAACTTAATCAGTAGAATAATCGCTGCCAATCCAATATACATGAGGAAAAAAACAATGTATCCCCATAAACCAACGATGGCATCGATGAACTCCATCTGCCCCCGGTTTGTGATTGCCTGCTGAATTTCGATTGCGAAGACCAACACAAACATGAAGGTCAATGTATAGAAGAAAGCCAGTGCGGTGATGCCGAACTTAAGCTTCGATAGAATCTTAGACACAATGTATACAAAAAAGAACACGGAAATTCCGATGATGCCCATAATCCAAAAATGCAAATCTTTATCCGTAAGGGTGAAACCGAGATCACTTGTTATTCCTATTAACATGTCATGGAGGTTGTTAATGCTCTCCACTATTAAGGTAATGCCTTCTTTCATTATATCCACTCACTTTTTTAAGAAGATAAGTACTTTACGAGTATATCAGGAATGAAGAAATCGTGTTAGGTGGTAAATAAGGGTGGTTTTCAGGATGGATGTGGCAGATGGGTGGTGGAGAGTGATATATATTGCGATTTTTTTCAATTTTAATCGCGCTCCAACGAATGGCCGACAAAATGCGTATTGTTTCGATTAGGGAGAGGGAGTGAAATTCTGGACCTTGTCATTATATCAGCGAAATCGACCAGTTTATCAGCGAAATTTCCAATATATCAGCGAACGTGCATTCAAGAGGAGATATCGACCCGCTGCCCGGTTCTTGTAATCTCCTGTTGAGTCGATGAGAGATTTATTTAACGGCGATATTTTCAATATAACGGCGAAATTCTGATTTTAACGGCGAAAATCTCAATATAACGGCGAAATCCATAATTTAACGGCGAAATCCCAAATCGTGAAGTTACGAGCCATGACCAGCTACGAATCCAATCAAATGTTCCAGGCTACACCACCAACTAAAAAATATTTTCAAAAAACTGTAGGGATTCACCATTTTCTTTCGTCTATTACTATGAGACCAGAAGAAAGGGGGAGAGAGGTTGGTGGATCCGCTAATTGAAAAGGCGAAGAATGGCAGTGAGCATGCGTTTCGCATGTTGATTGAAATGCATAAGCAGTATGTTTTTAAATGCATCTTCGGGGTTCTGCGAAATCAGAAAGATGCGGAAGATGCATCACAGGAAGTGTGGATGAAGATTTACATCTCTCTCCCTCAGTACGAGCATCAAGGGTTCAAGACATGGATGACGAGAATTGCGGTGAACCATGCCATTGATTGTAAGCGAAGGCAGGCAAGACAGAAGGAAGAGCTGGTCGACGACCTCCCTGTGAAAGAGTCACAGGATGTTGTAGTAAGACGATTATTAAGAAAAGAACAAAAGCAGCTCGTGTTGAGGCATTTAGAAGAAGTTCCCGAATCATACAGAGAAGTGATTGAAGGATTCTACATAAAAGAAAAGTCCTATCAAGAGCTTGCAAATGAACAGCATGTGCAGGTGAAAACGATTGAAACAAAGCTGTACCGGGCAAGGCTTTGGATGCGGAAGAATTGGAAGGAGGAGGATTTCATATGAGCCATATTGCGTTGGAAGAATGGATGAATTACGCCAGGGATGAAATGGATGATAATAAGCGAACCGAATACGAGGAGCATCTATACAGTTGCGATCAATGCATGAGTCTTTATATGGAAGCGATCGAGGCGGTTCAAGATGAGCTTCCTTCCATTGAAGGTCCGTCCCTCTTTACAGAAGAGATGATGGAGCGAATTCCGGTTGAAAGGGATCCAGTGATGAAGCCGGTCAAGAAACAGTGGTATGAGGAAAAGGTGTTTCATTATGTGCTGGCTACGGCGATGACGCTGATTTTGATGGCATCTGGTATTTTTGGTGAACTATCGAAGATCACGACTGAATTTGAAAAGGTTCAGCAGTCGGCATCTTTCACAGAAAATATTTTAAATAAAACAACGGCTTTACTGGATAGTGTTGAAGAAATTGAAGAACAGGAGGCAGAGTAAGATGAATAAAAAGAAGAATCCAATCATTGCGTTTTTGTTGGCTTTTATACCCGGTGTGGGATTGATGTACTTAGGTAAGGTACTAAGAGGGGTCCTGTTTATACTCGTATTGATGGCGTCATTTCCTGTTGCCTTCGTGGGAGCGGAAGTGTTGAACTGGGATGGTTTTGCTTTTATCACCATTGGGTTTGCGTTCCTATTGTATCTCATCAGTATCGTTAATACGGCACTTGTGGCATCAAGAATGTTGAAAGCGAATGAAGCTTCAAGAGAACAAGTGGTAGAAAGTGATTCTGGGCAGCTGAGCACCGAACGCTTCTATACCATCATCCTATCCATGATACCAGGGCTCGGTCATTTCCAACTGGGACTGATGAACCGGGGGGTCACATTTCTGGCGACGTTCCTTGGAGTAGCTGCGATGATTCTATTTGTAACAGCGATGACGGGGAGAGGGGAGTTTATGGTGTTCTTGATCGTTCTCCCTGTCGTATGGGTATACAATTTCTTCGATACGATGCAACTATTGAATAAAAAACAGGCTGGGGAAGTGCTGACGGACCGGTCTGTATTGGAAGACCTGGAAGCCCAGCATGAAGGCGGGAGAAAGAGTAAGGCATTCGCTACATTTTTATCGATGTTTCCTGGAGCGGGGCATCTGTATCTTGGTTATCAGCGACGGGGCATTCAGCTTATGGCAGTGTTCTTGTTCTCTATCTATATATTAGACGTACTTCGGTTAGGGATTTTTCTATTCTTAGTTCCGATCATCTGGTTCTATAGCTTCTTTGATGGTCTGCAAAGGGCGACGAAGCACGGAAAAGAACCATTTGAGGACACACCGATTGTATCCTACTTGATCAATCAGCAAAAATGGGTGGGTATCGGGTTGATGCTCCTTGGTGTGTATTACCTGGCGACGAACATAATGATGCCGTTATCTCTACCAATTTTAGAGACGTATGGCATCGATCCATATCATGTGATGAATAGCTATATCCAGCCGGGAATTGTCTGTCTTCTCCTGATTGGGGGAGGAATCAAATTGGTTGCCGGAAGTAAAAGAGCCCATTCAAAAGAGGAGGTATCAGAATGAGAACTTGGAGAGTCGGATCCATGTCAATGGGGGCATCCCTGCTTTTTTTAGGAATCTTTTTACTGCTATCGCAGCTTTTAAAATGGGATTCAGCGTACGTATTAGCAGGTTGGTGGCCTGTACTACTGATTGTGTTAGGGGCAGAAATCCTAGTGTACTTATTTTTATCAAAGCAGGAGAAGCCAATATTAAAATATGATTTCCTCAGTATAATATTTGTGGCTGTGATTGGGACGGTGGGAATCGGATTTACCGTTGTTCAGGCAACAGGATTGATGGGACAGATGCAATCGTTCTTTGATTCTGAAGTGAAGACAGCGGACCTTCCTTCTTATAGCCATCAGGTCGGTGATGATGTGAAACGGATCGTCGTTGATTCCAGTCATTATCCAATAACGGTTGAAACGGTTACGGATAAAGAAGTGAGTGTGTTTGGTACGTATCGTTCTTCCTTTACAGGAGGGAAACCATCACTTTCGAATCCGGAAGATTATCTGATGACGACACAAAAAGGAGACACGCTGTATATCACATTGAAAAGTCTTCCCGACTCCAATGGCTGGATGCAATCAGGGAGAGAGTTGGAGGCTACACTCGTCATCCCGGGATCCAAGTCCCTGGAAATCTCGAGTGACTACAATGAAGTGACATTAAAGCCGAGAACCATTTCAAGCTCATGGGAAGTATCAAGCTCAGCAAGGGTCAATCTGGTTCTCGTTTCATCGGAGGACCTGACCATCAATGCCGAAAACGTAGGGGACATCCAAGGGGAGGAAGTTAAATGGCAATATACAGAACAAACCGCTGTATCCGACACTGACGTAAACAACGAAGGAATCCCAAACAAATCTGCCACCCTCAAACTAGGAAGCGGACAACACCCCATCACCATCTCCCATTCCGATCAAGTGAATGTATCGATCAAGAATTGAGGGACGGACCTCCAAATCTTCCATCATTCCGCTTGTAAATCAAGTGGAATAGAGTTGATTTGGAGTTTTTTCTTTAGTAGGCTAACGTGATGAGGGACGGACCTCACCTCATCACTTATCTTCCGCCAACTTCTTTCGATCAGCAGATTGAGGTGGTTCTTCCAGCCAGCCGTTATTGATCAATATGTCCGCACCACTTTTGCCTAATTCGGCCACCTCGAGTATGAGTCTAAAGTAATTTGATACAAGGTCAGCTCTCATACTTGCCGCTGCAGCCGTACCATAGTTCCCCATCCCGGCATTGCTTATCAGAGTGGTGTGGAACATCATCAGTTTATCTGAGAAAGCAGGGGTAGTTGAAGCTTTTACATTGGTATCCCAAGACATGGGAGCCTGCATATCATTATTGATGAGAGCATCACTAAAGATATTGAGGTGCTTTTGTGCAATTTCCTGCGTCCTGGTCATGAATTTTCTTACTTCTTTTGATTGCGCCATTTGTGCGAAGCTTGTGGCAATCATGCTTCCCAGTAAATTGGTTTCTGTGTTAAGGAATAGATGTGATATTTCAATGGCATTTAGTGGACGTCTATTGACAAATGGATTCAGGCTGGAACTCATATATGATTTTTCCTTAATAAACTCAACTTTTTCAGGATAATCAATATATGGGGGTCTTATTAAAATTCCTTTTTCTTTTCCAGTCTCCGTTGCTTTTTTGTAGAGGTCACTGGAAAATCGAAGGGCTTGTTGGAAGAACTCAAGGATGTCTTCTCGTACTGTAAGGGATACCGCCCCGCTATAGGTAATCATCCCAACCTTCGCCATTTGCCGGAGATACATTAAGAAAAAGGTATCGCCATAAATGGCAGGGGCATCTGGGAACACGTCCTTCTCCTTTGAAAATCCAAAAGGGATAGGGATTTGTTCCTCTTTGAAAATGGATGAGATGAAGCCAATATGCTGCTCAGATTTTTCTTGAGCTAAACGGAGAATGGATGCCGTATCAGGGTCCTGATTTTTTGCAAGGAAATATTCAAATACACACAGAGCCAGAGTGTCACTTTGATATGTAGACCAAAGAGCGGCCAATTCGGCTGAGGTTAAATTTGTTTTGGGATGATGTGACATGGATAGGCCTCCTTCTGTTCAGAAAATGTATTCATTAGTATGGATTTTTCTTAAAAGATTTATTTATCGAGACGTATATATTTATGATTTTTTAGAGTGTATTCTCATAATTTAAGTGAATAATGAATACATCTAAAGAATGCTAGGATGATGTATATGCTATTGATGGGGATAACAATCTTTGTCCTGAATGGTTTCGTCTATATGGTAAGAAAAAGGCTCCGGATCATAGAGATGTACGTTACTTCTTTGTTTTCCATATATTTGGCTTTATTTGCAGATTCCCTATTGGGTGGAATGTTCAAGTTATATTCCTATTTCGAAGCAGGGGTGGACTGGATTGATTTTGTAGGTGCGATTGGCATTTACCCAGCGATTAATATCCTGTTTTTAGCTTTTTTTCCTGCAAAGAAGAATTTAATCATCAAGGGGATTTACATACTGGGGTGGACAATATTTGCATTATGTTATGAGTTTGTGGCCGCTCACTATTCTACCTTTTTTCAGTACACTGGCTGGAGACTGATATACTCCGTTCCTATTTATCCGATCTTATTTGTGATCTTGTTGTATAACTTTCGATTCGTTGATAAATTACTTGGTATAAAGAAGACGTTCTTTCATTTGACGCCTCTGGAATGGTATGGAAGCGTATTCTTTATCTTATATATGAATTTGTTTATAGACGCGGTACTGAAGGGGAGATATGAGCTTTATTATTATGTTGTGAAAGACGTACACCCGTTTGATTTCTTTTATCGGTTGATATTATTATGTGTTCCACTTTTGATTTTTCTAAGCAGGCAAGCGAATTATCCCACTCTATGGAGATACCTTGTTTGGATTGCGGTCTTGAGTGTGATTCAACAATGCACAGCTGCGCTCAATATCTTTCACACCAACAACTGGAACATCTCACTCTCCATTGTCCAATTTGCGATCATCCTCCTTCTGTCCTGGCTGAACCTGTGGCTTCTCCGGTATATGAAGTGAGGGACGGACCTCTAAATAGGAAATTCCGATATAGATTTGCTAATTGAAGGTCCGTCCCTCAAACCATATCTTCCCATCCTCAGTTGTTTGTGGTAAGATGATAATAATTTATGAGAAATGGAGGTTTTCCTTTTGATTTTAATCAGACTTCGCATCCGCAATTTGAACGCTTAATTGAATAAGTTCAAAGGCTCTGCCTGTGTGCAGGGTAAATGGGATCGGTCTGACTATTTCAAAGGAATTCTTCATTTGACGTTGAATGAAGGAAAGGGAGGCTGAATGGCTATTCTTTCTTGTCTTCTTAAAAATAGAATTGAATACTTGCCTAGTGGTGCCATATGGTGTGTTTTCTTGGAAAACGCAAGGGGAAAATGCGGTCTTCTTCATGCGCCACCGGTTTATTCAAATCCATTTACGAAAAGCACAGGCAGAGGCCTGTGCTTTTTTCTGTACCCACTAAAAGATAGGAAGTGACGTAGTAATGGAAGAACGTTTAAAAGCAATCGCCATAGGCGTTAATACAAAGGATAAGAATAATGACTTCGAATATTCGATGCTTGAGTTGAATGGATTGGCAGAAGCGAGGCATATTGATGTTGTCGGTGAACTGACTCAAAATCTGCCACGTCCGAATCATGTTCATTATATTGGTAAGGGGAAGATTGAAGAGCTCCTGCCACTTATTGAAGAGTGGGAAGCGGAGGTGCTCATTTCCAATGATGAGTTGTCGCCTTCGCAAATTCGTGTACTTGAGGAGAAACTTGATATTCGAGTCATGGACCGGACCATGTTGATTCTCGATATCTTCGCAGAACGTGCGAAAACCCGCGAAGCACAACTTCAAGTAGAGGTAGCTCAGCTGCAATATATGCTCCCGCGTTTGATTGGCCGCCGTGAGTCTTTAGGCCGTCAAGGGGGAGGCTCTGGACTCGCGAACCGTGGTGCGGGTGAAACGAAGCTCGAGCTTGACCGACGCCGAATTGAAGAGAAAATCACAGCATTGAATAAAGAGCTTGATTCGCTTGTTGACCTGCGAACTACACAACGCAAGCAGCGTCGAAAGAGTGAAATCCCGGTCGTATCCCTCGTCGGATACACAAATGCCGGGAAGTCGACGACGATGAACGCTTTCGTAGAAAAATTCCATCCAAACGAAAACAAGCAAGTGTTTGAAAAGGATATGCTGTTCGCGACACTTGAAACCTCGGTGAGAAACATCACCTTACCGGACAATAAGGCATTTCTTCTGACAGATACGGTTGGTTTCGTCAATAAACTGCCTCATCAGCTGGTCAAAGCGTTCCGTTCAACACTTGAAGAAGTGGTGGAGGCTGATCTCATCATTCACGTGGTTGATTATTCCGATCCTCACTACGAGAAATTGATGAAGGTGACTGATCAAACCCTTGAAGAACTCGGGATAGGTGATACACCTGTCATCTACGCTTTTAACAAAGCTGAACTGATGGAAGAAGGGATACCCAGAGTGGAAAAGGACCGCATTTATTTTTCCGCAAAAAATAGAATTGGAATCGACGAACTTCTTCAAGTGGTGAGAAGTTATATTTTTAAAGACTATAAACGCTGTCAAATGCTGATTCCATTTGATAAAGGCCATTTGATTTCTTATTTTAATGAGAATGCCAATGTGTTAGAAACCGAGTATGAAGAAAAAGGTACGAAGCTGACGCTAGAATGCAAGATGAGTGATGCAGAACGATATCAACAGTATATGGTTTAGACATTTCAGGATCCTTTCCACATGTGGAGGGATCTTTTTTTGAGAAAAAAAGTACATACTCCTCCATCTGGGCTCCTGCATAAAGTAAATGCAGAGGAGGGATGCAGTATGTTTTTTCCACGACGAATGATACCATGTGATGTACAACAAGAATGCTATCCGTATTGGCCGGAAGTCAGAAATCATTATGAAGATGGTCTGTTACCACATACTTATCAACAGTTCTATCCACCATACGAACAACAACGTGAGTTCACGTATTATCCACAACAGCTGAACTACTATGATCCTTATCAAGGATTCTATGACAAAGCTGTCTACGAAAATCCATTTGATTGGCGGGCAAGCTGGAGGGAATGGGAGGATCTTGGTGCTCCGCCACGGGGGATGAAGGGTTCGCCGGCTGTTGCTTCCTGGCAGGCGAACCGTTTGGATACGTTTGTTCGAGGTGAGAATGACAGAATGTATCACAAATGGTGGAACGGCTCCCGCTGGAGTAATTGGGAGGACCTCGGAGCTCCACGCAGAGGCTTAAGGAGTTCCCCTGCTGCCGTGTCATGGGGCCAGAACCGCATTGATGCGTTTGTAAGAGGGAATCGGGATACTCTATGGCATAAGTGGTGGGATGGTTCGAGATGGAATGAATGGGAAGATCTCGGGGGACCGCCAAGGGGCTTCAAGGGGGATCCAACGGTTTCATCCTGGGCAGCCAACCGATTGGATGTATTCGTCCAGGGATATGACAATAATCTTTGGCATAAATGGTGGGACGGAAGGAATTGGAGCCAGTGGGAGAACCTTGGCGCTCCAAGAGGCGGCTTGAGGGATTCACCGGGTGCGGTATCCTGGGGATCCAACCGGATCGATTGCTTTGTCAGGGGAAACAACGACCGGATGTGGCATAAGTGGTGGGACGGTTCGAGATGGAGTAATTGGGAGAATCTCGGTTCCCCGCCTAGAGGCTTTGAAGGGGCACCTGCTGCATCTTCCTGGGCACCGAACCGGATCGATACCTTTGTCCGTGGAGACAACAATAACATGTGGCACAAATGGTGGAATGGTTCCCGCTGGAGCAACTGGGAAGACCTTGGAGCACCAAGGGGAGGCGTTCGCTCTTCACCGGGAGCCGTGTCTTGGGGCCCTAACCGGGTGGATGCCTTTGTGAGAGGCAGAAACGTTCATATGTGGCATAAGTGGTATGCTTGATGGATGGAACCATCCTTTTGTGTAAATAATCCGTTTTTGGGGAGTGCATACCCTATAAATAACATTAAAAACGTCCTGTGAATTGGCACAGGACGTTTTATTTCAATATCATGGGTCATTCCACTTTTCATTGATGAATGGCAGACCAATTGACAGGAACTTTTTATTTTATACCTATGAACTGTTTTTTTACTGAGAAAATTTCGTTTCACAAAAATAAATTAGATCAATTTAATTCCGTTAGGGGAGATAAACTTTCTCAGTCAGACTGCTTCATACTAAGGACGGTGATCGTAACAAGGATGACCACCATGCCAAAAATCTGAATGGGAGTCAAGCGATCTCCGATAACCAGAACGCCAAATAATGAGGCTGTCACCGGCTCTACCATAGCGACCATTGAAGCATTTGCCGGAGTAGTCCATCGAATCCCAGTCACATACAATATGAATGACAGTCCAGCCCCCAGGATCCCTAAAAGTAAAAACCATCCTATATCATTTGACGCTAACACAGCAGCGGCTTCACCCTTGTTTGTAAAGAGAAAAAGGATGAGACAAAATGAAAAAAAAGCAATGGTTAACGTGGTTTGAGGGTTTCCGGTAGAAGAGGCATTTTTAAATCCGAATATAAACAAAACATAGGAAAGACCGGCAGCAAGCCCCGCTGCCACCCCAAAAAAACTCCCCGAAATCGATTCAGTGTTGTAAGCACCTGTTAGCAGGATAATCCCAAATAGAACACCGGTAATACAGGCCCATTTAAGCCAAGTAGAATGTTCTATTCGTAATAAAAAGGAGATTAAAAGTACGAATACAGGGGCGGTATACATTAAAGTAGCGGCAACAGCAACGCTTGAAGCTTGGATACTTAGAAAATAAAAAGTGAAATTTCCTGCAACACCAACACCCGCAAATAGAGCCCATAAGAATAAACGGGTAGAGATGCCCCGATTTTGTCTAAAGCGAAGGAGGAACCACACAAAAAAACATATGAATCCAACTCCTCCTCGGTAAAGTGAAATCACAAGAGGATCCCAACCCTTGTTCATTAAAACATCGGCAATCCCCCCGCTAATGCCCCAGCATATAGCGGCCAAAATAACTAAACCTACACCTGCAAATTTCATTGTGTGCCTCCTAAAGATAAGTTATAGTACGATTGTTTGAGCAAGCCTGGCTGGAACTTACTAACGTAAAGTTAAAGAACAAACAATCCATCCTCTATATGCTCCTGGTCGAACATGTGTTGATTAATAAAGATGTTAATGGTAATTCCTTTTCTTTTCCTCACTTAAACATCCTTTAGCTTTTTTGAAATGAAGAAATGGTTAAGACTTTTGTCCAAATGATGGGTAAATGGGTTACTATACCTAAATGGGAAAGGAGAAGAAGACCATGCGATTTAAACTCGATGAAGAAGTTTATGAAATCACGCAGGCAAAAAATGAGGATCTAAACAAGGTTTTGGAGCTGTTAGTGAATGCAGCCTCATGGTTAAAGACAAAAAGGACGAAGCAATGGAGTTACTATCTGACTGATTTAGATGGAAACACAGAAGAAGTCCTTCGTTCAATTGAAAACGAGGCGACCTATCTTGTGGAAAAAGAGGGTCAACCCGTTTCTACTCTTGCTCTTGAGAATAATCCAAGTGAATGGGATGTGGACCTTTGGGGGGAAGAGGCCCAAGATGACGTTATGTATTTGCATCGATTGGTCGTACATAGAAGCCATGCAGGAAAAGGGTTAGGTGCGGTCTTACTGGATTGGGTCGAAAAAGAGGGACAAAAAACAGGAAAAAAAATCATCCGCTTTGATTGCATCGCGAGTAACGAAGGATTGAACCACTATTACCAAAAACGATATTCCTTAAAAGAAGTTACTCATATCCACGGCCGTCACAGTAAATATGAAATCGTACTTCAATAAATAAAACCCGGCATGATTCACACATCACGCCGGGTTTCTTTTTAACTGGCTTTCTTTCTTGGCTGAGCTTGCATCATGGGCAAGTACTCATTGAAGTAATGATTTGTTTCACGAACGATGACCTTATAAAGTAAAATAAGGGCGATCAAGTTCGGAATCATCATCAAGGCATTAGACATATCAGCAAAGGCCCAAACGAGCTCCAGGTTTGCAACGGCACCAAGGCCGGTTGCTAAAATGTATATGAGTCTATAGGAGTTAGCGAAACGATAATTCGTCAAGTACTCGAAGCATTTCTCTCCGTACATATACCATCCGACGATTGTTGAGAACCCGAAGAATATGACCGAAAATGATACGATGTATTCTCCTGCTACCCCAAGAGCATGACCGAAGGCGGCACTCGTTAACGCTCCGCCATCAAGGCTTGGAGCATGTTCAACTCCTGAAATCGCTCCTCCAGTAGGATCCCAGAAACCAGTGATGAGAAGAACTAGTCCAGTCATTGTACAAACAATAATCGTCACAATGAACGTACCCGTCATGGCGACAAGTGCCTGTTTAACCGGGTGATCGGTTTTAGCATTACCTGCAATCAATGCAGCCGTACCAAGACCTGCTTCATTGGAGAAAATTCCACGTGATACCCCGCTGCGGATCGCTTCACTGATAATGATTCCGGTGAAACCTCCAGCGGCAGCTACAGGGTTGAACGCGTAATGGAAAATCATTTCAAATGCCGGAATGATCATGTCATAATTCAGTACGATGATGATCAATGAACCACCAATGTACAGGAATGCCATGATTGGTACAAAGAAGGAAGCGACGGTACTGATTCGTTGAATGCCCCCAAAGATGATCAAACCTGTCAGGACAGCCAACACGATTCCGGTTACTAGATTGTTAATTTGAAAGCTTGAGGTCATGACGTCTGCAATCGTATTGGATTGTACGCTGTTACCGATCCCCAGGGCAGCAAATGCGCCGAATAAAGCGAACGCAACAGCCAGCCACTTCCACTTGCTTCCGAGACCTTTTTCTACGTAATACATCGGCCCACCGGAGTATTCACCGTTTTTATTTTTCACACGGTATTTCATGGCAAGCAGGGCTTCTGCGTATTTTGTGGCCATACCAAGAAGGCCGACAACCCACATCCAGAAGATGGCCCCGGGTCCGCCAATCGTCAATGCCGTCGCAACACCGGCAATGTTTCCGTTACCGATTGTCGCTGACAGAGCCGTCATCAACGTTTTGAAGTTACTGATATCCCCTTCTGATTTGTCAGCAGAAGAAGAGGGTTCTTCTTTTGTAAAAGCAAGTTTAAATGCATACAATAGCTTTCGGAACTGCAGCCCTTTAAGCATAAACGTTAAGAAAAGGCCTGTCCCAAATAACAGTACTAAACTTGGTGTCCCCCATAAGAATGAATTAATCTTGTCTAGCACATCTAACATAGAATCCTCCTTGTCATCTCATGTTGTAAACGTTTTCTTTGTGAGTTTCCATCTACTATTTATATAGTATTCCGAACAATCTGTCCATAACAAAAGTCGAATTTCCAGAGATTGAGCCTTTTTTAGTAGTAAGAGTAGCAGGAGGGACGGACCTCGGATTCATTTACAAGCGAAAGTGGTCCCAAGTGTTATCGAAGGGTGGAAGTCACGTAACAAAAGGGACGGACCCTCTTCAGCTGAACGTTGATGTAACTTTATCGCTCAGTTTGAGAGGTCCGTCCCTCACCGTTATATGAGTGTAATGATTACTATCACGAGCAGCGGTCCGACCAGGATGAGGTATCCCAGTGGTCTGGCGAAGTTCAGGGTCCAGCCTACTCCGAAGCGTTTTTCGACGAAGATGGAGGGGTCTTCAGGGTTGAAATAGAAGAGCCCCCCTTTCCAGTATTGATCGTCATCTGCATTGATCACTTCTCCGGTGCCTTCATCAATGATCTCTAAGTCCAAGTCCGAATCCTTTTTCCCCACCTCGATGGCCATAAGGACCGTCCCTATCAAGACGAGTGCAGAGAAGGCCAGTGGCATGGTGATGATCAGCAGGTCGCTGACGCTATTTTCATACAGGGTGGTGAATTGCAGGAATGTAAATAGCATGCTTATCAGAATGGAGATGAAGAATAAGAGCCAGCTTGTGTACTTGCGCAGACGGAGCTGCCGGACACGTGATGCCTTAATATTTCCTGCACTCAGTTTGATCCCGGAATTCCTTGTGAGTTCATTGATCCCTAAGAACATTGCATTCATCACCAGTAATACAAGTGGCAGGGTCAAAGCAGAAAGATAGGTTTTGGTCGTAAATGAATCCGGTTTGCCATCGGGTCCCCAGTGGGTAGGAATCTGATCCGGCAGGCTATTGAAATTCCCCAATGTAAACACCATTAATCCGGCAGTGATCACCATTGGTACTACATACACTATCCAGGGCAGCATTTCATCTTTCGTTCTTAAGTTCAATTCCGAAACCTTCACCTGTTTGCGATCCTTGAACCATTGCTTTTCCCGTTTCAATGTTGTCACTTTCATATGAAAATAGAAATAAAGGGACATCGAAATAAATAGGATGACAAAAGGCAGTAATAAGCCTGCTAAGATGAGGTGATTTTCAGAGGGTGAGATGTCTTTTGACCAGATAAAATAGAGAGCCAATGCCGCAATTGAAATGAAAAGTGTTAACAATGCGTAGAGTTTTTTGTAATGTAGCAACTGTTCGTTCTGTATTTCATCAACAGGTATCGTTACACCAAAAACCACCGTTCGTTTTACGATAAAAGGAATGGTGATTTGCAGAACCATCAAAAATCCCACTGTGACAAATAAAAGCGTCATTTCCATTTGTTACTCCCCCTTAACCTTTAGAATAATAGATGCAACTAATTCTTGAATTTCTTTTTCATTCATGCCGATTACCAATGATTCCACTACAATCGGCCGCAATTCTTCTGATATCTGATTCAATCGGGAGGTCGGAATTTCTCCTTCCGATGGTGGACAAATAACAGCCCCAGACTTTGGTACGATCCGGATCACACCCTTGCTTTCCAATTCATGATAGCTTTTATTCACCGTGTGCATGTTAACACCCAGGTCACCGGCAAGGCTACGAACGGAGGGAAGGATATCCCCTGGCACTAATTCCCCGCGGACAATCCCCTCCATTATCCCATTCTTGACCTGGGTATAAATCGGTACATCTGATTGAGGTTCTATTTGAATAAACAAGGATTCACCTCCTAGTTTGTTATATGTTTAGTATAACAGAATTGTTCTATCTTATGTAGAACAAAAACGGATTTTCCATAAAAAGTTAGATTATTGAAGTGTCCCTCGTTATAATTTGATTATATAAAAAAGAAGATGGGAAACGATGAGAAGTAAAAAACTAGAGGTTTAAAAAGAATAGTAGTTTAGGTGGATCATGAGAAACAAGATGAACTGAAACAATCAACATCCATACGTTGTCATCACATCTAACAAATACATTGCAAAAACAAAATTGGACCACTGTAATGAAGAAGGGAAGATATGCTAAGGAGTGAGAAGGTCATGAAGAATCAAGGACTAAAAATCGAAGAACTTACAACGATAGATCAGCACATTGAGGAACTCTCTGATTTATTAATGAACGTAGTGGATGATGGAGCTTCAATTGGTTTTTTATCCCCAATGGCACGTTCTGCAGCGATGGATTTCTGGCAGCATGTACTGAATCCACATGTAATCCTATATGCAGCCTGGATGGATGATGCAATTGCAGGTACTGTGCAGCTTCAACTATGCACCAAACAAAACGGGACCAACAGAGCCGAAATCGCAAAAATGATGACCCACCCTCAATTTCGTCAAAAAGGAATTGCCCGGTCACTCATGCAAACGGCGGAGAAAAGAGCGAAAGAAGAGGGACGGACCTTGCTCATCCTGGATACGGTCGAAGGGGCGCCGTCTAATCACTTGTATAAGTCACTGGAATTCGTTCAGGGAGGGCGGATTCCAGACTACGCAGCGTCACCTTTTGGAGAATTAGAGGCAACCATTATCTATTACAAACAGATTTAGAAGGTTGCAAGAATAAAATAATAAGAGGGACGGACCTCAAGTCCGTAAATCACTCTTTATTCAGGTGATTATTAACGTTTAGAGGTCCGTCCCTCCAAAATTCAGGAGGAAAACATGCAGAAGAAAAATCCCTTTTTGTTTCTATTTTTGGGTTTGTTAACAAGTTTCTTGTTCCTGACGGCATGCAGTGATTCTAGTGCCAACGGAGAAGAAACGAAGGTGGATAAAAAAGAAGAAGATCTGTATGAAAAAGAAAAGAAGAAAATGAACGATGATCTAGGGGAAATGGAGCCACTTCAGTTAACTTCCTATAGCGAGGAAATCGGTGTCACCATGAATGAGCCCTCATATAAGGAATTTGCAGTGAATGGGCAAGTGACCGTCGACGGGGAAATTGAACAGCATTCTGAACTGAAGTCGGACTACGTCTGGATCAAGGTCAGGGCGAGTGAAGAAGGCCCCGCAGGAAAGCAGCTCGAATACTACACACCCATCAAGGATGGCAAGTTCAAACAGAACATCCGCTTGTTCAATGGAGAAGGTGAGTATAGTGTGTCTGTACAGCTGCCAAGCAAGGATCGTGAGAATTATTACTATGATACTGCTTCCTTCACGGTTCATAATGTGAATCCCGACATAACGAGGGATGTGACGCTCACCCCGTTTGGTCAGGAGGCAGAATTGTCCTTGAGTTCTGAATCAAGCTATATCAAAGGGAACGAAATCTTTCCTTTAAAAGGAGGAGCTGCTAACTTGACAGATGAAGACACCATCATGCTCAGGTTAAAGAAGGATTCGCAAAACTGGACACATGTCATTCCCGTGAAAAACGGAGAATTTAGTTATGAAGTTCCTTTATTTTATGGGGAAGGGATTCACGAACTTGAGGTACTGGTACCAGATGAAGATCGAGAAAACTACTACCAGACGGCCACTACTCTAATCATTGATAATGAGTCTGATCGAGTGATGAGTCCGGTTGAGTACGCTGATAAATATCGCGAGCGTGGCGTAACTCTGGAATCTCCTCAATTTGGCGGGGAGAAGTCGGATGGTGTTTACTCCATCAAAGGAAGCATCGATCCAAAAGCTGAGTTCGGTCCGGAAACGACGCATATTTACATCACCACTAAAAAAGGGGAGGATGAAGCTCTGAATGTGATTCCGGTAGAGGATTTTACCTTTGATGATTCCTTTTATCTCCGGTTTGGGCCAGGTACCTATGAGGTGACTCTCAGCGTACCTGAAATCAAGGAGGAAAATAGCGACTATTTCAGATTTTTCGGTTTTGCGAAGTTTGAAGTGGAATCGACAGGTGAAGATAAGCGAGACCTTCTGCCATCCCGTGGCGTACAGTCAGATGCACAGGAAATCAAGGAGCAGGCGAAAACCGTCACAGCTGGAAAAACTAGCGCCAGGGACAAGGCGAAAGCAATCTATGAGTATGTCGCAAAAAATGTTTCCTATGACGTTGAGAAATATGAAAATGACGACTTTAACTGGGATGACAGTGCATTAAAAACACTGGAAACCAAAACGGGTGTGTGCCAGGACTACGCCTACCTGGCGATTGCCATGCTTCGTGCCAGCGACATCGAGGCGAGATTCGTTGAAGGAAGGGCAGGCGGGATTTTCCCGGGAAGGCATGCTTGGGTGGAAGCGAACCTTGATGGGGAATGGGTCACTTTGGATCCGACATGGGGATCAGGATATTTAAAGGATGATAAGTTTGTGCCGGCCTTTAATGAGGATTATTTTGATCCGGATATGGATGAATTTAAGAAGACGCATACACGGACGGGTGTGTCGTATTAGAAACGATTAGGACCGGCTCCAGTCGATGGAGTTGGTCCTTTTTATATAGTGTAAGAGGTAATAATTAGCTATATTGTGAATGATAGCCATAAATAGTACACTTGATTAATGAAAGAATTCTTATATTCAGGAGAGTAATGAATGAATTTTACACAAAATAAGAAAACAATCTTCATGCTATTTTTCATAATGTTATTGTTAGAAATCACGGATTTGTCTTGGAAAACCAATACTCACTCCAATGGGGTAGCATCCCTATTCCTCCATATAGGAATAGTGTTTTGTCTGGTTACTTTATTATTCTTACTATACAAAGGGAATTGGAATGCTTCCAAGGAACTAACGAAAAGTAATAAGAATTTAAACAACATTTTTGAGACGCTGGACGTTGCGATTTGGTCTCATGATATGAAGTCCGATGTTCTTTTGATTACACCTGGTATTGAAAATTTGTATGGATTTCCTTTGAATGAATTTTATCAGGATACGCTACTCTGGAGAAAAGTGATACACCCTGAAGATATGCCGGTTTTAAATAAAAGGGAGGAAAAGCTTGGTTCCGGTCAGGCCTGTGTGAGTGTTTACCGTATCATCAAGCCGGATGGTCAGGTTCGCTGGATCCAGGATAGAGGCATTCCTACCTTGGATGAAAACGGAGAAATGATTTCTTTTACCAGTGTGTTGTTTGATATCACCAACCGGAAAGAAAGCGAAGATCAATACCGTAGTTTAGTAGAAATGTCTCCAGATATTATTGCGGTCATCAGTAATCAAAAGTTTGATTATATCAATGAAGCAGGCAGTAAGTTGATTGGCGCCAATTGCCCCGAGGACATCATGAACAAAGATGTTTCCCATTTTACCAGTATGGAAAATATCAAGAAAATAAGGGAGCAGACAAAAGATTCGACCTCAGGGGAACGATTTGAAATCACCGTTTATCGCCTTAACGGTGATGCAATAGAGTTGGAGATTTCCGCGATGCCCATTTTGTATGGAGGAAGGATGGCCATACAGCTGGTTGGACGAGACATTACGAATCGTAAAGAGACTGAGAAAACCATTCGCACCATGGCCTATTATGATTCATTAACAGGGCTCCCAAATCGGAATAAATTTAAGAAATACTTAAATGAGTCAATTCGTGAAGCTCCTGATCAATCGATTGCGATCTTATTTCTGGATCTAGATCGATTTAAAGTCATCAATGATACGAAAGGGCACTCTACTGGCGATATTATACTGGAGAAGGTTGCCGTCCGATTGAAGTATGTGGTGGAAGATAAAGGGATTGTGTTTAGACAAGGGGGAGATGAATTTATCATTTTACTCTCTAATTTGAATGAGAAAGAGGTCGAAGAAACGACGAGTGAAGTATTACATAGCTTCAACAGTCCAATCGTCATCCATGAACAGGAGTTCTTTGTGACACCCAGTATCGGTATAAGTATGTACCCAAAGGATGGAGAGGACCAGGAAAGTTTAATTAAGCATGCCGATACAGCCATGTATTTAGCGAAGGATCGCGGGAAGAACAACTATCAATTCTATTTTCCTGAACTTGAAAAAGCTTCTTCAAGGAATATGGAGCTTGAAAATGGATTAAGAAAGGTATTGGAGCTGAAACAATTAACTCTCCATTATCAGCCAAAGGTGGATTTAGAAACGCTGGACATTATAGGAGTAGAAGCCTTGTTACGCTGGGAGCATCCGGAACTTGGAATGGTCTCCCCATGTGAATTTATTCCTCTGGCGGAGGAGACGGGATTGATCATTCCGATTGGGGAGTGGGTTCTTCGAGAGGCTTGTCAACAAAGTAAGGAGTGGGAAAAGAACTGGTTAGGCATCATTCCCATTGCTGTAAATATATCGGTCAGACAGATAAAGGATGATGGATTCGTTGACATGGTAAAAGAAACACTATCAGAACTCCAGTTTCAGCCGGATCGACTTGAGCTTGAAATTACGGAGAGTATTATGCAGGACTTCGAAAAATCAACGAACGTTCTCAATAAGCTGAAAAAGCTGGGCGTCATCATTTCCATGGATGACTTTGGAACAGGTTACTCTTCTTTGAATAATTTAAGGCATTTACCGATTGATAGTATTAAAATAGATAAATCGTTCGTAGATGATATTATGAAAGATTCAAATCAAGTTTCAATCGTAAAAGCGATTATTGATATGAGTCAAAATATGAACTTTACCACTATTGCTGAGGGCATTGAAACAGAAAATCAGGTATTGTTCCTGAAACGGAATGCCTGTCAAGTAGGTCAAGGATACCACTTTAGCCGGCCATTGCCAGGACCTTTATTGGAAATGTTCTTGGAGGAATGGGGAAAGAAACATTCTGAACGTGTTCTAAAATAGTAATTGGATGTGACGAAGGCTCTCCGACTAAATGGATGAACGAAAAAGATATATGACTCGCATTGGGTCAGGTATAATGGAATGCGATGTCTTTTACATTTATCATGAATAAACAATCATTGGAGGAAATGAACACGATGTCAGAATGGCCAAATTGCCCAAAGTGTAACTCAGAATACACATATGAAGATGGAAGTCTGTTCGTCTGCCCCGAGTGTGCTCATGAATGGACAACAGAAGCAGCAACAGAAACGGCAGAAGAAGAAAAGGTGATTAGAGACTCAAACGGAAATCTCTTAACCGATGGTGACTCCGTTACAGTCATTAAAGATCTGAAAGTAAAAGGAAGCTCATCCGTCCTCAAGATGGGAACCAAAGTCAAAAACATCCGGCTCGTCGAAGGGGACCACGACATCGACTGCAAAATCGACGGCTTCGGAGCCATGAAACTAAAATCCGAATTTGTCAAAAAGATATAGTGAGTTAGTAATTTTAGAGGGACGGACCTCCATAAAGTATAAGCCTTGTACTTAATAAGGTTTATCCTGATTGGAGGTCCGTCCCTCATTATTATAAATCGTCTAATACTTCTTTTAACACAACGGCATGGTTTTGCTGCTCATCTTTTGCACCGTAGAGAAGGACTAAGCGTTCGTTAGCAGACATTTCCTTTAGTTCCTGCAGCTTCTTTTGTTTTTTATCATCTTGTTTGAGTTCTTCTTTGTAGGCTTTTTTAAATTCCTCGAACTTTTCCTGCTCATGATTAAACCATTTTCTTAAATGTGGGCTTGGTGTAATTTCCTTCATCCACTCATCCAAGTTTGCATCCTCTTTTGAAATTCCACGTGGCCAAACTCGGTCAATCAAAATGCGATGACCGCCTAATTGGGGAGGTTCATCATAAATTCTCATTAGAACAATAGACATCGATCTTCCTCCAATCCTTTTTCATTTACTTAAGGATAAATTGAATCGAAGAATGAATCAAATATCTTTTATCTTTAGTTTCTTGGGAAAAGGTACATAAAGGATTAGAAACTCCGCATATATTAAATGAATTACTTTATAGCTTGACCGAGGTATTCACAGGGGAGACCGAATTGAAGGTCCGTCCCTCTTTTACGAAAAATAACATGCATAACAGTTCGCCGGGGAGGATGATTATCTTTTGAAAGTACGGAGTAGAAATATAAAGAATATGGATCACGTCATCAGTCATGAAATCAAGAGCCTGCCGGCGATAACAATGACCCTAAAGACGATTGTCATGGATTCGTTCAAAGAGAGTTTGGAACTGCCACTACAAACTTATAACTTTCCTTTACAATAGCGGCAGGACCATGATTGATACCATTTTATTTTTAAAGAGTCTCATCATAGGAGTCACCATTGCTGCTCCTGTTGGTCCGGTCGGTATCCTTTGTATTCATCGGACATTGACTTATGGGAGAAGGACAGGTTTTGTATCGGGGTTGGGGGCTGCCACTGCAGATGCACTATACGGCTTGGTCGCTGTCATGGGGCTTACGATTGTTTCCGACTTCCTTCTTGATTACCAGTTCTGGATTCAATTATGGGGAGGGGTGTTTCTATTCTTATTAGGATGGAAGACATTCACTTCACAGCCGGCAACATTTAAGACTGGTGAATCGCAAGCCACTTCTTCTTTGAAAGGATTCTTCTCAGTTTTTCTTTTGACGGTTACGAATCCAATGACCATCCTTGCATTTATCGCTATCTTTGGTGTCTTTCGGGTAACCGATTCAGATGGCAGCGTAGTATCCGCATTGCTCGTCGTTTTGGGTGTCTTTTGCGGATCCGCTTTGTGGTGGGGGACGGTTGCGTTGGTAGGCGGATGGTTAAGCAGTCGGATTGAATCGGACTCGTTAACGATGATCAATCGGGTGGCGGGAATCATCATTACGATATTCAGTTCGTATATTCTTATTGACTTGATATAATTTCTGATAGAGGGACGGACCTCCAATCCACCAATGAACCCCTAATTCCAATTATACAATGAATCCGAGGTCCGTCCCTCTCCTAAAACTCACCATGCTCCTTACCCCAGGCATGCATTTGCTTGAGAATCGGCATGAGGGTCATACCTAATTCTGTCATGGAGTATTCTACTTTTGGAGGGATGGTATCGTACTGGGTTCGATTGATGAAGCCATCTTCTTCGAGTTCTTTTAGTTGCTGACTTAGCACTTTATGGGCAACCCCGGGTAGTAATCTGCGCAATCCGTTGTACCTGAGTGTTCCGTCTGTCCCAAGATGCCATAGGATGACTGTTTTCCATTTCCCTCCGATTTTCTTCAGTGTGTATTCAATCGAGCACTTTAATTTTCCCTCTTGATTTATGGGGGTATCCATATTCTCATCAGTCCTTTCTTACCTTAAGGTTAGTTTCTCACAAAAAAGTGCATTCTTACATTAAGAAGCTCAGCTCCGTATAATGGAGACATGTTAGATGAAACTAATCAAAAAGAGGAGGAATATTGACGATGTTACCATATCCAAGATCGTTTTCTCATATTGGACTATCCGTCCCAAATCTCGAAGAGGCCATTGCATTTTACACAGAGGTGTTCGGATGGTACACCATCATGGAGCCATCCGATGTGGAAAATGATGATACTGCAATCGGGCAGATGTGCCGTGATGTATTCGGGAATGATTGGGAAAAATTCAGAATTGCTCATCTTGCTACAGGTGATAAAATCGGAGTGGAGTTGTTTGAGTTCCCACACAACGAAAAGCCAGAGAATAACTTTGAGTATTGGAAAACAGGACTATTCCATTTCTGTATCCAGGACCCCGATGTAGAAGGCATGGTTGAAAAAATCAAACAGCACGGCGGTAAACAGCGCATGCCGATCCGTGAATATTATCCCGGTGAAAAGCCTTATCGCATGGTGTATGTTGAAGATCCATTCGGGAATATTTTTGAGATTTACTCCCACAGCTACGAATTAACGTATTCAGATGGGGCTTACTGATCAATTAATAAGGGCACGTTCAATTGAGAGCGTGTCTTTTTTATTGAAATAGAGGTTTTCCTTTCCAAATGATGAATCCTATAAAGATACTTCTATTTCAGTGAAGAGAGGAAAGCAACAATGAAAATATTGGAGCTACAAAAGAATTCAAGTATTTTTGAGGAAGCAGTGAAAGCTTTCTGGGAACAGTGGGGAAGTGAGGAGAATTACAGGTTCTATCACGATTGTATATTCCATTCCTGCCGTACCGAAGAGGACTTACCGCGATTTTATATCGCTTTACAGGAAGAACAAATCATTGGGACGTACGCGCTGCTCAGAAACGACCTGAATAGTAGGCAAGACCTGTTTCCATGGTTTGCTTGCCTCTACATCGACCCGGATCACAGAGGGAAAGGACTTGGTTCGAATCTCCTAGAGCATGCTATACAGGAAGCCCATGAAAAAGGCTACAAACATCTATACCTAACAACGGATCTGGAAGGTTATTATGAAAAATATGGATGGACTCACACGACAGAAGCCATTGGACTGAGTGGTGGTTCCATGAACGTTTACCAAAAAGCAACAAATCAAACCTCCTAAAAATCAAAAAAGCAGCAAGGCATGAGTGGGAAATTCACTCATGCCTTACTGCTTTTTTTAGAGGTCCGTCCCTCTCTTGAAAGGAAAGGTAATCTTCCCTTGGGAGAGGTCTATGGCGTACCCAACCACGACGGCCACGAGGGTAGGGAGGGTCCAGGCCAGGCCGTTTTCGCTGAGGGGAAGGTATCCCAGGATAGCGTGAATTCCTTCCATTTGAATTTCTAGCGTCATCACCATTTCGTAAAAGGCAAATAATGTTGCGACCCCAACCCCATACACATACATTCTCTTGCTTTCTCCAAAGAAATGCTGAAAGAGAGAGAGTACTACAAGCACAATAGCTACAGGATAAATCAGAACAAGTAACGGTGTAGCCACCTTCAATATCAAATTCAGTCCAAGATTGGTCACCGCCAACCCGATCAGGATGAAAATCATTACATAAGTCTTATATGAAAACCTCGGGAAATTTTCATTGAAAAAACGTCCGCATGCATTGATGAGGCCGATACAGGTCGTTAAACAAGCTATCATCACTATGGCTCCGAATAACACATTCCCGCTGTATCCAAATAATTGGTGAGAAGCAAGAACCAATATTTCTGCCCCATTTTGAAGGGGCTCTTCATGGGGAACAACCCGTCCGATCCATCCCAGTGAAAGATACACCATGATTAAGCCGACGGCTGCAATCATACCTGAACTGATCGTTCCTCGTATCAGCTCCCTTTTATCCGCAGCCCCTTTGTCTTTCAATCCATTGATGATGACAATCCCAAAGGCAAGGGCTGCCACGGCATCCATGGTGAAGTACCCTTCCAGAAACCCTTTGAGAAACGGATCTGACTGGAAATTTTCAGTTGCTTGAGCGTCCGTATATTTAAAGATCATAAAGGCCCGTACACATAAGATCGCTAATACAATGAGCAGGGCAGGCGTTAAAAACTGTCCGACAAGATCAATCACCTTTTTTGGATTGATACTGAGTAAGTAAGTCAATCCGAAAAAGACAAGAGAGAATAAGAATAAGGGTAACCGTCCCTCCACACTGATCACTTGCATAAATCCCAATTCATAGGCAACATTCGACGCCCTTGGAATACCGTATAGTGCTCCAATCGACATATAAATCACGATGGCGAACACAAGCCCAAAGACAGGATGGACCCGTTGGCCAATTGACAATAATCCGTTAGCAGATAATGATACCGAAATGATCGTTAAAAAAGGCAGGAACACTGCTGTTAAAATAAACCCGGCAATTGCGGCGGCAAAGTAGCCTCCAGATTCCATTCCAAGATAAGGCGGGAATATTAAATTCCCTGCTCCGAAAAATAGAGAAAATAGCATAAAACCTGAAACCAGTACATCTTTCTTTCTCAAAAAAAACCCTCCAAATCCTTACCAAACCATGATAGCTTCTATTGATTATTCTGATTATTTCACATAAAAAAACCCGCCCCTGACCAGGGACGAGTTATATTTTCTCGTCGTGGAATTTTATTATTAAACACAATCTAGCATAGGAAGAAAGCGCAGTCAATAAGTTTTCCTAATATAATATCAATTTCTATTTTTCTAGATTTGTATGATTATTTCAATAAGTAAAAAATATATTAAATGGAACTTTTATCAAGTTTAAACGTATGTAAGGTACAGATTCGTAGAAAAGGGGAGTTTTAGAATGGATATTAGCTTTTTCTGGATAGCAGCGGGGCTTACGGCATTAGGATATTTTATTGGGGATGGGTTAAAGAACTTTGGTAACCCGAAAGCAAGCTTCTCAGATTATCCCACGTTGATAAAAGAAAAAGATTTGCATCTGCATGTAGGTCTTACGAAAGAAGAAGTCAATGAATTGCTACACAAATTTCCCGAGGCTCCAAAAGTGGAGTTGAAGGGGACGACTTATTATCCTTATCAGAGGTTTATGGAGTGGATGTCGTCTGGTGAGATTTATAAGAAGTAATAGGGAGAGGAGAAATTATCACTTTGTGAATTGTATTTTACCCTTGAGCACCAAAAAAAAGGCACGCAGATGGAGCGTGCCTTTTGCTCTTACAATCCGACGGAAATATACTTGACCTCTAAATACTCCTCGATCCCATGATGTCCGCCTTCACGACCAAGTCCGCTTTGTTTGAATCCGCCGAATGGGGCTTGTGGGGTGGATGGCATGCCATCATTCAATCCTACGATTCCATATTCCAGTTGCTCACTGATCAGGATTCCCTTCGCCATATTCTCTGTGAATACATAGGCAGCGAGACCATAGATGGAATCATTAGCCCGCCCGATCGCTTCATCTTCCGTTTTAAAAGTCGTGATAGGAGCGACTGGACCGAATGTTTCATCTTTCATGCAAAGCATGTCATCAGTTACGTTAGTAAGAACAGTTGGTTCAAAATATAACCCTCCTTTTCCTTTGCCGCCGTAGGCAATGGAAGCTCCTTTGTTTACAGCATCTTCTACGTGTTTCTGGACTTTCTCGATTGCATTTTCATCGATTAATGGGCCGATATCGACACCTTCTTCAAGACCGTTTCCTACTTTTAAATCCTTCACTTTTTCCACAAGTTTTTCCGTGAACGAATCCACGATGGATTCATGAACATAGACACGGTTGGAGCAGACGCAGGTTTGACCGGCATTTCTGAACTTCGAGGCAATGACCCCATCGACGGCTTTCTCTAGATCAGAGTCGTCCATCACGATCACAGGTGCATGTCCTCCGAGCTCCAACGATATTTTCTTGACGGTGTCAGCTGAACCTTTCATCAGGACCTTCCCGACTTCCGTTGATCCCGTGAATGTCAGTTTCCGTACACGTTTGTCTTCCATCCACGCTTCCCCGATGGATTTCGAATCACCTGTCACCACGTTGATGACTCCTTTAGGGATGCCGGCTTCTTCTGCAAGTTCCGCCATCTTTAAAGCGGTCAAAGGGGTTTGGTTTGCCGGTTTAATTACGACCGTACAGCCGGTGGCGAGTGCCGGTGCAACCTTACGTGTGATCATCGCAGCAGGGAAGTTCCATGGTGTGATGACGGCTACGACCCCGACAGGCTGCTTATGGACGAATAATCGCTTGTTTCGCTGAGTTGCCGGAATTTGTTCACCGTATACACGCTTTCCTTCTTCGGCGTACCAGGAGATGAAGCCGTTGGCATATTGGATTTCACCAAGTGCTTCCTTTAGTGGTTTCCCTTGCTCCATGGTCATGGTCCGGGCAAGGTCCTCTTTATTCTCATCAATTAAATCATACCATTTTCGAATTAGTTCACTTCGTTCGTATGCAGAGTATTGGGACCAGTCCTTGAATGCACCATAAGCCGCGTCCACAGCGCTGGCAGCTTCTTTTTTGCCTCCGTTCGGGATAGTGGCAATGACCTCTGAAGTGGCGGGATTGGTCACATCCCTTTTCGAAAGATCCGATCCTATTTGTTCTCCGTTGATGATCATATTGTAGTGTTGCATAGTGTTCCTCCTTTTGAAAGATAGATTCCCATATGCTTATTACTATGTAGTTTGTCTTAAATTTACAATAATGAGAGGGAAGAATCCAGTAATACACACTGTTTAATGGCGATGGGCCACCCTTTGTTTAAATACCCTAAGTAAGAGGGAAGATAAACCGTATGAAAAAAATAAGGAGGCCATCATATATGAAAGCCATTATCATCAACCAATACGGAGACAAAGAGGTATTACAGGAAAAAGAATTCGATCAGCCAGTGATTGGGGATAATCAAATCTTATTGGAAAATCGTGCGACATCGATCAACCCGATTGATTGGAAGGTGCGCGCAGGGTATTTGAAAGATATGCTCGACTTTGAATTTCCGATCATACTTGGATGGGATGCAGCAGGTGTGATTGCCGAAACGGGTAAAAATGTTCAGGGGTTTGAAGTGGGTGACAGAGTATTTGCTAGACCTGCGACAACAAGGGAAGGTACATATGCAGAGTATGTGGCAGTGGACGATGAGCTACTAGCCAAAATGCCGGATAGCATGAGCTTTGAAGAAGCAGCGGCCATTCCCCTTGCCGGATTGACGGCTTGGCAATGCTTAGTCGATTTTGGACAAATCAAAGAAGGGGATAAGGTACTCATCCATGCGGGATCCGGTGGAGTCGGGAATTTCGCGATTCAGATTGCGAAAAGCTTCGGAGCATATGTCGCCACTACGGCAAGTGGCAAAAATGAAGAGTTCGTCAAATCATTGGGTGCAGATCAATTCATCAATTATAAAGAAGAAGATTTCAGTGAAGTGCTGCAAGATTTTGACTTAGTTCTGGATTCCATGGGTGGGGAAGTCCAATCAAACAGCTATAAGGTGCTGAAGAAAAACGGAAAACTCGTATCCATTGCACAGCCTCCATCTAAAGAAGAAGCAGAGAAGTATGGCGTGAAAGCTGAATTCCTATGGCTCGATCCTAAGGGGGAGCAACTGGAGAAGCTGGCTGAATTATATGAATCGGATCAATTAAAACCTGTAATTGGTGAGACGTTCGATTTGAGTGAGCAAGGACTGAAGGATGCCCATGCATTGAGTGAAACTCATCATGCTCAAGGGAAGATTGTGATACGTGTTAGATAGAGGATGAGGGACGGACCTTTGGAGGTCCGTCCCTCTTTAATGTCTAATAACCTTCCTCGTCTGAGATACTGAGAGCGTTCAATACCGATCTTTTGAGTTGAGGTGTAAGCTTTCTTAATTCACCCATACTGTATACTCCGGCAAAGTATTGAATGACTAGTCCATCCACAAAAGAAACTAGGATGGATGCCCCCATTTTTGAATGGATCATGGGATAGTCATGTTGGCTGTCCACTTTCGATAATTTTCCTTGTAAATGATTCACCATCCGATCAAAAGAGGGACCGAATGTTGTTTGATTAATTTCCTTTCGGCTATATCGGCCCATTACAGATGCAATCAATTCCATATTCTGTTCATTATAATCCCACGAATCGTAGAGAAAAGTTTGAATGAACTCTTCTATTGTGCTGCTTTCATTTAGGTTTAGTGCTCGTATGTAATCTTCTTCAAGCTTCTTTAATCCTGAATCTAATATATTTGTGCTCATCATACTTTCCCCTTCCTTATTGATATTTCACTTGATTTCCCTGTCTGTTCATTACTAAACATCTATTTCTGATCTCACACGTCAGGATAGGCAGTATCAGGGAGAACTCAAGAAACTTGAAAAGGAATTGAATAGGGGATGGGATGGGCGCAGCGATACCAAAGATAAATAAGGAGAGGGACGGACCTTTGATTCAAAGGTCCGTCCCTCCTTCTTCAGTCCGTTCTGTTATTGACCTCATAGGCCGCGCGGATGGCGGATTCGATTGCCCCTTCCACCCAGCCGTGGAAAGGGGAGGTATGCTCACCGGCAAAGTGGATGCGTTGTTCTGGTAAGTACAGATGGTCAGAAAAGTCCGAAGCCTGGTTGGGAGCGAATAGGGTAAAGCAACCTGCGGAAAACTGGTTTTCTCCCCAGCTGTAAGAGGCACCTTTAGAAAATTCTTTGTAAACCTGATCGCCATATATCTTATAAAGTCCCTGGAGTGCTTCACGAATCCGTTCATCCTCAGGCAAGCTATTCCACAGATTTGCATTTTGTCCCCAGCTGTAACTGCCGAGCATGACACCCGGGCCGGCTACTCCTATATTATGACTAGGACGGTACGTATACCGGATGGGAAGATCTGTTATGATATTTCCAATTTTAAAGGTTTCCCAGAACTTTGATTTAAACTCCAATCCGATCTTTACAGACGACACATAATTCAGTTCCCGTATCGCCTTCCATTTTTGAAAGGAGATCGATTCATGGGGGTAGACATCAATAAATTGAAAAACAGAGTAAGGAACCGTAACGATGGTGTAATCCCCTTGTAAACGATGAAAACGGTTTGTGGTGCGGTCTCTCACTATGACTTCAACACCGTCATCCTTCTGAATGATCCCATGGACTTTTTGAGAATAGAGGATGTTTTGCTGGAGTTCTGGGAAAAAGGAGTATGGAAGTTTATCATTCCCTCCATCAATTTCATAAAACTTTAATTTATCATTGAAAACCGTACGGACAATGTCCAGGAGAATATCAACGAATGCTAGTTCCGGGAACCCTTCAATGCCCAAGAGGACCTTTACGATCCGGATGGCTTCCGGGGAAAGGGACGTTCCGATCGGATTGAATCGTAAGAAGACATCGAATGAATAATGATCAAACTTGATTCGTAGCCTTTCTTGTTCTGCAGGACTTGCTTTTTCGTACAAGTCTAAAAACGGCCTTACAGCTGACGATAATAATTCAATGGCCGTTTTTCCCTGTTCTTCAGGAGGTAAAGGGTAATTGAAAATATCAGGGTTAGTGTTGTAATTGGAATCTGTCGTCTGAATTCCATTCACGAGATAGAGATCGCTCTTATTAATAAACTCATTTGTTGGTAAGTTGAATTTACGAATATATTCGAATACTAAATCATGCGTTTCCGGGAATCGCATAGCACCGACATCGAGGTATTGGCCTTCTGAAAAAGGCTGTCGCAACGTATACACCCTTCCGCCGATGCGATCATTTCCTTCGAGGATCGTAACGGTATGACCTGCTTTTTTCAAAAGGGAGCCTGCCACCA
Source organism: Rossellomorea sp. NRS-1567 (assembly GCF_050467885.1). NCBI lineage: Bacteria > Bacillati > Bacillota > Bacilli > Caryophanales > Bacillaceae > Rossellomorea > Rossellomorea sp. NRS-1567. The sequence goes on along the minus strand of NZ_JBITPL010000019.1, from coordinate 137,022 downwards.
GTCCGGCCATGCCTGCCCCGATAATAATCACATTCTTTGATTCTAGTTTGGGTCCCAAACCATTTTTCACGATGGATACCATGTCATCTGGATAAGAAAGATCACCGTAATTGTGGATATCAGCTCTATTCCTCATTGCTTTCTCCTCCTTAAGCCAAAGCAAAGCTGCACTACCTATATATATGATAGTAGAGAAGGAGAATAGACGGTTTGGATGTAGTTCCTATTCTCTAACTTGTAAAAAATGAAGAGGGACGGACCTTGAGAGAAAGGTCCGTCCCTCTTCGTGTCATGAGCTTTGGAAACAACCGCATCATCATGCTTCCAGCCGCCCTGGATATGTTGAAATGAAAAAAGAAGGATATAGATGGACGTTTGTAGAAGTAGAGTTTCGGTAGACGTAGTGTAGTAGATGTTTTGCAGGTGAAATATATTCTGTAAACACGATTGACATATCTCTATAAAACCACCGGTCACACAAAAGCACGGAATGACAGGATGGCTCAAATTTAGAATGATACATTTAGATAGCGGGAAGGAGAAACGAGAGTGGAAATGCTGCACAGGATGAATGATTGCATTCAATATATAGAGGACAATCTGGATGGGGCAGTCGAGATGGAAGAACTTGCCCGGTTGTCACTCAGTTCAAAGTTTCACTTTCAAAGGCTGTTTTCTCTTGTAACCGGATATACAGTGGCTGATTATATCCGTAAGAGAAGGCTCACATTAGCCGCCCAGGAACTGATCAACCAGAATGCAAAGGTCATTGACGTTGCTTTCAAGTACGGATATGAAACACCGGAATCCTTCTCGAAAGCCTTTCGGAAGGCTCATGGAGTTTCGCCATCCCAAGTAAGGGAAGCCGGAACCTCCTTGAAGGCATTTCCGCGAATATCCTTCCAAATACAGCTTAAAGGAGAAGTCGAAATGGATTATAAAATTGTGGACAAAAAAGCATTTCAAGTGATTGGAAAAGGAAAAAGGGTATCTACGTGTAATGGTGAGAATTTGCAAGACATTCCTGCATTTTGGGATGAAGTGAACACCACTGATTTAGACAAGTTGATTTGTGAAGCAGCAGGAAATAACGAGATGCTCGGGATTTGTATGGAGTTTGACCATCCTAATGAAGAGTTCACCTATTTTATCGGGGCGGAGAAAAAGAGTGAAGAGAAACGTTCCTTGGAGGTAAAAGAGATCCCGGCTGCGACCTGGGCTGTCTTTGAATCTGTAGGTCCGATGCCACATGCAATCCAAGGTGTATGGAAGCGAATCTACTCTGAGTGGTTTCCTTCGACCGGGTATGAACATAGCGGAGGACCAGAGTTTGAATTGTACCCGCCAGGAAACCCGAATGACGAGAATTATCGTTGTGAGATTTGGATTCCGATTATGAAGAAATAAGGTTGGAAAGCCCCTTTGCAGATGACGTAAAGGGGCTTTTCGTATGAATAAGCTGGACAGTATATTTTACACGCTCTTGACTCACAATATTCATCATGTTACTATAAAGTCACATATTACATGTGACCAATCATTCACATGTAAATCACAATGAAAGGATCGTTAATATGAAAGACGAACTTTCCACATTATTTAAGGCACTGGGTCACCCGATACGAAGGGAAATCTTGGACCTGTTGAAGCAGTCGGCAAGAACAACCGGTGAACTGGATGAACATTTTCCCGAAGTGACAAGATACGCGATCATGAAGCATCTGACGATCTTGGAGGAAGGGAATTTGGTTGTGGTGAAGCGGGAAGGGAAGTACCGAAGAAATTACCTTAACGCGATTCCACTTCAGGAAATGCACAATCGGTGGGTAGGAAAGTATATGGAGTCTACCGCCAATTCTCTGTTAAAGTTACGGGCATTAGCAGAAAACAAAGGAGGAGAAGAAGGAATGGAACAAAGTAAAGTATTTCGTATTGAACAAGAAGTGATGATAGATGCACCAAGGGAACAGGTATTTAAAGCGTTAACCGAGCAGGCGGGGGATTGGTGGGAGTTTAAATTGGCACCTGAGGGAGTAAGTTCACAATTCACATTCGATCCTGTACCTGGCGGGCAATTCATTGAGAAGTGGCGTGAAAACGAGGGGGCACTTTGGGGAACGGTGTATTACGTTAACGCTCCTGAGGAAATACGTCTCCATGGCCATCTTGGTATGCAAGGTGCCGTAAACAGTGCATACACATACCGTTTGATTGAAAAAGGCGATTCCACGCTTCTTCAGTTATCCCATACAGCATCAGGAGTCATTGAAGATGATTGGCAGGAAAAGCATTCAGAAGGGTGGAGCTACCTGCTGGGTACCCTGCTGAAAAAATATGTGGAAGAGAAATAAAAAAACGAAAAACGTTCATAAAAGGAGATAAAAATGGTAGATGTACTGACAGAAATAACGATTCGCTGTCCGCTTCATAAGGTTTCAGAGTATGCTGCCGATCCAGATAATGCACCAGAATGGTATGTAAATATTGATTCGTCAGCATGGGTGACGGAAAAGCCTTTATCCATTGGCTCTCAAGTCGCATTTGAAGCGAAATTCTTAGGGAAGGACCTCTCCTACGTTTATGAAATCACGGAGTTTATCCCGGGCCGGAAGCTTGTGATGAAAACCGCAAACGGACCGTTTCCAATGGAAACCACCTATACATGGGAGGCACTTGATGAACAAGTGACAAGGATGACTCTCCGAAATCAAGGAAAGCCCACCGGTTTTTCAAAATGGGTGACGCCTCTTATGTCTACCATGATGAAAAAAGCTAACAAAAAGGATTTAAAAAGAATCAAAGACATGTTGGAGAGCTAAAAGGAAGAAGGCTGAATTCTTTTGAAAATAAAGAATTCAGCCTTCCTTTTTCTTGTGGAATGGTGAGTAAGAAAAATCTGATGTGTATCCCACGTCTGCCTGAAAAAGAGAAGTCTGCTCCTGTAAAGGGGCAGACTTTCTGTATTTATGGTCATTTGATCACCACATAAGGCCTCATCATTTCATAATCCTCATGCTCTAAAATATGACAATGCCAGACATATAACCCTGTATAAGGACCGAACGGCACAATAATCCGTGTCATTTCCCATGGGTTTGCACAAACCGTATCTTTCCAGCCCTGCTCATTGGCCACGGGTTTGATGCGTGGTCCAATGGGTACGACACTACCTTCCGTTTGATAGATCTCCTTATCGAATCTCTGCCGGTCGAGGACTTGAAACCTGACTAAATGCAAGTGGATGGGGTGTGTTTCTTCCGTTACGTTGATGAAATTCCAAATCTCAATACTCCAAAGATGGGGCATTTCTGTAATTAGATCCGACCATAATTGATTATTTAAAAGGTGAATTTCCCGCTTGTATTGATCATGACTCATATTCAACAGAAGGTTTCTGGTCTGATAAGCATTTCTCTCTTTCAATCTTGGTACAGCATTTAATGTTGATGGAATCTTGCTCGTATCTGTACTTAAGAGTCGATTGCTCACACGGAACTGCATCAGGACTCCCGTCGTATCAGGATCAGGGAGGTCACCCGTTGGAAAGGGTGCCGGCGCATCGTTTTGGATGGTTATGACTTGCCCTCTCATGGAAGAAAAGTCCAGGATGACATCCGCCCGTTCAGCTGGAGCGAGTAAAATCTTCCGGACGTTAACAGGTGCAGGGAGAAGACCTTGATCGGAACCGATTTGGATAAACGGATTATCGTTTGAGAGTGAGAGTTGATACGTCCGGGAATTAGAAGCATTGATCATCCGAAAGCGATAGCGGCGTGGTTCGACTTCTAAGTATGGCCATACCATCCCGTTAATCAGGATCGTGTCTCCAAAGAAATTAGAGCGGATGGAGGGATTGACTCCAGTAGTGGGAGGATCAGGCTGTGAAGGATAATAGAGTGATCCATCTTTATTGAATGAACGATCCATGATTACCAAGGGAATATCGTATGGAACATGGGGTAAGGACAAAGACCTCTCCTCTTCGTCATGAATGATATAAGCACCTGCGAGTCCGGCATATATATTCAGCCGGGTGATCCCTACTGCATGGTCATGGTACCAAAGAGTAGTGGCTGGCTGTTGATTGGGGTACGTGTAGACTTTCACGGCAAAGAAAGGACCAACCTCTTTAAAGTCCTTTGTAAACCAGGCATCTGGATAACCGTCGCTCGTATCAGGGGTAGCGCCACCATGAAGATGAACCACGGTGCGGACCTCCGGGTTATCCTTTTCTGCCCCGTGAACGGTTGAATCGATGGGGAGGAAATGTTCCTCTGGAAGTTCATTTTTCCATAATACCTGCAAGGTTTGATTGCGTTTAACTCTAAAAGTGGGGCCGGGAAATAGTCCATTATAGCCCCACACTTTAGTCGGTGGTAAATCACTGTGCAGTTTCTGCATGACTTCTTTCATGGAAACTTCAAAATATAAAGTATTCCTACCATAAGAAGAAGGCTGAATGGTTTCCATAACAGGAAGTGGATCAACGAATTTTTTAAGCATCATATTCCTCCTTTATATGGAATCGCTTATTGATATGTATTTCGGTCGTTGCTTAAATATCCTCTTTCCCTATAAAAATACGATTCAAGTGAAGGTTAATATTTATAAAAATCATATTAATTGAAGGTTCTATTACATAATTTTAAATTCACCATAAACCATCATAAATTTGTTACACTATCTAAGTTGCTAAATCGTTCAATCTTGGAGGAAGTTATGTCAAATCGAAATAAAGGAATACTCCTATTACTTCTATCAGCGTTTGGTTTCTCCCTTATGGCGGCGTTCGTGAAGCTGTCAGGAGATGTGCCGACGATTCAAAAAACATTTTTCAGGAACATCGTTTCTGCATTCATCGCATTCGGTTTTGTCCGATATCATAAGGAGCGGTTATTCGGGAAGAAAGAAAATCAGAAGCTGCTGTTGCTGCGCTCCAGTTTAGGTGCTGTCGGGATCGTCTTGTTCTTCTATGCGATTGACCATCTGGTGTTATCCGATGCCGATATGTTGAACAAGCTCAGTCCGTTTCTGACCATCATCTTCTCGGCTATTTTCTTGAGGGAGAGGACCCGGGTGTTCCAGGTGGTGGCCATCATCATTGCGTTTATCGGAACACTGTTCATCATCAAACCGGCTTTCTCCTTTGATGTCATTCCATATCTGGCAGGAGTGTTTTCCGCTATTTTCGCAGCAGGTGCCTATACGGTCCTGCGCGTATTAGGGAGCAGGGAGAAGTTTTATACCGTCGTCTTTTACTTCTCATTCTTTACGACGGTCGTGCTGCTTCCATTTGTCATCGGATTTTATGAACCGATGAGCCCACAACAGTGGATTTATCTGTTATCAGCAGGCGTTTTCGCAACGGTTGGTCAGTTCGGAATCACGATGGCCTACAAGTTCGCACCTGCAAGGGAAATATCAATTTTCTTCTATTCAACCGTCGTGTATTCCGCCATGATTAGCATCTTCTTATTCGGGCAGATTCCTGACGTATTAAGCATCATCGGATACGTCATAATCTTTGCTGCTTCGTTTTATATGTTTTTGAAAAATAATCAAGCAGCCAAAAGGCAGGAAGGATAATCGAAAAATACCCATCCTGAATATATGGATGGGTATTTTTATGGGAATAAAATGAAACATTTTCCATTTTTTATTCGTAGATATATTATCAAGGTTATGACAGGAGTGAATGGAATGAAGATTACTTTCATTATAGTGGGTGTCTGTTTTGTCATTGGAATCGGTGTAATCGTTGCAGCGAGACACTATTTAACAAAAGAAGATCCAGAATATCTATTAAACTACTTAAAGAACCACCATAATAGCAGCTTAACCATATCACGGAACGGACAAACCTTAACAGCTATCCGGGAAAATGAAATGTTCCCGTTAGCAAGTACGGTGAAAATCATCATTGCGATCGAGTACGCGAAACAGTGTGATGAAGGAAAAATAGATCCATCAAAAAAGGTATCATTAGAAGAATTAGATCAATATTATATTCCTAATACAGACGGGGGAGCCCATGAAACCTGGATTGATTACTCCAAAGGAGAAGGGTTGCTTCGAGACGGCGGATCAACCCTGGAAAACGTCGTGAAAGGGATGATTCTATTCAGCTCCAATGCTAACACCGAATATATGATGAACCTTCTGGGAAACGACAACATCAATAAATTACTGGAAGAGCTGAAAATGGATCAACACGAGCCTCTATACCCCATCAGTTCAGCCATGCTGATCCCCGCCTATTTAAAAAATGAGTATCCTGCTTATTCAGAGAAACAGATAGAAGACAAACTGAGAGAGATGTCTAAAGAAGAATACATCAATCTTTCCCATAGAATATTCACTTCATTAACAAATGGAGAAAAGCATATATACATTGAAAACAGTCATTCGGATAAGAGCCTGCAGAAAATATGGTCAGACAGACTGACGAAAAGTACGACGGCCGAATATGCGGAGATCATGGGGAAACTGAATTCAAAGACGTATTTTTCAAAAGGAACACAGGAAAGATTGGATGCGGTGATGGAAGGAATGATGGAGAATCCTAAGAACCAGGAATGGTTAATGCATGCTGGGCAAAAAGGCGGGTCTACATTATTCGTTGCGACAAATGCTGCTTATGCAACAGATAGAGATAGAAACTCGACGGAGATCGTCTTTTTTGCCAATGTTCTCGAGAAAGTGGAACGTCAAAAAATCTTAAACAATTTAAACGGATTTAATTTGAAAATATTGAGAGATGAGGATTTCCGAAAAAAGCTGGAAGAGCTATAATGTAAGTATATGGAATTTATTGTAGGGAGAGGGGTTTTTATGGTACTGCGCAAAACGAAATTAGCCAAATGGGCGATCGCCCTGTTAGGTGTCGTTCTCCTTAGTAATCTTTTATTGTACCAACCGATAGTTCAACGATTTCTATCAATAGAATTGGAGAGGGGAGTAGTCATAGGATCTCTGCTGGATTTAATGATTGTATCCCCGGCCCTGGCCTATGCCGCATTTAAACTGTCGAAGAAACAAGTCGTTGGATTGATGGTATTCGGCCTTGTGTTAGCTAGATTCATCATTCCTGAGGAATTATTTGAACCGTTCACTATCCTTCTATATTCCGGGATAGGAGTAGAAGTATTATTCCTGGCAGCAGAGTTGGGGCTTATCTTCCTCGCTGTACGAAAATTTCCCGAAATTCGATCTGCCATGAAATCATCTGGAGTAGGACCGATCTTTTCTTTCCTGCCGGCTGTAGAGAAGAAAGTGACCAGTCACATTCTGATCCGGATCCTTTCCTCAGAAGTGTTAATGGTTTACTATGCCCTATTGTGCTGGCGCCGCAAACCGCCTGTCCATGCCGGGGCTGTAACGATGCATCATAAGACCAGTGCCGTTGCCATGAACATCATGCTCATCCATGCCGTCGTGATCGAGACGATCGGTATCCACTGGTGGCTTCATTCCAAGCTTCCGATTCTGTCTTTCATTCTCTTGATTCTGAACGTTTATACCGTTCTATTGTTTATAGCTGAAATTCAGATTACCAGACTTCATCCACTGGAAGTGAAAAATGGTCATCTTTATGTGACGCAAGGATTGATGCAACGAACAGACTTCCCCCTTAATCAAATTGAAAAAATTGAATGGGGAAAAGAGCCGGGCAAAGAAGCACTCGTTTTCATGCATAAAGACTTTGAAGAGATTCATCCACAAGTCGTTTTATCTTTGAAAGAACCAGTGGAAGCAACCATGTTTATGGGGAGAAAGCAAAGGGTCTCTGAGATTGCTCTAAGGGTGGATGAGCCGGAGAGGTTGAAGGAATTGTTTGAGGTAAGAAATTCATGAAAAAAGTGCCTGACTTTTAATAAAGCCAGGCACTCCGCATCGATCACGTCATCCGGTACACCCAATCACAATCCCTGATCATCGTTTCATCATGTGTCACCATGATGGTGGCGATATTTCTTTCCTTCGTTTCCCTGGCGAGAAGTTCCACCACGGACTTTCCGCGTGCTTGATCCAGACTTGCAGTGGGTTCATCTGCAAGAATCAATCTCGGTTCGTTCATAAGGGCACGGGCGATGGCAACCCGTTGCTGTTCGCCACCTGAAAGCTGTTCAGGATAATGGGAGCAGCGTTCTTCCAATCCGAGATGGGATAATAATTCCCCTGCTCGTTTCCGGAGTCTGTCCCCCTGTTTATTCAGCTTTCCTACAAACACTAATTGCTCTTCCACCGTTAAAAAAGGAACCAGGTTTGAGTGTTGAAAGATAAAGCCGATTTCTTTGAGGCGAAGGGATGTTTGTTCTTTTTCGTTTAGATCGTGGACGTTTCGCCCGTTCATTTTCACTTCACCACCAGATGGACGGGTTAAGGCTCCTATGATGGAAAGGAGCGTACTTTTTCCCGATCCGGAAGGTCCTAATATGGCACCGAACTCTCCTGGATTCACCCTCATGGACACATGGTCCAAAACCGTCAGTGTCTCACTTCCCTGTTCATATGTTTTGCTCACATCATTTAACTCTAAAATGGCTGTCATCTTATTTCACACTCCCGATTGCTTGTAATGGATCCACAGTCACAATGTTTCTAAAGGATAAAAGGGAACCGATCCACGCCATCAGAAGAATTAATGCACTGTTAAATACAATCATGGTGACCGACAATTCAAAAGGTACACCTGCTGGAATCACTAAAGTAAGTCCATAGGTAACGACATTCCCTGCAACGATCCCTGAGATGGTAAGGATGGAAATTTGCGCGAATAGTGCACGGAGAAGAATGCCTGCTTTTGTCCCGATCGCTTTTAGAACACCGTATTGGTGAAGCTTTTGCAGGGTCATGACATAGAAGAAAGTGGCTAGGACAATCGCTGATATGATGAGCAGAAAGATCACCATCATATTCAGTGAGCCTTGCTCTGCAGAGTAGCCGGGCACATTTGATAGAATCTCTTCTTTAGACGCGATATCCAGTTCTGAAGGCGTGTCGATCGTTTCTACATTCGTAAATAATAGGGCTTGGTAGGTGACTCCAAAAAGATCCTCCCATGTTTCTAAAGAGGTAAAAATAGCCGGCGTGTGCCCGTAGCTGAATCGTTTTTCAGTAAATCCCTTGATCATCCAGTTTTTGTCGTTGTAGGTGAATGAATCCCCAATCTGGAATCCTTCTTCCTTCAGTCCTGGATCAGCAAGGACTTCGTAGGGTGAAAGCTTCGGGTTACCTGTTGTCATCGGCATAAAAGCACTATCGGGGTCAGCGGCAAATAGGCTTACATTCACGGTCTTGCCTCCCTGATAGATCTCTACCATTTTCAGACCAAGAGGGGATCCCCCTTTTATAGAAGAAATATCTTGTTCTGTTAACTGTGATCGTTCAAGCTGATGCGTGTCGCCCGCTTCCACCACATAGGTGTCAGCCGGCATATTCTTTATAGCAGAAGCGTTATCCACCGATAATCCATTGGCAAGTCCTGAGATTGATAAGACCAGACTTGTGATTAAGGTGATAATGCTAATAATTAATAAAAACTTCAGCTTCGCATAACGCATTTCTTTCCATGCCAGAAACAAAAAAATCACCTTCCCTTTCATTACTTCTCCTTCATGATAAAAGGGAAGTATGAACGGAAGATGAACAAGGGATTAAGGAAGAGTCACCGTAAAGGTGGTTCCTTTATTGATCAAGCTCTCAACATGGATTTCACCATGGTGCAGGGTGATGATTTTTTTGACAATGGAAAGGCCAAGGCCGCTGCTATCCTTTTCTTTACTCCGTGAAGTATCCGCTTTGTAAAATCGTTCAAATATCTTTACCTGGTGTTCAGGAGAAATTCCGATTCCGCTGTCTTGAATAATAAATCTGAAACCCCTGTGATGTTTTTGAAGGAACAGGTTGATTTCGCCCCCAGGGGGAGTGTATTTGATGCTATTGGCTAACAGGTTCTCAAATGCCTGATAGAGAAGCTCTTCGTGACCGTTATATGTCACATCATCGGCTTCGATGGACACAGCGAGGTCTTTTCTTTCCCATAGCCATCGTGTTTGTTTCATGAGCCCATGGAGCAATTGAGTCATGTTAATGGGTTCATGTTGAATCAATCCATTATCCTTATCGAGAGAAGCGAGGGTCAGCAGCTGCTTACTCAGCTTCGACAGCCGGGTGCTTTCTGATTCTATCACCTTTAAATAAAGTTCCCGATCCTCTTCTGACAGGGAAGGGGAGAGAAGCAGATTGGCATAGCCTTTCATGGAGGATAGAGGCGTTTGGATTTCATGTGATACATTGGAAACGAACTCCTGTCGCATATTCTCCACCTGCATCAGCTGCCGGCTCATGGTTGTAAAGGACCGGGCAAGGGTGCCGATTTCGTCCTTGCGGCTTTCATTCAATTGAACCGAATACTCACCACCGGCAATTTTCTTCGTGGCATTCGTCAATTCCCGAATCGGTTTCACAAGATAGCGGGTACTGAAGAACACGATCAGCATGCTGAGTAGTATCGTAAAAAGAAGCAGGACAGATAGGAGAATATGAATTTCATTAAACTGTTGTTTCACATTCGGTCTCATGAACAGGGCATGGGGTTTTCCTTCAATTTCAATCGGAACACCAATGCTGTTGGTTAATTCGTTTGAGAAGAATCCAGTCACAAATGTGGTAGAGGGATAATTCGCAATACCATGGTAAGTGGAGCCGTTCACAACGCTTTCTACAATTTCTGGAGAAAGGCTCCGATCACGGAAGTCCTCTCCGTAGAATGTTCCGGAAGCTTCACCGTCGGTCACATAAAATTGATAGCTGAGCTTCGCCGTTTGATGAAGAAAAGCAGATGCATCCATGGAAGAAGCATTATATAAATCAACGATGTCTTTCGCGATTTCAGTATTTTTTTCATCATTGGCAGGCTTTAAAATATGCTGATAGTAAAGATTCGAACCGATGAAAGCAATGACACTGCTCGTCATCATGATAAGAAGGGTGACGACGACGATCCTGATATAAAGTGAGCGCATTCAGGTCACCTCCAATTTATAGCCGACTCCACGAACAGTACTAATCAAGAAATCATCGGAATGGCGGAACCGTTCACGCAGCCTTTTAATATGGACATCAATCGTCCGGTCATCCCCTTCAAAATCCATTCCCCATACTTGTTGAATGATTTCTTCACGTGAAAAGGTTCTGTTAGGGAAGCTTGCTAAATAATATAATAATTCAAATTCCTTAAGAGGAAGAATGATTGTTTTTGATCCGTCCTTCACTTCGTACGACCGTTTATCAAGGATCATATCATTGAGACGGATTTTCTGTGACGCGGCACGATGAAATCTCCTCAGGATCGCTTGTACACGAAAGAGAAGCTCTTCTTTTTCAAAGGGCTTGACCATATAATCATCGGTCCCGGCTTCATAGCCTTTTGCTTTATCCACCAGGCTGTCCTTGGCGGTCAAAATAATAATCGGGATATCGTGGTCCTCCCTGATTTCCTTCGCCAATTGAAAACCATCCTTATTCGGCATCATCAAATCGACAATCGCCAGATCGATCGACTGTGCTTCAAGAATGACAGATGCTGCTTCCCCGTCTTGTGCTTCGGTAACCAAGTAGCCATTCTGCTCCAAATGAACACGTATAAGCTTACGTAAATGGGGATCATCATCCACGGCAAGTATTGATATCATAGCTAATCCTCTTTTCCGTCACCTGTTTTTATGAATCAACTTTAGCACAACTCACGCTGCATAAACCACTTTATTACCGATTCCAGTACTGTTGGATATAATATAGATAAAAATATCTTTCACCCATATCTTTTTCACCTATTCATCCGTTATAAGCATGAGAGGATTCAAAGGAGTGAGGACGATGCAAACGAGGTCTGGCTTAAATAAGAATGAACGACAACAAAATGATGAAATCATGGAAGAGCTTGTTCCCAAGCTCTATCGATACTGCTATTTTCTGACGAAGAGCAAATGGGACGGTGAAGACTTGGCTCAAGAGTCCATCTGTAAGGCACTTAGTCAGTACCCTGCTCAACAGTGGAGGTCATCGTTACTCAATAAAATCGCTTATCATCTATGGGTGGATAAAGTCCGCAAGCAGAGTAAGGAATCGATTGGCAGTGTCCCGGAAGTGAAGGCTGAAGCCATTCCGAAAGAGGGGATCAGTCTTGAAACCATGGAGAAGCTTTCGAGAAAGATGACCCCCAAACAGTTAGTCACCTTTGTTTTAAAAGAAGCGTTTCAATACAAGATTTCTGAAGTGGCAGATATTCTGGGGATGACGGAAAGCGCTGTGAAAGCCTTGCTGAATCGATCGAGGGAAAAGCTGAAAAAATTCTCCGATGATGAAGGAGGGAGCGGCATTCAAACTTACTGGAATGAAGCTCTTCAGGAAGAGTTGAACGCGATTTTATACCGCAGCCTAATGGCACAGGATCCCGGTCTCCTTTTGGCATACATTCCAATCCTGCTTGCACACGCTCCTGCCCAAGGCCGATTTGTACGAACGTCTGGATCTCCTTCAAGCGTCCTCTCACTAGCTGCATAAAGAATGAAGGAGGAAGTAAGGATGAATACCATACCTTATGTCATTGAACAGTCAAGCAAAGGGGAACGATCCTACGATATTTACTCGCGATTGTTAAAAGATCGGATCATCATGGTGAGTGATGAAGTGAATGACCAGATGGCAAACAGCATTGTCGCCCAATTGTTATTCCTTGCTGCAGACGATCCGGAGAAAGACATTTCCTTATATATCAATAGCCCGGGTGGCTCCACTTCAGCAGGGTTTGCCATCTTTGATACGATGAACTATATAAGTCCCGATGTTCGGACGATCTGCACCGGAATGGCGGCATCATTCGGCGCAATGCTGCTGCTTGCAGGCACAAAAGGAAAACGATTTGCCTTGCCAAACAGCGAAATCATGATCCACCAGCCATTAGGCGGCGCCCGTGGGCAGGCGACAGACCTGGAGATTTCAGCGAAACGGATCCTGAAGCTAAGACAGCACATCAACGAAATCATTGCTGAAAAAACCGGCCAGCCTGTTGATAAAGTTGCCCTTGATACCGATCGTGATTATTTCATGAGTGCCTATGAGGCGAAGGAATATGGGATTATCGATGAGATTATTGAGAAGAAGTGATGGAAGAGGGGCGGTTATTGTGACCGTTCCTTTTTGTGTTTATGGGAGGTGGGCGATGCCAGACACATGGGGCTATAGTCGTACCTGGTACATTCGAGGGTGATTGTACCAGGTACAAACCAAACCCTAACCGATTTGTCATTATCCAGGTAACGTGTGTGGCATTTCCCACTTATTTAGGAGTATGTTATTTTCACAAGTTGAAAGGCAGACTTACCAGGATTCCGATTCTTTATTTTTCCCTTCCTATCTATTATCCTTAGAGAAAACAGTCTGACAAAAAAGAGGGACAATCATGAAAACAATACATAGCGATGTGATTCAATTCCGTGGATCTCATTACGATTTTGGCTATATGCAGGGGGAAAAGATAAAGGATTCGATCACAGTGAGAAATCGTGAGAATCAGTGGAAGGTAAGAAAGCCCCGTTTCTCGATTAACATGGAGGAAGCGAAGCAGGCGATCATGAGATTTGCTCCTGGTGTATGGGATGAGATTATAGGATTACAGGAAGCGCTCGGGTGGCCGATGGAGAAGGTGCTGCAGGAGTTTGGCGGATACCGTGTTGAATATGCGAAGTCGGGCTGCTCGATTATGACAGGTGAAAATTATTTGATCCGGAATTATGATTATCATCCGAAGACGTATGAGGGAAGGTATACGTTTTACCAGCCGACGGACGGGGGATATAGTATCATCGGACCGAGTCAGCGGGTGACGGGACGAATGGATGGCATGAATGAAAAAGGATTGGCGATCGGATATAACTTCATGCATCGGAAAAATCCAGGTGATGGCTTCATTTGCTGTATGATTGGACGATTGATTCTGGAATCTTGCGGAGATGTATCGGAAGCCGTTGAGATGTTAAAAGAAATTCCACATCGTCATTCGTTTAGTTATGTAGTGTACGATAAAAGTGGAGAAACATTTATTGTAGAAACATCACCACGTGGGGTAGAAGTTCGGCAGTCCAATGCATGTACGAATCATTTTGAAGTGATGACCCATGAAAATCGAAATCATCTGGTCGATTCGAAACGCCGATTGAGTATCATTCAAGATAAGCAGACTACAGATGCCCATGAAGCTTTCCGCTTAATGAACGACACGGATAAAGGCGTTTTCTCCGATTTATACGGAAGCTGGGCCGGCACCATCCATACATCGGCTTATTTTCCGAAAGAAATGAAAGCATGGTTTGCCCTGGGGGGAGATCGGGAACCGGTTGTCTTTGATTTTGCCCAGTGGCTTGAGGGGGAAGATGCAGCCCTTGAAAGAATAACCGGAGAAGTGAATACGGATATTCCCTTTGTTCACATGGATGAGGGAGCGGATTGGTTTAGTAAATATTAGTAGAACCTCGGGAGTATTCCCAAGGTTCTTTTTTTGATAGAAAGAGTGCTGAGGGTATTCTTCCATTTTACTAGAAAATATTTTCTGATTTTTCCTTAATTATGGGCCTTTTAGTCGGTTTTACGTATTTTTGCAATAGTGACAAAATAGTCACATAGTTTTTGAAATTAGAATCAGTATAATAGAACTAGAAAGGTTGCTTTACAGGAGGGATGCGAGTGAGTCAGCAGAAAAGAAATTGGCTTGAAAGATTAAGAAAAATCAAAGGATATAGCCAAGAAGAGATTGCACATCTAGTTCACATCGACAGATCCTATTATTCAAAGATTGAAAATGGTGTGAGAGTACCAAGTAGGAAGCTTGCGGAAGATTTGGCCGATTTACTGAATTTTCATGTTTCCATTTTCGAATTAGAAGTTAGTCCGTTTTATTTTGCCCTGCAAGATTCCCCCATGGTTGTTGCCCATTTTGACTTAGAGCTTAGATACACATGGATTTTTAATCCCCATCCAGATTTTGATCCTATTTTCGTAATTGGCAGAAAGGATGTAGAGTTGGTTGATAATGATGGGACCAGAGAGTTAACGAGAATGAAACAAGAGGTTATCAAACAATGTAAATCGATTAGAAAAAAGATTGCCTTTCCTCAATCAGGCAGTATTCAAGAGTATGATGTTACCTGCCATCCATTATTTAATGAGAAAGGTGAATTGATCGGCGGAAGCTCTGCCTCCACTCAGTTGCTAAAGGAAAATGGAACGAACTGTAGTCAAAAAATTCACTCCTGAAAGATAGTTTTGATAGATATGAGTTAGGGGGTGTTCATTTGATCGATTCTGTTTTAACGAGCTTATTATTAAACTTTTTATTTATTATAGTAGGGCTATTAGCCTTTGCGCTGTATTATGATTTCACAAAGAAGACCCCTTCTAAAGGTATCGTCATCTTTCTCTCAACCATTACGATTTTACTATGTGTGTTGTTTAGTCATGAGCTTACGGCCGGCGTTTACGTAGATTTAAGAAGGATCCCTTTTTTCTTAGCGAGTTTATACTTTGGGCCACTTGTTTCTTTTGTATCAATGATCGTCATTATTTTATTGCGATATATGTTCATCGGTAGTGGACTTATCCATCTTGTCATTCTGAATTATTTTATTACGTTATTAATTTTGGTAGCGTTTTCCAAGGGGTTTCTACGTGCTAAGAAAAAAGTGAAAATGCTTTTTACCGTAGTGATCTGTTTTAGCATGACTGTATTCAATCTCGTATTTGGATATGTTTATGAAGCTGAAATCTCGAGGAATGAATACATATACCTTGTTCTCATTCCTTTAGCTGCAACCATTATCTCCGTCATGATTGCTGAAATGATACGGAAGCTAATGATGATGAGAAGAACATTGTCTCAACATGAAAAACTTCAAGTTGTAAGTCAATTAGCGGCGAGTATTTCCCATGAGGTGCGAAACCCTTTAACTTCCTCCAAAGGATTCCTACAGCTGATGCGAGAAGAAAAAGATGAAAAAATGCAAAAGCAGTTCATTGATTTATCTTTGAAAGGGATTGATCAAGCTACTCACGTCATTGAAGACTATCTGACCTTTACCAACTCAACACCGGACAAAATAGAACGTATCAATGTAAAACATTCCATTGTAGACTTGATAGAGATGGTAAAGCCATCGGCTCAACACGTGTCATTTAGTTTTCATCTCATTGATGATATTTATGTAGACGGTCAATCCCATAGTTTTCGGAAATGTATCGGAAATATTATGAAAAATGCCATAGAATCCATGCCACAAGGCGGTGTACTTTCCGTAGAAATGTTGGAGGACGAAAACCTGGTTATTGCCATAACTGATACAGGGTTCGGGATGACAAAGGAGCAAATCCAACGATTTGGAGAACCGTTTTTTACGACGAAGAACGAAGGAACTGGATTAGGGGTCATGGCGGCAAACATTATTGTTCATTCGATGAAGGGGAATATTCAAGTGAAAAGTGAATTGAATAGAGGCACGACGGTTTATATAGAATTGCAAAAATCTTTAAAGATAGAGGCAGGATAAATGTGAAGAAAAGGAATCCGGGCAGGTAAGCCGGATTCCTTTTCTTTTCATTAAACAAACTTCACGATATCCTCATAAGGTCGACGCGTTTTCGGTGCTGGATCCTTTACCCGGTATCCGAATGCCACCATGACGGAAATGCTGAAACGGCCTTCCTCCAATAAACCTTCCTCATCTAAAAGCGTATTCATCTTTTCGATGTCAAAGCCTTCGATCGGACACGAGTCGACTCCGATTTGAGCGGCTGATGTCATCATATTTCCAAGTGCTAAATAGGTTTGTTTCCCGGCCCAGTCGTATAGGGGACGATCGCCTTCCAATAAATCGAAATCAACCTTTTGGAACTGCTCGATTTTTTCCAAGTATTTTGACATATGATCTTCAGGCAGGTTTTTCACGTTTTTAAAATGGTCCTGTAAGTATTGTGAATCGTACTTCGTATCTTTTTTCGTTCTAGCCAGGATCACGACGAAATGACTGGCTTCAGGCAGTTTTCCGTATGCTCCCCAAGCCGTGTTCTTGATCTTTTCTTTCAGTTCAGGGTTTTGAATCACGACGAATCTCCAAGGTTCGAATCCAAATGAGCTTGGTGACATGCGCCCTGTTTCCATGATGAATCGGAAATCGTCATCGGACACTTTCTTGTTTGGATCGAATTCCTTTGTTGCATGTCTGAAATGGTAAGCATCTAAAATGTCTTGCTTTAGTTGTTCTTTATTAGCCATTGAACATTCACTCCTTATCCATTGATTCAATCATGTTTAATTTATCATAAGTGAAGTGGTGAATCATGTGATGTGCCTGAACAACTCTATTTTGATTGGAATTTGGGGGAAAATGAAACATAAGGCGAGTCCCATTTTTAAGCCTGTAAAAGAGTAAAGGCGTGCCGAGGCACGCCTTTTGAATGTCTAGAATAATACATACGATACGACAATATATAAAACGGTTATAATAAAGGATGGTGCCATATATCTCCACTTGTTCATCACGTTTGTCGGGCGAAGAAGCAAGTAGACGATGACGAGTGTCATCAATAATCCCAATCCCGCGATAAAGATATGGGAAGTGTCGACTGCTTCAAGGATGGCGCCTTTTCGGTAAAGGACATCGGTCAGGACGAGCAGTTGTATGTTAAACAGGTTGCTTCCGAGAATAGAGCCGATCGCCATATTGTAGTTCGCCAGTTTAAAAGCGGCAAGAACCGTCACGAGCTCGGGAAGGGAAGTCGAAGCAGCAATGAGAAAGCTTCCGACAAAGCTTGCGTTCATGCCCGTTGCCTTTGCCAATTGGTCACCGGCAATCGATAACACACTTCCTGATGCAAATACGACCAGTGCAGCAATGATAAAACCGATGACGGCTGTTTTGAGGGAATAATCCTTTGTAGGTACGGATTCTCCTTCAGTATCATCGCTGGAAACGAATTTCATCGCAACGAAGTATAGGATAATGATGATGAACATCTCAAGCCCAACGCCAAAAAATTCAATGGAACCCGGCATGAAAAGGGCGAAAATGATGATCATCAGAAACAGGAATCCAAATAGGGCAGAAGGAATATTCGCCTTTCTGTTCACCTTTTGGAACAATCTCTTTTTACGATAAATAAGGTCGACCACTGCCAGGATAAAAAGATTGAACACATTACTACCGAGCATGTTTCCTACGGCGATATCAGGGTTATCGATATAAACCGCCGTTAAGCTCGTTGTTAATTCAGGGAGTGACGTCGCTCCTGCAATGAGGAATGTACCTACGACAGCCCCACTTAATGAAGACTTCTTACTGATGACATCTCCGAACTGATTCAGGTAAATAGCGGCCACAACCACGACGGCTGCCGCGACTAAAAAAACAATGTAAACCATATAATCTCCTCCAAGCCAGCGCACACCAAAAAGACCCCGGCACAAAATTTTGTACCAAGGTCTTGCGTGCTGAAGAATGAGCTAAAGCCTGATGAACCAGGTATTTTCATACCGGGATGATGATTCACCAGCCGTATACCGGTCGCTACTCCCCTTGTTATTATTAATGTATTAGGATTGTGAAGGTTTGTCAATGAAAGTGCTTATATTTATTTATGAGGGGGCGAACGTGTGAAAGTGGAAAGGGAATATCAAGTGAAACAAATCGTTGATTATGATATCAACGGAAAAATGAGAGTTGAAATACAAAAGTTATTATGTGAATGTTTTGGAGATGACTATCCTGATGATAGAATCTACTTTAAGCAGATTCCTCATTTCAGGTATCTCGTTTATAACGAAGATCAACGTTTAGTGGGGCATGTTGGGGTGGATTACCGAGTTATGAATTTGAAAGGTGAGCCTATAAATGTATTGGGGATTATCGATTTGTGCGTTTCAAAAAGTAGTCGCTCCCTGGGAATCGGATCACAGCTTCTCTTCGAAGTGGAAAGGTTCTGTGATGGCCGTAACATCGATTTCCTTCTCTTATTTGCCGATGATCCATCCTTATATGAGAAAAATGGCTTCCAATCGGTGTCCAACCAATGCACCTGGATGAAAATCAACGACCAAAACCAGACCACCCGGGGCATCGGCACCGAAACCATAAACGAACTCATGATCAAACAAATAGGTACCAAAAAATGGTCAAGCGGCCAGCTGGACATGCTTGGTTACCTCTACTAAACTTGGAGGTCCGTCCCTCATGAATCGGCATGAGGGACGGACCTTCAAAAAGGAGTATGTATGAAGGAAGAGTATTATGATGAATTATTAGGTGTTCGTACGAGTGAGTTGCAGATGGGGTTTCATCGGTCTTTTCATTATCATCGGTACGAGCCGACTCCGTATCAAGCACTGGATGAATTATTCCGACATTATAGATTGAATGGCAGCGATCGCGTAGTTGATTTCGGATGTGGAAAAGGGCGATTGAATTTCTTTATACACCATCTATTTCAAGCCACCGTAGTTGGCATTGAAATGAATGAAGAGTTTTATAAAGAAGCCGTGGCGAACCGGGAAAGCTATTTAAAAAAGGCGAAAGCCAGTGATAGTCTCTACTTTTATCACTGCCTGGCAGAAGAGTATACGATCCATCCAAAGGATAACCGATTTTACTTTTTTAATCCGTTTTCCGTTAAGATTTTCATGAGGATCATCAATAACATCCTCTTTTCAGTGGAACAATCACCACGTGATATCGAGATCGTATTGTACTATAGCTCGGATGATTATGTGCATTATTTAGAAAATCACCCCCTTTTTGTCTTGCGGAAAGAAGTGAACTTGTCAGGGGATTATGAAAAGAATGAGTATGAGCGATTTTTGGTGTACGGGTTGATGTATTGAATGTGGTGTCCCCTGACTATCTTTGGGGGCACCTTTTTTTCTGCAAAGCCAATATTTTTGATTTATCCGCTTTCATATCGGAGAATAGTGACATGGCATGTGAAAAGGAAAAGGAGGCGGATGGAATGAGAATACTAGTTGTTGGTGCGGGTGCCGTTGGGGGCTATTTCGGTGGTAGATTGGTAGAAAAGGGTGAGGATGTTACGTTTCTCGTCCGTGAGCGAAGAGAGAAGCAGCTGAAAGAGCATGGATTGCAAATTGACAGTGTACATGGTGATTTTCACTGCGAGCCGAAAACGCTGAAATCAGTTGAGAAAGCAGAGCCTTTTGACGCCATTATCCTTTCAACCAAGGCCTATCATCTCAAGGGAGCAATCGAGAGCATTCACTCCTTTGTAGGTAAAAATACGATGATACTGCCACTTTTAAACGGAATGTCTCACGTCGACGATCTTATAGAAGCATTTGGGGAAGAAAGAGTGATAGGCGGTTTATGCTTTGTCGAGTCAACGCTTAACGAAACAGGGAAGGTCATTCAATCAAGTCCCATACATGACCTTGTTTTTGGGGAGAGAAGCGGTGAAAAAACCGAAAGAATCGTAAAGCTTGAAGAGGCATTCTCAGGAACGAAGGCAAACTTCCGATTATCCGACACCATCGAGCAGGAAATGTGGCATAAATATTTATTTATCACCACTCTTTCAGGTGTCACATCCCTGTACCGTGCACCGATTGGCCCGATTCGGGAAATAGCAGAGGGTGCGGATATGATCAAAGGAGTCCTTTATGAAGCCGCAGCGATTATGAGAAGCTTGAAAGCACCACTTGCTGAAAAGATAGAAGAAGCTCAATACGATAAGATCAATCAAATGGGTTATAGCATGAAGTCATCCTTACAGCGGGATATGGAAAAAAATCTCTCCGTGGAAGCGGATCATTTATACGGATATTTATTGAAGGCTGCTGAAGCACAGGGGATTGAAGCAAGAGAGTTGCGTTTGATTTATGGGAATTTGAAGATTTATGAGACAGCGAGTAAATAAAGATGATAGACATCTGATGCCTGTTTTAGGGTGTCGGGTGTTTTTTTGTGGAGTGGAGTTGGTTTTATGGGGAATTGGCAGCTGAATCCAATCACTCAGCTGCCGTTCTATACAAATTCGCTGCACCATCCCTTTATTTATGAAAAGAAGGACTCATATTCCTCGACGGTACCACCTTATATAATCGCTGAAGAACCACCATGGAAACAGCCGTGACTACTACGTCCAGTGGCAGATACGCAACCATCCATCCCCAGGCAACCGTGTAACTGAATTCGCCAGGTGCTTCCGCCCAAAGTGTTAGGGCAAGATACATGAAATTCGTTCCGATTATGTAATTTAACAATAAGGCCAGAATTCCTGCAGTGAAATATCCTCCAAGTGTTCGCTTTTTTTCCAGAACCATTCCCACGGCGAAAGCAACCGCGATAAAGGATAGAATAAATCCAAAGGTAGGACTGAGTAAACTTGACGGTCCTCCTTTAAATTGTGCAAACACAGGTGCCCCTACCAATCCCAGAGCTAAATAAACCGTCATCGCCTTCGCTCCCACCCGGCTTCCAAGCATTCCTCCGGCAATGATGGCAAACATCAACTGAAGGGTGACCGGAACTCCTCCAATCATTAAAAACGGAGACACATTGGCTCCTACCGCCATTAAGGCAGCAAAAAGACCACATAAGACCATTTCTCTAGTTTTTCCCATTATCATTTTCTCCTCCTCAAAACTGTGGTATGATTGATATTATCTTAAATGTTAACCTATTTGTAAATAAGGTTAACATAAAAAGGAGGGGAAATATGAAAGGGTTTTTCATTACCGGCACAGATACGGATATCGGCAAAACGATAACCACTGGATTGTTAACAAAGTACTTCTTGGAAAAGGGCGTTGATGCATTCCCCTATAAGCCCGTGCAAAGTGGGGCTGTTTTGAAAAAAGATAGACTGGTAGCTCCCGATACTGAATTTTATGAAGAGGTCACTAATCGTTCTTTTGGAAAAGATGCGAATACATATGTATTAAAAACGTCAAGCTCTCCTCATCTGGCAGCTGCATTAGACGGTGTTTCGATTGAATTGAAGCCAATTTTAGAAAAAGTGGAGAAATTACAAGGCATTCACGAACTTTTACTGATTGAAGGAGCGGGAGGACTGATTGTCCCGTTAAACGAAGAAGAAACCATTCTTGATTTAATCGAACGAGTGACACTGCCTGTCATTCTGGTCACGCGAGCTGGACTTGGCACCATTAATCATACGGTCTTGTCTGTGATGGCTTTGAAACAACGAAGTATTGAAATCGCAGGTATCATCCTGAATCAGACATCCATAGATGAAATGCCGGAGATCGAGCGGGACAACAAACGAATGATCGAAAAATTAACCGGTGTCAAGGTAATCGGTGTACTGCCATACAGAACGCAGGATTCTTTTGAAAAAGTCGATGTACATGAGTTATTTAAGAATTGGAAACTTGAAGAGTCAGAGGAGGATGTACAGAGTGAATCAACAGCAGCTTATTGAAAAAAGCAGTCAGTATATGTGGCTTCCGTTTACACAGATGAAGGATTATGATGAGCACCCGTTAGTGATTGAAAGCGGGGAAGGGGTTTATCTGCGGGACATCTACGGCAACCAATATCTAGATGGATATTCTTCTCTTTGGCTAAATGTTCATGGCCATCGCAATGAGGAAATTAATCAAGCGATTAAGGATCAGCTTGATAAAATCGCACATTCTACTTTGCTCGGTGCCACCAATGTTCCATCAATTATGTTAGCCGAGAAGCTGGTTGAACTTTCCCCTGAGAGCTTAGCGAGAGTCTTCTACTCAGACAGCGGTGCAACCTCAGTTGAAATTGCCATTAAAATGGCCTATCAATATTGGCAAAATAAAGGGAAGCCGGAAAAGCAGAAGTTTATCACTCTTCAAAATGCGTATCACGGTGATACGGTCGGTGCGATCAGCGTAGGGAAGGTGGACATTTTTCATAGAGTCTACAAATCTCTTATGTTTGAATCACTCGTTGCTCCGTTCCCTGATGTAGTACATCATCCGGATTTAGAGGATGAAGAAGAGATTCGAGATCGTGCACTAGAGGAACTGGAAGGGATTTTGAAAGAGCATCATCATGAGATTGCCGGGATGACAGTGGAGTCGTTGATACAGGGTGCTGGAGGTATGAATATTATGCCAAAGGGCTACTTTAAAGGGGTGGAAAAGCTTTGTAGAAAATATGAGGTGCTTCTGATTGTCGATGAAGTGGCAACAGGCTTCGGCCGCACAGGAAAAATGTTCGCTATCGAGCACGAACAAGTCCAGCCTGACATCATGACAGTGGCAAAAGGAATCACAGGTGGATACCTCCCGATTGCCGCAACCCTTACCACTGAAGAAATCTATGAAGCTTTCTATGATGATTACACATCTCTGAAAACCTTCTTCCACGGTCATTCCTATACAGGAAATCAGCTTGGTTGTGCTGCGGCATTGGCGAATCTGGAAATCTATGAAAGAGAAAATCTGATTGAGAAAGTTCAAGAGAAAGTGAGAATCATAGAATCCTTGTTAGCTCCATTAAAGGATCATCCCCATGTAAGCAGCGTTAGACAGCTTGGGATGATATGCGGCATTGAGTTGGTACAGGATAAAGCCAGTAAAAAGCCGTTCCTATGGGAAGACAGAGTCGGCTACCGTACCACCATCAAGATGCGTGAACTTGGTATGCTGACCCGGCCGATCGGAGACACCATCGTCTTCATGCCGCCACTCGCCACAACCGAAGAAGAGCTTGAGAAAATGGTACGGATTATGGAAGAAGCTATAGAAATCACAACGAAGGAAGCAATTGGGGTTTAGGGACGGACCTTGGATGGGGTTCGTCTTTTTTTGTGTAAATGGTGGTAATTACAAGGTGAAAAAACGCTGGAAATTAACAGGAGAACTATTGATGGAATTCAACAGTCAAAATGATGTGATTTGTAAGGGGTGCAAAAAAGCGCGAATGTACCTGGTACAAAACCCCTGAATTGTACCAGGTACACACCAAAATAACCACCTCTCAACTACAAAAAAGGAAACCATTCCCCCGCCCAAACGTATATATCAATATCCATCACTTTGCATCAAAAGGAGGTCCAAAAATGAACAAAACAATCTGGATGAGCGCACCATTAGTCCTCATCGCTGCCATATCTATCTGGCTTACATCAAACGCCACTAATGCCCTCACTCTATTAGCTGCCTATGGTATCATCCTATCCTTCCTCGTCTACTTTTCATTTTTCAAAATGAAAAAGTGAAAAAAAAAGGAGGGACGGACCTCCAATCACCCCACCCGAAACCCAAACGTTGATTTAACGGGACTTGAGTAAATGAAGAGGTCCGTCCCTCTCACTGAATTGCTTCCAATAAAAAGTCTATGATGTGGATTGCACGCATTTTGTTGGATAGGCCTTCTCGTTCGATGCCGAGTTTCATTTGGAGGAGGCAGCCCGGGTTTGATGTGATGATGGTGGTTGCCTGGGTTTGTTCGACGTTGTCCATTTTGTGATCGAGGATCTTCATGGACATTTCGGATTCAATGATATTGTAGATTCCGGCTGACCCACAGCAGTGATCGGCTTGCTTCATCTCAACGTAATCAGCACCTTCCACTGATTGAAGGAGGAGCCTTGGTTCCACAAATGTACGCTGCACGTTTCGCAAGTGACACGAATCCTGATACGTGATTCGTTGAGAGGGAACGTTCAATTTCTTTTTATGAAACTCTAATTCTACAAGAATGGACGAAATGTCTTTGATTTTATTTTTAAATTGAACCGCACGATCTTTCCAATCGGGATCATCTTTCAGTAAGTGATCATAATCGACGAGAAAGGCTCCGCATCCCCCGGCATTGGTGATGATGTAATCGACCCCATCCGCTTCAAATGCCTCAATGTTTCGCTTTGCCAAATCCTTTGCCAAGTCCTTTTCACCGCTATGACCATGCAAGGCTCCGCAACAGGTTTGCGTCTTTGGAATCACGATGTCACAGCCTGCCAGCTGCAATAGTTTCGTAGTGGCATTATTTGTTTCCAGAAACATCGTATCCATTAAACAGCCAGAGAAGAAAGCGACTTTTTTACGAACGTCACCAATCGAGGAAAGAGACGTTGGGCGCCCCTTCATGTCTTTCAGCTTTGGAACTTGAGGAAGTACGCGTTCCATTGTCGCCATGCTTTCCGGAAATAGTTTCATAACCCCCGTCGTATGGACCGCTTTCTGCAACCCTGAGCGTTGGTAGATTCCAAGAAGGTTCGTGACCATTCTCATTCTGTCAGGGTGCGGGAATAATCCTTCAAAAACGGTTTTTCTAAGCACCCGTACAGGAAGGGAGTGTTTTTTATTTTGATTGATGATATCGCGTGCCTCTTCTAAAAGGTGACCGTAATTCACACCGGATGGACAAACGGGTTCACAGGCTCTACACCCTAAACATAAATCCAATGTTCGTTCGACTTCTTCGTCGGGTTCGATGACACCATCCACCACCGCCTTCATTAATGCGATCCGACCTCGGGGAGAGTGGGATTCCTTAAATCCTGACTCAATATACGTAGGGCAGGAAGGGAGACAGAAGCCGCATCTCATACAATTCAATAGTTCATCTTCATCCATGCGGTCTTTGAATTCCTGCTGTATCTTTTGTTTTTCTAGAAGGGTTGTCATCTTGAAATCACCACACGTTTTCTTGATTCTTTCGCGAATACTTTATTCGGATTCATTATGTTGTTCGGATCGAATGATTGTTTGATCATTTTCATGGCCCCAATGCCTTCAGGTCCCAGTTTCCATTCGAGATAAGGGGCTTTCATCATACCGACACCATGTTCTCCGGTGATGGTGCCGCCCAATTCGATGGCATGAGCAAAGATTTCTTCGAATGCCGCTTCGACGCGCTCCATTTCATCATGGTCCCTGGCGTCAGTCGCAACCGTCGGGTGAAGATTTCCGTCCCCGGCATGTCCAAAGGTACAAATCTTCAACTCATAGCGTTCAGCGATATCATTGATTGCTTTCACCATCTTGGCGATTTCCGATCGGGGAACTGTCGCGTCCTCTAATATCGTCGTCGGTTTGAGACGGGCGAGTGCCGATAGGGCAGAACGGCGGGCGGTACGAAGGGCATCTGCTTCTATTTCTGTTTTGGCTAATTGAACTGATAGAGCGTGGTTCTGTGAACACACTTCTTCCATTCGTTTCATATCACGGGCAACCACTTCAGGAGGACCATCCTGTTCGATCAAGAGCACCGCTTTTACATCGGTTGGCAACCCGATTTTGGCGAAATCCTCGACCACCTCAAGTGTAGGCTGATCTAAAAATTCAAGAGTAGTCGGAATGATGCGATTGGCTATGATACTGGAAACACTTTGGGCCGCTGCTTCAATATCCTGATATAGGGCGAGCATCGTCTGCTTTGTTTCAGGCATGGGAACCAATTTTAACGTCGCTTCGGTGATGACGCATAGTGTTCCTTCAGATCCTACAAAAAGACGGGTCAAATCATAGCCAGCTACGTCTTTCGCGAGTTTCCCCCCGGTACGGATGATGTCTCCATTGGGGAGGACGGCTTCCAATGCCAGAACATAATCTCGGGTTACGCCATATTTCAGCCCTCTCAAACCACCGGAGTTCTCATTGATGTTCCCACCGATCGTTGATATTTTCATGGAACTCGGATCAGGAGGATAGAAAAGCCCCTTTGCTTCAACAGTATGAATGAGATCCAGGGTCACAACACCAGGTTGGGCGGTAACTGTTAGATTCTCTTCATCCACCTTCAGAATCTTGTTCATATGGGTGAATAAGAGAACAAGGCCGCCTTCAGTAGGGCAGGTGCCTGCGCAGAGGTTCGTTCCGGATCCCCTTGGGACGATGGGAATGTGATGCTCATTGCAGATTTTCACGACTTCTGATACTTCCTCTGTCGAGCGGGGAACGATGACCCCGTCAGGCATGGACTGGTAATTAGGAGTTGCGTCATAGGAATAGACAAGCTTTTCTGCGGGAGAATCCCTGTAATTTTCTTCGCCAACGATTTCGATGAACCGTTTTTTGATATCAGGAGTGATCATTCTAAATTCCACCTTTTTTAACATGTTTTTCAAATCTGGTATAAAAAGAGTAAAGAGACGATACCTGACGATCGGTCAAGGTCCGTCCCTCCTAAAAGGTTATTTAATTGCGGCTTTGATGGCTGAGCGCAGGTGGCCTTTGTGAAGGGTGAGAAGGTTGTAGACTTCTTTTTCTTCAAGGCCCGTCAGAAGCGATAGGATGGCAGGTTTGACGCTGCCGTATGTTTCAAGGGCTTCGGTTGCTTCTTGTTTGGTGACGTCCGCTGCTTCCATGATGATGTTGCGCGCTCTGACTTTCAGTTTTGCGTTTGAAGGCATCACGTCGACCATGAGATTGCTGTATACTTTACCAAGTTTAATCATGGATGCGGTTGTGAGCATATTCAGGATCAGTTTTTGGGCTGTTCCGGCTTTCATGCGCGTCGAGCCTGTGACGACTTCCGGACCGACTTCTGCGACGATCGAGTGATCGGCCACTTCGCACATCGGGGATTGAGGTGAGCATACAACAGACGCCGTTACAGCACCTCTTGATTTTGCTTCCTTTAAGGCTCCGATTGTATAAGGCGTACGTCCGCTTGCGGCAATACCAACGACGACATCATTTGAACCGACATCATGGCTGGCGATTTCGTTGCGGCCGCCTTCTTCATCATCCTCTGCGCCTTCTAAGGGAAACTGGATGGCTCTTTCACCACCTGCGATGATCCCGATCACCTGGCCGGGGTCTGTACTAAAGGTAGGCGGGCACTCTGATGCGTCAAGGATGCCCAGACGTCCGCTTGTTCCTGCACCTACATAAAGAAGACGACCGCCATTTTCTAAACCTGCAACGATGGAATCGACCACACGTGAAACAACTGGGATGGTTTTTTCCACGGCGTATGCAACGGTTTGATCTTCTCCGTTTATTTTTTCTAAAATCTTCTCCGTGCTAATTGTATCTATGTTCAATGTATTAGGATTTCTTGTTTCGGTCAGGATCTTATGAAGGTCCATTTGTACTGTTACCTGCCTTTCATTTTATGGGACATGGTGTGATCGTGCCTAATATGACAGACTTACTTGCCCCTGTTGCTCCTGGTACGTTGCTTGGATTGCCATGCAGCGTTTCGTTTGCTAATAGGGCAAAGGCAATCGCTTCTTTCGCATCGGAAGAATAACCGATATCTTCCTGAATAAGAATTTTCAACTCTGGAAGAAGCTCTCTCATCATACGGAGAAGCGTCCCATTATAGCTTCCTCCGCCGCTGATGATCACTTCATTTATCGAATGTTCAGGAAGAACGAAATTCTCATAGGCATCCTCAATCGTCAGAGCTGTAAAGTAGGTTGAAGTCGCAATCAGGTCTTCTTTCGGAAGATCACCAAACTCTTTAAGGATCCGATTCACGAATACTTCACCAAACAGCTCACGACCCGTTGACTTTGGAGGATCATTAAGGAAGAAATCCTTCTCCCATTCCATCCATTTCTGTGCGATGTCTGTGTGGACCGTTCCTTTCTCAGCAATCGCTCCATTCTCATCAAAAGATAGACCGAATAGTCGCTCGCATAATCCATCTATGACCATATTTCCGGGACCGGTATCAAACGCGAATACTTCGTGAAGAGCGCAATCTTTAGGAAGTACGGTCACATTCCCGATACCGCCGATATTCTGAAGAAGTCTTCCCTGGTCTTTTTTCCGATAGAGAAGGAATTCAGTATAAGGTACAAGTGGTGCCCCTTCACCGCCGGCAGCCATATCCATGGATCGGAAATTGGAGACGACTCTAGTGTTTGTACGGTACGCAATCACGCTCGGCTCACCGATTTGCAAAGTGGAAGGAACCGAATCTTCCGTACGAAAGGGCTGGTGATAAACCGTTTGCCCGTGAGATCCGATAAAGTCTAACTCCTCTATTGAAACGCCAGCCTCCCTACATACCTTCAAAACTGCATCGGCATAAACGTCTCCAAGCTCAAAATGCAAGCTGGAAAGGAGGGGAGTGGACGATTCTGTTACACTCATCACTTCAAAGATTTTCTTCTTTACCTTTGGAGGAAAGGGAGCCGTTGAATAATGGGCGAGCTCCACTTTTGTATCCGTGCCGCTGCCTTCAATTGAAACAAGGGCAGCATCCACCCCATCCACAGACGTACCGGACATTAACCCGACAGCTAAACGTTTACTCATTTGACAACCTTCCTTCCCTGATGGCTTTTGTCACATCGACTGCCCCGGTGGCAGGGGAGGTTGAGTCGACGATATAGGATGCGTTTGGAAAACGCTCTGAAATTCTTTCTTTAAAAACGGATTGCACCACCACATTATGTTCAAGGACACTTCCTTTTAAGGCGATAACCGGTTTCGTACCGATCTGTAGTTTCTCCAATAAGGAAATCGTCTGTCGGGCAAGCTGTTCACCGGCTAATTTAAGTAAAAGAATGGCAGAGTCATTACCATCCTCAGCTTGCTTGTGAACGACTTTCGCAAGCTTTGCAATTTCACCTTTGGCAGAAGAATAGATAAACCCTTTTAAACCCTTCCCATCACTAGCACCGATTTCGTTTAATATGTCACGTGAGAGAGGGGAAAGTGGTTTACCGGAATCCATCTCCATGGAAATCTGTTTACAGGCTTCAATTGCAATATGATAAGCACTGCCTTCGTCACCAAGAAGATGTCCCCAGCCGCCGGTTGTTCCTTCCTGTTTCCCATTTCGTCCATAACAAATCGAGCCCGTTCCCGCAATGGTCATCACACCGTTCTGATTCCCGATTAAACTGAAATAGGCGAGGGTGGCATCATTCAAAAGGATAATAGGCAGGGAAGTCATCCTTTGTAACTCCGTCTTGATTCGATGAGCCAGATTACCGGACTCGGCACCTGCCATCCCGATCACAATATGAGACACCTCTTCAGAAGAAGTGTGATCCAAGCATTGTTGAATAACGGATGAGAGATTGGTTAATGCCTCTTCAAAGGAAACAGTGGGATTACCGTGTCCGGATAAGCTTTGAAACAGGATGTTCTTCTCTAAATCAAGAACGAGTCCTTGTATTTTCGTCCCGCCTGCATCGATTCCTATTACTCTAGTCATCTAAAGAAACCTCCACTTTACTTGGTTTGAAAGGCAAATTTACCCCAAGGCTTCAGGTAATCCAATAAGAAGATTTCTTCTTCGCGGATCCGTCCCACCACATTGGTTTTGCCTGAATTGTCCATATCTTGAAGCGCTACCTGAAGTTCTCCTGCATACTGGGCATATAGGTCGTTTTCAATCACAATATCGCCGCGTTTAATGTCTACCGTATTATGGGGGGCAAATTCTCTTCCACGATATTTCACGCGGCTTTGAGTCGAGCGGATCATATAATCAGATACGTCACCACGATAGAAGTGCGGTTCTTCAAAAATAATCGTCTTTTCTAAGTCTGTTGTCGTTTCATGGGTTTCGACTGTAAAGGTAAGCTTCGATCTGTTCAGTTCGCTAAGCAGTTGCATTTCATGTTCTGATGCATAAGCGTTACTGATAATGACATCATCAATTAACCCTGTGGCAAAAAGATGCTTCGCCTGAACATCGATCGGAAGGTTCCTGTGCATTTCTAACGTGGGCAATCCTTCCGTGACCGGCCAGGGACCGAATGTTGCATCGGAAGAAGAGACAAACGCAGCCGTTCTCATCCCGAAGTCTTTAAACTTTTTACTGCATTCAATAAAGAATGGATAGGATAATCCGGAGTAGCGGTGCGGATAGAAGTTATGACATCCGAGTAATTGGTCCTTATTAGGCTGATATGTCATAATGTTATCGATGTACTTCGTAGCATTACTCATATTAAGTTCAATTTTCAGGTCATAAGGGTTGTATGACATCATCGATTCTTCATGCCCTGTATACCCGAGATCAAGGCGGATACCGTGAGCCCCCAGGTCGGCAAAAAAGGATAAATCATCATACGAGATGTTCAGTTCTTTGAAAATACGGGGACTGATGTCTGCGATGACTTCCATATTTTTTTCACGGGCAAACTTAATCGTTTCTTTAAAGTTCGAGATGATCCCATCTTTGTCTCCTTCAACTGATAATAAGCAGGTAAACACACGCTTAAAACCGTAAGACGCAGCCAAAGCCAGATATTCTTTATCCTTTTCAGTCGTGGAATGGTTGGGGTAAATTGAAACTCCCAGTCTTTTACTCATTGGTAAGCCTCCTTAATATTAGTTGTTTTCAAGTTTATCTAATCTTTTTAACAAGGGTATCATTTGTTCGATCAACGAGATTTCACTGATAGAGGTCATCAAGTGGTCCTGGGCATGAATCATCAGAAGTGATTTTTCAAAATTTTCTCCATTGATTTCAGCCTGAATGAGACTGGTTTGCGTTTTGTGAGCTTTGTTCAGTTCAGCATGGGCTGTTTTCAGCATCTCTACAGCTTCATCAAACTTACCTTCGTGTGCCTTTGCCAGTGCCTCATATGCGGTGCTTTTTGCATTCCCGCCGTTTGATATAATTTCAAAAATTTCCATTTCTACGTTGCGTACCTCTGCCATTGCGTATTCCTCCTCATTCCTGTTAAGAACTGGTTTCTACTAGAATAGTAAAATAAAAGTTTAAATATTTTAAAATAATATTGAAATTTAATTTCATTATCGCATATAATCATATTAAACTGAAAGCCTTTTCAAGACAATCATTTTTTGGAGGTGACTATGACGGAATTTCAAGTATTAAAACACATCAAAAGTCAGATGGAGAACTACACCCCGTCTGAAATTGCGGTTGCTCAATATGTGTTGGAGTTTCCTGAGAAAGTGATGGAAATGACGACAAAGCAACTTTCACAATCATGCGGCAGCAGTGAAGCAGCCATCATCCGGTTCTGCAAACGAATCGGGATCAATAGTTTCAGCGGTTTAAAAATCGAACTGGCCAAAAGCACGAATAGTGAAGAAACAAAGAGTCATGACATCAATACACTCCTGCACTTTGAAGACAATCTTGAGACCGTATTCAATAAAGTTCTGGTGAACACCTATCAAGCGATCAAGAACACGGAAAAGCTTTTTTCCATAGATGAACTGGATCGGGCTGTGAACGCGTTCCATAAAGCTGAACGGGTATACCTGTATGGAGTAGGCGGTTCAGCTGTAGTAGCGGAGGACTTTACGCAAAAGCTGTTACGGCTCAACTATCTGGCCTTTCAAGCGAGTGATATCCACGTGCAAATGATGATGGCCGCAAACTTAACCGAGAGAGACGTTCTCTTCGTCGTCTCAACCTCGGGTCAGACAAAGGAAATACTGAAGCTCATGAACGTCGCTCAGGAAAAAGGGGCCATTATCGTTCTATTGACACAGCATGGGAAATCCCCGGCAAGAAAGCTCGCTGATATCGTCCTGACGATTTCCGAGGAAGAACACAATATCAGAATCGGGACCATGACGGCAAGAATTGCTCAACTCGTTGTGATTGATGCTTTATTCGTCGCTTTATGCATGAAAAAAGGACATGGCGTTTACGAGCAAATTATTCATACACATGAAGTAGTTCAAAGGATGAAAGAGGAGGAAGAGTAGAAATGAGAGTATTATTCGTATGTTCAGGTGGAATGTCCAGCGCAATTGTCGTGAATGCACTGAAAAAAGAAGGGGACAAAGCAGGGATCGAGATGGAAGTCCATGCAATCGGGACCGGTGAAGTATCTGAGGAAATATCCAAGGGATGGGATGTTTGTATGGTAGCACCTCAGATCCGTCACCGTTTTGACCAAGTGAAGAAAGCCGCTGATGAAGCGAATGTGCCTTGTGGTCCGATTCCTCCACAAGCGTACACGCCACTTGGCGGTCCAACTTTACTGAAAACAGTAAAAGAATTAACCAACTAATTTAATAGGAAACAAGGGGGTACAAACATGCAAAAGTTTGTGAATTTTCTAGAGAACAACTTGTCAGGTCCAATGGCCCGGCTCTCTGAACAAAGGCATTTGCAAGCAATCCGGGATGGGGTTATTTCAGCACTGCCATTTATTATCGTCGGTTCATTTTTCCTGATCTTGGCTTTTCCACCGCTTCCTGATGGCGGAATATTCGGAGACATCAAACAGTGGGCCGCTGACAACATCGTCGAAATCCTGATTCCGTATCGACTGACCATGTTTATCATGTCACTCTATATAGCCTTCGGGATAGGATACAACCTCTCGAAAAGCTATAACCTGGATCCATTATCCGGTGCACAAATTTCAGTAGCAGCACTTCTACTAACGATTACACCTAAAGTAATGGACGGAGAAGGCTGGGTCCTGCCAATGACCAACCTCGGTGGTCATGGATTATTCGTTGCCATGGTCGTCTCGATTCTGGCAGTTGAAATTTTACGTTTCTGTAAGACGAAAAATATTACGATCAAAATGCCTGAGCAAGTTCCGGCATCTGTATCACGAAGCTTTGAAGCACTTATTCCTGTAGCGATTGTTATTCTATTGGTATCTGCGGTTACCGTAGTAGCCGGAGTAGACTTACATCATCTAATCGGTGTAGCGGTTGCCCCACTAGTCACAGCTGGTGACAGTATATTCGGCGTATTGATCCCAGTATTCTTAATTACATTCTTCTGGTCATTCGGTATCCATGGGGTGTCTGTAGTAGGAACGGTTGCCCGTCCACTATGGGAAGTGTTCCTTGTAAACAACGCAGATGCCGTTGCAAACGGAGAAGCGATTCCACACATCGCACCAGAAACATTCTACCAATGGTTCATCTGGATCGGTGGATCAGGAGCAACTCTTGGGTTGGTTCTGGCGATGGTCTTCTTCTCCCGCTCAAAATACCTGAAAGCGTTAGGAAGAACAAGTATTGTACCGGGTATCTTCAATATCAATGAGCCAATCATCTTTGGTGCTCCTATTGTATTGAATCCGATTCTGATCATCCCATTCGTAACGATCCCGCTGATTACGGGAACTCTTTCATACATTGCAACAACTGTAGGACTGGTGTCACCAACCTATATCATGCCACCTTGGACACTGCCGGCACCAATCGGAGCTTACCTGGCAACCGGTGGTGACTGGAGAGCCATCGTCATGGTTCTTATCAATATCGCAATCTCGTTCGCTATCTATTTCCCATTCTTCAAGATGTATGACAAGAAGATGATGAAGATGGAAGAAAGCGATCAACAAGCGGCATAGAAAAGCGGAGGGGCTTTCCTCAGAGGCGACAAGCATAAGGCAAGTCCACCGGAAAGGCGTTCTTTGCCTCTAGCAGAATACGATCATATCAATAAGCAGAAGTGGGGGTCCTAGGATTCCCACTTCTTCATTAGCATTAGGAGTGATTCAAATGACAGAAAAGGTTGTCCCGAAGCGAATCGGTTTTAGAAGTGTGTTTGTTCTTCTAATCTCCGTATCCATTGGACTTTTACTTCTTTCCAAACCTTTGATGAGTGCAGGTCTCACAAAGGATTGGAGCGTATTTTTTGCAACGGGGATATCTGCTTCGGTCGGACTCTCATTTGTTCTTTTAAAATTGGAAGGGCCCGTTGAAGATGCTTCAGTTAAAAAGAAGCGAGTTTTATTGGCAGTGGTTGTCAGTTTCTTAATAAGCTTTATTCTGGCCTTTGTTGCCAAGTAATCTCGGGGAGGCATTCACAATGAAAAACGGAATCAAGATCGTTACTATCGGCGGAGGCTCAAGCTATACTCCCGAGTTTGTTGAAGGATTGATCAAGCGTTATGATGAGCTTCCAGTGAGTGAGCTGTGGCTGGTGGATATTGAGGCAGGAAAAGATAAGCTCGACATCGTCGGGAATTTGGCGAAAAGAATGGTAGAAAAAGCGGGGGTTCCCATGGGAATTCACCTTACACTGGACCGGAAAGAGGCGTTAGTAGATGCTGATTTTGTCACGACTCAAATGAGAGTCGGACAACTAAAGGCAAGAATTCAAGATGAGAGGCTTCCAATCAAGTATGGGATGATCGGTCAGGAAACGAATGGAGCCGGGGGATTGTTCAAGGGAATGAGGACGATTCCTGTTCTGCTTGAAATCGCTGATGAAATGCAGGAGCTTTGCCCGGACGCCTGGTTGATCAATTTTACGAATCCTGCCGGTATGGTGACAGAGGCTTTATTGCGTTACGGGTCACATCCTAAGGTCATAGGTGTATGTAATCTTCCCATTAATACGAGAATGACATTGGCCAAGCTTCTAGATGTGGAGGTAGAACGACTCCATATCGATTTCGCAGGATTGAATCATATGGTGTACGGATTGGACGTTTTGGTGGATGGTGAGTCAGTTTTAGAGGACGTTCTGGAAATCATGAGTAACCCTGACAAGCAGGTCAGCATGAGGAATATTGCGCCGCTTCCATGGGATCCGGAGTTCATTAAGAGTCTCGGGATCATCCCATGTCCTTATCACCGTTATTTTTATAAAACAAGTGATATTTTAGAAAAGCAGCTAGAAGAATTCAAGACGGGGACCACCAGGGCAGAAGTGGTTCAGCAATTAGAAAATGAGCTTTTTGAACTTTACAAGGATGAAAACCTTGATATCAAGCCTCCACAGCTTGAACAAAGGGGAGGGGCTTATTACAGCGATGCGGCTTGTAATCTCATCTCATCCATTTATAATGATCGCTGTGATATTCAAACCCTGAATGTCCGCAATGAGGGAGCGATCAGTGATCTACCACGTGGATCTGCTGTGGAAGTGAACTGCGTCGTTACAAAGTCTGGTCCTAAGCCGATTGCCGTCGGTGAGCTGCCGGTGGCTGTGAGTG
The DNA here is from genome assembly GCF_050467885.1 of Rossellomorea sp. NRS-1567. NCBI lineage: Bacteria > Bacillati > Bacillota > Bacilli > Caryophanales > Bacillaceae > Rossellomorea > Rossellomorea sp. NRS-1567. The sequence goes on along the minus strand of NZ_JBITPL010000019.1, from coordinate 101,148 downwards.
GACTTGTTCATCAAATTAAATCCTTTGAACGGGTTGCTGCGGAAGCATCGGTTACAGGGTCCTATGAGAAAGCGATGCTTGCTATGACGATCAATCCGTTGGTGACGAGTGATGTGAAGGCGAAGCTACTGCTGGATGAAATGCTTGAGGTACATAAAGAGTATTTACCGCAGTTTCGTGAGCGATTTACACATAGTTAAGGTTGGGAAGTGTCTCAAATATTGATTTGGGGCACTTTTTGCGTGGATTGGCGAGGAGAATGGAGGTTGGAAGTGGTTTTGGTTGAGATATTATCGACTTTGAGCTGTTTATTATCGACTTTTCGGATATATTATCGAGTTTGGCATGTTTATTATCGATTTGCTGGATATATTATCGACTTTGCCCATTATATTATCGACATTCGATAGATAAGCGATGCCTGAGCGGGGCCGGATTCCAGTTTATTTTCAATTTCCCAAACTTATTTTCAAATCCGCCTAAACTCATCCCATCCCCACACTAAATTCCACCACAATCCCCACATCTTTCCCTCGGACGAGCATACTTTGATACAAAGACCTTTTTCTGAAAGGATATCCCGCCTATGATTCCAGTTAAAACAAAGGTTGCCGCCTCTTTATATGCCACGATATCAATCAGCTTCTGGGGCATATCATTTGTATCAACAAAGGCAGTGTTGGACACCCTTGATCCGTATACGCTGCTCGTTCTTCGGTTTGCGATCGGAGCTCTGTTTCTGCTCATGCTCTTACTTTTAAAAAGTTATCGACTCACCATTCCGATCAGATATATCCCGCACCTGATAGTGTTGGGGTTACTTGGCGTCTTCGTTCATCAAGTGATCCAGGCGACGGCCCTCCTTACAATTGATGCATCATCCGCAGGCTGGATGATTTCATTTTCTCCCGTTTTCACCGTAATCCTCTCCATGATTTTCTTACATGAAAAAATGACGGTTCCAAAAGCGCTAGGCATGATTATAGCAATTACTGGTGTGTTGATGGTGACGACAGCGAGGAGCGGGCAATCTATCGGATTTGCCGTTAACATCGGTTATATCCTGATGATCCTCAGTACATTAAACTGGGCCATCTACTCTGTGTTGCTGAAAAAACTCCGTATTGAGCTGCCATCCCTCGTCATCACCTTTTATATGAGTCTACTGGGTTTCAGCTTAACCATCCCGTTTCTCATCCGAAACCGGGGCTGGGAAGGCATTTCTCTTTTATCAAATGTGGAATGGGCCCACTTGATGTTCCTCGGTGTATTTGTATCAGGTATTGCGTACTGGTACTGGGGAAAAGCACTTGAGGTATTGGATGCATCAAAGGTGTCGATGTTTCTCTATTTAGAGCCAGTAACCACACTCATTGCGGCAATCTTTCTTCTGCACGAGAATATTTTCTTCATAACGATACTGGGTGGAGTCATAATTATAATAGGGGTTGTGATTGTAAATGGCCAGTTGATTTCTGTTTTCCATCGGTTTCTATGGAGGAAACGATAACACAGGGAGGTATCGCGGTGATCTTAAGGGAACGGATTAAGGATAGATTGGATGAATTGACTACCCCTTCCACCAAAGAACTTAAAGAAGTCTTGCAATCTCTTCAAATGAGTCTCGATGATATACAGCCATACTTACAGTCTCCGGATGGTAAGCCATATTATCGAAAGCTCCTTTATCAAAATGAAGTAGCAGAGCTCCTTGTAATGAATTGGTCCGACATGGAATGTGCTCCCCATGATCATGGGGACTCAAAGGGATGGATCCAAGTTCTGAGCGGGACTTCAGTCAATACAATCTTTGAAGTAAAAGAGAACCAGCTTCCACAGGAGATATTTGATCGCGAATATAGGGAAGGTTCTTTCTTTTTTGCACCGAAAAAGGGTGTTCACAAAATGAAGAAGGGGAGTGGGGAAAACCTGGTGACCCTCCATCTCTATTCTCCTCCCATTCAGGGTATGATGGTGTACGACTTGGAAAAATGTGCGGCCTGTGTGGTATCGGAAGAATGCGGGGCATGGTGGCCGGATCATATCAGGCAAAAAGTAAAAGAAATGCGGTTGAAGTAGAAAGAGCGTTTCTCCATAACGGGGAAACGCTCTTTCATATTAACGTACTCGTACTGTTTTTGCATCCTTACTTTCTACCCCTGTCGGAGAAACAGACGTAACACCATATGTGTACATCCCACCTTCTTCGGTTGAAGTATCTTCATACGTTGTAAGCCCTTCTTGAGAATACACGACATCCACAATGTTAGCTGGATTCTCGTAATCTCCTTCTTTCACGCCATCAAAGCGATAGATGACATATTTTCTGGCATCGGAGTGATGATTATCATCGATGGTTAAAGTTACATGATCTTCATGTTTGTCTGCTTTCACCGTGTTCGGTTTCTTTGGAAGCTTAGCATTGTTCCAAGGAGTGGCAGGGGTTAAAGCAGGTTCTGTGTAAACCTCGTTACGTAAAATATCTGCGTAACCAAGTGGGTTTTCAAATATTTGTCTAAGGGAAAAATGCATTTGTCCAAGGGCCGTTCCGTTATCACGGTTGTCCATGATTTGCTCAGGCAGCTCGTAAGGATTGAACCATTCCTGGTCAAAATTGTCTCCTACTTTATAGTCAGCCATCCCGATATAAAGATTAACAGGATGATTGTACGCATACTCATTCACTTCCTGACTCCACCAATCTAATAGAACGGAGTAGTTAGCAACAGCCAGATTTCTAGACCAATAGATTTGAGGGGTAATATAATCGATGCTTCCATCCTTGATCCATTGACGGGTGTCTGCATATAAGTCGTCATAATTCGTTTGTCCTGCCTGTGTGTCGCTTCCTGTAGGATCATCAGCAATATTTCTCCATACACCAAATGGGGAAATACCGAACTGGACCCATTCTTTAATGTCTTTGATGGCTGAATTGATGTCAGCTACAAGAACATCTACGTTATTTCGTCTCCAGTCTTCAATATCGTCATACGAACTTCCATATTTCTCGTATGTATCTTGATCTGGGAAGCTTTCTCCTGCAATTCGGTAAGGATAGAAATAGTCGTCCATGTGAACGGCTTCAATGTCGTAATTGCTCACTAATTCTTCAACCGTATCAATCAGGTATTCTTGGACTTCAGGTATACCCGGGTCCAAATAATATTGCTTGCCATATTTCACTACCCATTCTGGATGCAGCTTAGCTACATTGTCATCTGCAAGTGACTCGATCGTTTGGTTTGCCATCGTGATTCGGTACGGATTCACCCATGCATGAACCTCGATTCCGCGCTTATGAGATTCATCGATCATGACCTGAAGTGGATCATATCCCGGATCGGTTCCTTGTTTGTCACCTGTAATGTACTGGGACCAAGGAGCCAGTTCAGAAGGATAGAAGGCATCTACAGTAGGTTTCACCTGATAGATGACGGTATTAAACTTCAACTCTTTTAGCTCGTCAAGGGTTTCTGCCACCCAATCCGTATACTCCTGCTTGTCCATTCCAGCTTTCACATCAATGTTTTGAACCGTGGCAATCCATGCTGCACGCATTTCATGTTTAGGCGCATGAGTTTCCGAAGCTTTTGCTTTTCCTGTAGAAAAAGGAAGGGCAAGCGAGAACAACAAGGCGGCCATGATCATGTACTTTACTGCTTTCATCAACAAATCCCCCGCTTTCATTAACTGATTCCCTATAAAAGAAACCGTTTTCATTTTATTGAAATAATACTTCACGAAATAAGATAAAAACATGAAATATTATTTCTATTTTCATTATAAGGTGTTGCGTTCCTATGGTATATAGTACCAATGAGGTGAAAAAACTGAATATTCTATCGGTAATCGGGATGATTTGACTAGATAAATAGTTCTAAAAAGAAAAGAAAGGGAAAGATTGAATACAGAATGTTGCGAACAATCGGGGTGAAGTGGTGGTAAAATAGGAGTTAGAAGTGAAGAGGAGATTGTAAAAGGCAGTGCATCGATTCATGAAAACCTCACTTTACTAAGATAGGGTCGAGAAATCATTTTAAAGAATGGGATTGACCGTGTGGTGCACCACATGGTTTATGATTTAGGTGTGAGGTGGAAAGAATGTACAAGGTGAGCGAGTTTTCCAAGATGACAGGACTAAGTAAGGAAACCCTGCGTTACTACGCAGAGATAAAGTTGCTGGAACCTGTGTATATCGATCCTGCAAACAACTATCGCTATTATGATAATGGATCATATCTAGTGGGACGATTATTGGTCTACTTAAGGAGGTTTAACTTTTCCATTCAAGAAATGTTAACCGTCGTAAATGACGAATCCTTTGAGAATCTGGAACAATTGATCCGGGCCAAGAAACGGGATTTGGAAGCTGAGATAGAGCGCATACAAACAGTGATCGAGGAAATGGATGATTTCTTTGAGATGGGAATAGGAGAGGATACGAATGATTAAATGGTGTGAAGAACGGAAGATTCCAGTCAATATTGAAACGATTTGGCATTTGTTTGAGATTGAGAACATTCAACGAATTATGCCTAACGTCGTTGAAAACAAGGTACTGGAGCAAAAGGAAGGCGTGGTAGGCTCCACCTACCAACAGAAATACAAAGAGGGGAAAAGAATCGAGACGTATATTGTAGAAGACCTCGAGTACGAGAACACACCCGAGAAAAAACACAATAAAATTGGTTTTACACTTGCCAAAGCCTTTGAAATCGAAGCGGAATTCACCCTTCACAAAATAGACGACGGAGAAACCAGATTCATCTATAAAGGCGAAAACAGAGGAGTGAACTTCCTGGGGAAAGTCTTATTAAAACTGGGGGGAGAAAAAAACAACAACAAAGTCGTCACCGATTTCATGGACCTTGTTGAAAGCGAAGCATTGAAAGAAGCGAATAAATAGCACAGAAGAGGGACGGACCTCCACGAATCGTGGAGGTCCGTCCCTCTCAACGTTCACAAGCAGGAACTATCTCTTCTCTAATCGAATGTAGAATCGTTAGTGTTATTTAGAAGGGGATGTAGCGAATGGATAATCAAAAAGAAAAAATCTTGATGCATCATAAAAATGTATTGGAATGGGTGACTTCACTTGAGTCCATATCTGAGGAACAATGGAGAAGGCCGATTGATGAAGGGAAGTGGAGTGTAGCAGAGATCATCGGACACTTCATACCGTGGGACCGATTTGTCCTGGAAAGCCGCATTCCTTATTTTAAAATAGGGAAAGAAATGCCTCCTGGGCCTGACCCGGATGAATTGAATCATCAGGCTGCAAAGGAAAGCAGAAAGCGTTCCAAACACGAAACAATTGAAGCATTCATTCTTACAAGACAAAAACTGCATAAAGCAATCCTGACAGTGGACGACCAGGAATGGCACAGGGAGATAACCATCGGCAAAAGCAAAATAACAATCCATGACTATTTTAATAACTTAGCCAAACATGATGAACACCATATGAAACAGATAAATGAACTGATTTGAGAGGGACGGACCTCCGAGATTTCGGAGGTCCGTCCCTCTTCACTTGGTTTGAATTTTAATATCGGAGGGAAAAGAAGAAGGGTTTCAGCACCTGAATTTCAGGGTATGAAAAAAATTTTTTAATTAAAATTTTGCATGAAAATTCATGTTGGAATTTGTTGAAAAATGTTCCAGTGAGTGGTTTTTTGTAAGCGATTTCTTTACGATTGCATCAAGCTTTAAAAGATTCTGAATATTGAGTGAAAATAAACATTTATATATCAACGTTCAATCAGTATATTACATATATATTTGGAAAAACCACAATTTTTCCATTAACTTAATTTTTCGTTTTTTCTAAATTTCATGATATACTAACGAAAATTAAGAAAATTTAATTAACCGGTTAATTATTCAAACAATATACAAGTTTAGTAGAGGAGGACATTGGATGAAAACGAATCTTCCTGTAGCGCAAGGCATGTATGATCCTGCGCAAGAACATGAAGCATGTGGAATTGGAATGATCGCAAATATTGATGGGACGAAGAGTCATAACATCGTTCAAAATGCCATTAATATTCTATGTAACTTAGAGCACCGCGGAGGACAATCAGCAGATACAAGTACTGGTGACGGTGCAGGTATCCTCACCCAAATCCCTCATCATTTCTTCAAAAAGCAATGTGAGAAAGAAGACATCATCCTTCCGAGAAAAGGTGAATATGGAATCGGAATGGTGTTCCTTCCTGAAAATTATGAGAAGCGCATGAAGAGCAAAGAAATCTTCGAACGCATCATTGAAGAAGAAGGTCAGAAGACACTTGGCTGGAGACCTGTTCCCCTCAATGATTCCTTTGTCGGAAAAGTGGCTTCCAAGTCGAAGCCGTTCATCCGCCAGGTATTCATCGGCGTATCCGAGGATATACAGTCCCGGATGGATTTCGAACGCAAGTTATATGTGATCCGTAAACGAATTGAAAAAGAAGTGGCAACTGTTGAGGGACAAGAAGATGTCTATCTTTGTAGCTTGTCGTCCACGACCATCGTTTACAAGGGGATGCTCATCCCGGAACAGCTCGATTCTTTTTATATTGACCTCAACCACCCTGAGTTCCGATCAGCTTTAGCCCTTGTACATTCCCGATTTAGTACAAACACTTTCCCAAGCTGGCAGCGATCTCATCCAAACCGATATACGATTCATAATGGAGAATTCAATACATTAAGAGGTAATGTGAACTGGATGCGCGCACGTGAGAAGCTGTGCCAATCAAGTGCATTTAAAGAAGAAGATCTGGAAAAAATCCTTCCTGTTATTGATGAGACAGGCAGTGATTCCTCTATGTTTGATAACTGCTTTGAATTCCTTCATTTATCTGGAAGATCCCTTGCCCACACGGCCATGATGATGGTACCTGAGCCTTGGGAAAACGATGACACGATCCATCCGAAGAAAAAGGACTTCTACGAATATCATAGCTGTTTGATGGAGCCGTGGGATGGACCGGCAGCCCTTGTGTTTACGGATGGAAAGCAGATTGGAGCCTGTCTGGACCGAAATGGACTACGCCCGGCACGTTACTATGTGACAAAGGGCGGCATGATTGTTCTTGGTTCTGAAGTAGGGGCCCTGGATATTTTTGCTGATGATATTGTTTACAAAGATCGATTACAGCCAGGGAAAATGCTGCTTGTTGATCTTGAAAAAGGGAGAATCATTCCTGATGAAGAGATCAAGCTGCGAGTTGCTTCCGAGCATCCGTACAGACATTGGCTGGATAATAATAAATTTGAACTTGAAGATCTGCCTGAAACGACGCATGAACCAGTTCAACTGGATTCAGAAGAAGTGCGTTTACAGCAACAGGCTTTTGGCTACACAAATGAGGAGTTGAACAAAATCATTAAGCCGATGGTGACGGACGGCAAAGATCCGGTTGGTTCCATGGGATATGATTCGCCTCTTGCAGTATTATCGAAAAAGCCACAGCTTCTTTATAACTACTTCAAACAGCTTTTTGCCCAAGTAACAAACCCACCGATCGATGCGATCCGAGAACAGATCATTACATCTGTAGGTACAACGATTGGAGCAGAAGGAAACCTGGTTGACCCGGGTCCTGAAAGCTGCAGGCATATCCATTTAAATTCACCGATTATAACCGGAGAAGAGCTTGAAAAGCTTCGTCATCAAAACGAAAAGGGCTTTAAAGCCGTTACTTTATCCATTTTATTTGATGTAACCGATGAAGAAGATCAGCTTGAAAGCACGCTGGATGCTCTGTATGAAAAAGCTGACCAGGCCGTTGAAGACGGTGCGACACTCCTTATTTTATCTGACCGTGGAGTTGTGAAGGATAAGGCAGCCATTCCAGCACTCCTTGCCGTTTCAGGGCTGCATCATCACTTAATTCGCCAAGGAACGCGTACGACTGTCAGCATCCTTTTAGAATCAGGGGAACCAAGAGAGGTTCATCATTTCGCAACCCTGCTTGGCTATGGTGCAGAAGCAATCAATCCGTATTTAGCCTATGAAACACTGCGTAATCTGATCGATAAGGGCGAGCTGCAAGATACCACTTACGAACAAGCGGTGCAAAGCTTTGTGAAATCAGGGACAGACGGTGTCATCAAAGTTTTATCTAAAATGGGGATCTCTACGATTCAAAGCTACCGTGGAGCACAGATTTTTGAAGCGGTAGGCATTCATAAAGATGTGATTGACAAGTATTTCACCCGTACAGCGTCGAGACTCGGCGGGATAGGGATGGATATCATCGAAAAAGAAGTGCTTTTAAGGCACCGAAAAGCGTTCAATGAGCGAAAAGACAATCAACAAACATTGGATTCCGGAGATGAATTCCAATACCGGAAAAATGGAGAAGATCATGCGTACAATCCAAGTACGATTCACACTCTTCAACATGCATGCCGTACGGATAATTATGAGTTATTCAAAAAATATTCCAACATGCTTACAGACGAAAAGCAGAATCTGCAATCTCTTCGTGGACTTCTTTCGTTTAAAGAAACGAAGCCTATCCCGATTGAAGAGGTTGAATCAGTGGAAGAAATCTGTCGCCGATTCAAGACCGGTGCCATGTCATTCGGATCCATCAGTCAGGAAGCCCATGAAGCATTAGCGATTGCCATGAATAAAATTGGCGGACGGAGCAACTCAGGTGAAGGTGGGGAACATCCAAGCCGCTTCACCCCGGATGAAAATGGGGATTCAAGACGCAGCTCGATCAAACAAGTAGCGTCAGGACGCTTCGGTGTAACAAGCCATTACCTGGTAAATGCGGACGAAATTCAAATCAAAGTTGCACAAGGAGCGAAACCTGGTGAAGGTGGACATCTCCCTGGCAAAAAAGTTTATCCCTGGGTTGCTGAAGTGCGGGGATCTACTCCTGGAGTGGAATTGATTTCACCACCGCCTCATCATGATATCTATTCGATTGAAGACCTTGCCGAGCTGATTTATAACCTGAAGAATGCAAACCCGCAGGCCCGCATCAGCGTGAAGCTGGTATCAGCTGTCGGTGTTGGGACGATCGCTGCAGGTGTGGCAAAAGGCCGGGCGGATGTTGTGTTAATCAGTGGATATGACGGAGGAACGGGTGCAGCACCGAGAACGAGTCTGAAACATACAGGATTGCCGTGGGAGATCGGTCTTGCCGAAGCTCATCAGACCCTGTTACTGAATCGTCTTCGTGACCGGATTGTCGTCGAGACTGATGGGAAAATGATGACGGGCCGGGATGTGGTGGTTGCATCGCTTCTAGGAGCAGAAGAGTATGGGTTCTCGACTGCACCGCTCGTTGTACTTGGATGTGTGATGATGCGTGTTTGTCATTTGAATACATGTCCAGTCGGTATTGCGACACAAGACCCTGAATTACGTAAAAAATATACAGGTGACCCTGAACATGTAGCGAACTTCATGCGATTTGTTGCCCAGGAAACAAGAGAGCTTATGGCTCAACTTGGTTTCAGAACGATCAATGAAATGATTGGCAGAACGGATATCCTTGAAGCAAACGAAGCCATTGATCATTGGAAAGGGAAAGGGATCGACCTCTCTGCTCTTCTGCATCAGCCGGATGTGCCTGAAAAGGTGGGCCGCTATGCGACAAGAAAACAGGATCACGAACTTGAGAAGACACTCGATTATCAAGAGCTGATTCCTCGCTGCCGCCAAGCGATTGAAACGGGAGAACCGGTTGAATGGACGACAGCGATTCGAAACATTCACCGTGTAACCGGCACGATGCTTGGAAGCGAAATTACAAAACGTTACGGGGCAGAGGGCCTACCGGAAGATACAATTCGCTTGACGTTTAAAGGATCAGCAGGACAAAGCTTCGGTGCCTTTATTCCAAAAGGTCTGACACTGAGACTTGTGGGAGATTCCAATGACTTCGTAGGAAAAGGTTTATCAGGCGGGAGAATCATCGTTCATCCTGATCCAACCGCTACGTTCATCCCAGAACGAAATACGATCATCGGTAACGTTTCCTTCTACGGGGCGTCTGGTGGAGAAGCATATATTTATGGAGTGGCCGGCGAGCGCTTCTGTGTCCGTAACAGTGGAGCGCAGGTAGTTGTTGAAAGCGTCGGGGATCACGGATGTGAATATATGACAGGTGGAAAAGTGGTTGTACTCGGACTTACAGGCCGAAACTTTGCCGCAGGTATGTCAGGTGGAGTCGCTTATGTACTGGATGAGGATGAAAACTTCAGATCGAGATGTAACCAGGAGCTTGTCCTCGTTCAACCATTATTTGACCCGGAAGAAATGAAAGATGTATACGACATGATCGAGAAATACGTTCATTATACATCCAGCAACAATGGGAAGAAAATATTAGCGAACTGGGATTCCTACGTGTCAAAATTTGTACGCGTGATTCCGAAATCGTACCTCAAGATGAGAGAACGGATCAGTGAGCTTGAGAATAGTGGATTAGAGAAATTCGATGCTGAAATGGCAGCATTTGAAGAAGGTACAAAAGAAGAGAAAAAAGTGTTAGAACCAGCGAAATAAAGAGGGAGGGGGATATTATGGGAAAACCAACTGGGTTCATGGAATATAAAAGACATACTTTAGATGAACGCCATCCGGCTGAAAGAACGAAGGATTGGAACGATTACACCTCTCCTCTTTCGGAAGAAGAAGTCAAAAAACAAGGGGCACGCTGTATGGACTGCGGCGTTCCCACTTGTCAGTCCGGGATGGAAATCAACGGAGCAACAACGGGTTGCCCCGTGTATCACTTAATACCGGAATGGAACGACCTGGTGTATCAGGGTCAATGGAAAGAAGCCCTTAAGCGCGAGCATCAGATGAACAACTTCCCGGAATTTACCGGTTTTGCTTGTCCGGCACCATGTGAAGGAGCATGTGTACTCGGAATCAATGAGCCGCCTGTAGCGATCAGAACCGTGGAACGCTCGATTATTGAAAAAGGGTTTGAAGAAGGCTGGGTCATTCCGGAACCACCCGAACACCGTACCGGTAAACGAGTGGCGGTCGTAGGTTCAGGTCCTGCAGGATTAGCCTCTGCTGCTCAATTGAATAAAGCTGGGCACCTTGTGACTGTTTTTGAAAAAAATGATCGTGTAGGCGGACTATTAACATATGGCATTCCAGAAATGAAACTGCCTTATTCAGTCGTTAAGCGCCGCGTTGATATTTTAGCGGGAGAGGGCATTGAATTCGTTACGAATACCGAGGTCGGAAAAGACTACACAGTCGAAAACCTGCGTGAAAACTTTGATGCAGTCATCTTGTGCGGAGGAGCGGCCGTTCATCGTGACATCCAAGTAGATGGACGAAATCTGAAAGGCGTTCACTACGCAATGGATTTCCTTCATTCCAATACAAAAAGTCTATTGGATTCCAACCTGGAAGACGGAAATTATATTTCTGCTGAAGGGAAAAAGGTCATCGTCATCGGTGGTGGAGATACAGGTACAGACTGTTTAGCCACTTCTGTAAGACATAACTGTAAAAGCCTCACTCAGTTTGATATCTACGATAAAAAGGGTGCCATGCGGGATGAAGTCGGCAATCCATGGCCTCAATACCCGGTCATTCACCGGGTGGAGTACGGTCAAAAAGAAGCAGCTGAAGTGCTTGGAGAAGATCCACGTGCGTACGCTGTCATGACCAAGAAGTTTGTCGGTGACGAACATGGTCATATCAAAGAAGTTCATACGATTAATGTAAAGCTTCGTTATGACGAAGATGGAAACAAAATCCGCGATGAAATTCCTGGAACGGAAAAAGTATGGCCGGCAGATCTTGTTCTTCTGGCAATCGGATTCAGTGGGCCGGAACAAGACCTGATCAAGGAACTTGAAGTCGAAACAAACAGCAATTCCACCGTTAAAGCAGAGTACGGCAAATACCTGACCAACGTCGATGGAGTCTTCGCAGCAGGAGACATGCGCCGAGGCCAAAGCCTCATCGTCTGGGCCATCAACGAAGGCCGTGAAGCAGCACGCGAATGCGACCGCTACCTCATGGGTGGAACTGAATTACCTTAATAGAGGGACGGACCTCCGTCGGGCTTTGGATGCCTGACGGGGGTTTTTCTTTGTTTTTTTGATTGTATGTAGTGAATTACGGTGGGGATGGTTGTTTGGAGCTGAATATTCCTCCATATTCACTTCTAAACAGGTAGGAACCGGAATATTTTTTATGGGAGAGGTTTTGTCCTATTTTCTGGACAAAGCATCTTGAAGTGAAAAATAGACTGATAGGGGGAAAACAAAATGATGAAATATCTTCAGCGCATTGGTCGTTCGTTGATGCTTCCGGTTGCCGTTTTGCCGGCTGCTGCGATTCTGATGGGGATTGGGTATTGGATCGATCCTACTGGCTGGGGCGCGGATAGTCCGATTGCCGCTTTCTTAATTAAGGCGGGCGCTTCGATCATTGATAATATGTCGATTCTGTTTGCAGTCGGTGTAGCACTGGGTATGGCCAAAACGAAGGATGGTTCTGCAGCACTGAGCGGGTTGGTCGCTTATCTCGTGATTACGACACTCCTTTCAACGGATTCAGTGGCTCTGCTTCAAGGAGTCGATGCCGCGGCGGTCAATCCGGCATTTGAGAAAATCGGGAATCAGTTTGTCGGGATACTGTCAGGGATAGTGGCCGCGAGTATGTACAATCGATTCAGTCACGTGAAGCTTCCGGATGCACTTGCCTTTTTTAGCGGGAAACGATTGGTTCCGATCATGTCGGCGGTTGCCATGCTGGTAGTATCAGGCGTGATGCTGTTCATTTGGCCGGTCATCTATACTGCTCTGGTATCATTCGGGAAAGAAATCAGTGGATTAAGCTTCACGGGTGCTGGTTTATATGGATTCTTTAATCGATTATTAATTCCTACTGGATTACATCATGCCTTGAATTCCGTGTTCTGGTTCGACGTTGCCGGTATTAATGATATCGGGAACTTCTGGTCGGGTAAGGGTGAAAAAGGTGTGACGGGTATGTATCAGGCTGGGTTCTTCCCGGTTATGATGTTTGGTCTTCCTGCAGCGGGACTTGCCATCTATCATGCTGCAAAGCCAAGTAAGAAGAAGCAGGTAGCGTCACTTATGCTGGCAGCCGGTTTTGCTTCCTTTTTCACAGGAGTGACAGAGCCTCTGGAGTTTGCCTTCATGTTTGTGGCACCTGCCCTTTATGTAGCACATGCTGTGTTGACAGGATTATCCCTGGCCATTGCTTCCTTCTTTCAATGGACGGCCGGGTTCGGTTTCAGCGCAGGGTTCGTCGATTTTGTCCTGAGTTCAAGGCTCCCGCTAGCGAATCTTCCTTACATGCTACTCATACAAGGTGTTGTATTTGCCCTTCTCTACTATTTCTTGTTCCGTTTCATGATCGCGAAGTTCAATCTTATGACTCCGGGGCGTGAAGAGGATAATGAAGATGCAGTTGTGGAGAGTGCATCTGTGCATACTCAAAGCGATAAGTTTGCTGTGATGGCATCGGAGATCTATGCAGGACTCGGCGGAGATGAAAATGTAACATCCGTTGATAACTGTATTACAAGATTGAGAGTGGAAGTGAAGGACATGGATGCAGTGGATCAGGCGCGAATCAAAGCGACAGGGGTTCCGGGTCTTCATGTGGTTGGGGAAAATAGCATTCAAGTGATCGTCGGGACGTCGGTGCAGTTTGTGGCTGATGAAATTGAGAGAATTCGAGGGTAGGGATTGTATCATGTGAAAGGATGGCAAAATGTGTCGGATTCTGCAGAATGGCAGATATATCGTAAATAGGGCAGATAAAAGATGATTTTGGTAGATATATTCCTCAAATGGCAGATAAACGAAACCAAAAGCCTTCCACCCCAACTCCCTCACCATGAGTTGGGGTCTCTTTTTCTCCCAAACTGCAAAAATCTCTTGAATAGTCTATACTTTACTCTAAAGAATTCTTTCCCAGAAAGGTTTTTACCATGAAGAAACTTAAAGAAATGGATCTTTATCAACCGATCCAAAAACATTTTCATAAACAGGGTTACCAGGTGAACGGTGAAGTGAACGATTGTGATGTAACTGCCTTTAAAGAAGACGAACTTGTGATTGTAGAATTGAAGCTGTCATTGAATGTCGAGCTTCTTATTCAAGCGACAAAGCGGCAGAGACTCACAGACCTTGTGTACATTGCGATCCCGAAACCAAAGCGTCCCCGGTCAAAGCGGTGGAATGATGTCTGTCACTTGGTTCGCAGATTAGAGCTCGGTCTGATTACCGTTTCGTTTACAACGAAAACACCAAAGCTTGATTTTGTCATTCATCCGGAAGCCTTTGACCGGAGTAAGAGTATGAAGAACAGTAAGAGGAAGCGTGCGGCTCTTGTAAAAGAAATCGAAGGGCGCAGTGCAGATTATAATGTAGGCGGAAGCAATAAAACGAAAATCATGACGGCTTACAAGGAAAACTGCATTCAGATTGCCTGTTACCTGGAAAGACACGGGCCCATGTCTCCGAGGAACTTAGCTAAGTTGGGCACGGGTGCAAAAACTCCATCCATTCTTCAGAAGAATTATTACCGATGGTTTGAGCGGGTAAAAAGGGGAGTTTACCAGATAACGGAGCAAGGAAAAAAAGAGCTTGAGAAGTATCCTGAACTTGTAAGCTATTACTCAAAGAAAATAGAAGAACAATAGAAAGAGCCTGCCCTCCGCAACCGGAGAGCAGGCTCTTCTTTGCATCTCACTACTAGTACCCGCATTCTTCACATATACATTACATCAAAGCAGATATCGGGAGGATAAATGTATGAGAAAGAAGATTGAGAACACGATTCATAAAATGGTGAGTGATCTTCAGCATAAACAGAATACAGACGGAAGCTGGTTCTTCTGCTTTGAAAATAGCGTGATGACCGATGCGTATATGATTATTCTTCTACGTTCCCTTGAGATGGATGATGAAGAGCTTGTGGGACGGCTGGTGAAACGCCTTTGGAAAGTGCAAACAAGGGAAGGGACATGGAAGCTTTTTGAGGATGAGAAGGAAGGAAATCTGTCTTCAACGATTGATGCTTACTTTGCCCTATTGTTTAGTGGATTGGTGGAGAAGGAGGATAAGAGACTGGAGAAAGCCAAACGTTTTATTGAGAAAAAGGGTGGCTTTCACGAGGCGCATTCGATTACGAAATGTATGCTTGCCATTCATGGACAATATGATTGGAGGCATTTGCTTCCGATACGCATCGAGTTTTTAATGATTCCGAAGCAATTCCCCCTGAATTTCTGGGATTTCAGCAGCTATGCACGAGCTCATTTGGCACCAATGCTGCTGCTGAAAGATCAGCGATTCTCGTTAAAATCAAACAGCATTCCACAAATACAGCATCTGTCCCGGGCACCACATGAAGTAAGATACAGTGAAAGGGAGCTGAAGTTATTTTCGAAAATCAACGAAGGCCTACAGTCCTTAATAAGTATTCCATCCCATCTTCATCAACAGGCAAGGCAATTTGCCCAGCAGTATATGCTGCAACGAATCGAATCAGATGGAACGTATCTTAGTTACTTCAGCACGACTTTTTATATGATATATGCCCTGCTGGCTTTGGGCTATAAAAAGAATGATCCCACCATTGTCAAGGCAATGAATGGATTAAAAGAGATGGCATGTGAAACAAAGAAAGGCACTCATTTTCAAAACTCTCCCTCAACCGTGTGGGATACAGCCCTGATCAGCTATACGATCCAGGAAGCGGGGGTGGATGCACGAGACCACTCCATAGAGAAAGCGTTGGAGTACCTTCTAAAGAAACAACATTTTCGGTATGGAGATTGGGCGATGGAGAGCGTTGTGAAGCCTGGGGGATGGGGCTTTTCAGAGAGCAACAGCATTCACCCTGATGTGGACGATACGACAGCTGCGCTCAGGGCGATAACTTACTCCGCTGCTGAGAATCCACTTGTCCGACAATCATGGGATCGTGGGCTCGAATGGACACTTGGCATGCAGAATCGTGATGGGGGCTGGCCGGCTTTTGAAAAAAACAAAACAAAAGGCATTCTAACCTCCTTTCCAATGGACGGGGCAGAGGCAGCGGCAATCGATCCTTCCACCCCTGATCTAACAGGAAGAACATTGGAATTCCTGGGCAGCCGGGCAGGAATGACCAAGGATCATCCACAGGTGAAAAGGGGGGTTCAATGGCTGAAGCTGATGCAAAGGGACGATGGATCCTGGTACGGTCGCTGGGGTGTCTGCTATATCTATGGAACGTGGGCGGCCATCACAGGGATGAAAGCAACGGGAGTACCTTCTTCTGATAAACATATCCAAAGAGCTAAAGCATGGCTGGAAAGCATTCAACACAAAGACGGTGGCTGGGGAGAATCCTGTTACAGTGATCAGGAGAAGAAATACGTGCCTCTTTCTTTCAGTACCCCTTCACAAACAGCATGGGCACTGGAATCTCTCATCTGTATCGAAGACAAACCAACCCCTGCTATAGACCTGGGCATCATGGCGCTTCTCGAATTAATGAACGAAGAAGAGGATGACTCATCCAAAACGTACCCCACAGGAGTCGGTCTTCCAGGAAACTTCTATATACATTACCATAGCTACCGGTGGATATGGCCCCTGATCACACTCAGCCGGTACCAAGAGAAATACGGGTGAGGGACGGACCTCTTGAGGTCCGTCCCTCCATGGGATAAAATAAAAGTAAGAATTTTCGGACAAAAGGAGTGGTTGTATGGTGAAAGTGGATTCGTTTCCTTATCCTTTTAAGGGGGATGTGTATCGGTATTCGAATAATTCGGTTCCTTTGGAGGAGCAGAGTAGTGTGGAGGTTACATCGTCTTATCAAAAAGAAATCAGGCTTAAACGGGAACTGCTTACTCAGCATCCCGAGCGGTGCTTTCAGTCTCGGCGGCATACCTTGAAAGCTCAATGGGAAGTAACAGAGCTGGTCATTCAACATCTCACTGCGTATTATCCTCAACAGTTTTCCCTTGAGAAAAATGAGGGGAAATGGACGTTCCACAATCATATTCTAAATGAACAAACAACTTTTATACTTGGGGATGAATCCACTTTATCCATGGAACCACTCGATTTTATCGGTCGGCATGTGCAAGAGGACCTGATTTTGATGTTGCAGCGGGACGGGGATTTATATTTGGATGCGGGGCAGCTTTGTTTTCCTGCCAATTGGTCCCTTGCTTTTAATGCAGGAATGAATTTTAAGGAAATTCATAAGCCGATCCCGGGATTTAAGGAAGAGGGATTAGATCAGCGAATTCTGACGTTTTTAATGCGTATGGAAGCAGGGGACCCTTGGGTCAGGCGGAACTGGTCGTTAATGGCGGGGGATCGTTTGGCTACTTCTCTTGAAACCTTCGATCAGTGGGGGAAGGATAGAAGGGCAGTTACGGGAGAAAATGTAGGCGGATTCGTTCATTTGAGGGTAGAGGTGCAGAAACTGTTCCGTTTACCGGGCTCGAACGGATTACTATTCACGATTCATACCCACCTCCTCTCACTGGAAAAGTTCGCTCGAAACCCGGAATGGACCGAGGAGTTTTATCAAATCCTTCAGGAGCTTCCTTCACATATATCTGATTACAAAGGGATTTCCTTATTTAAAGATGTGGTCATCGAGTATTTGAACGGGAAGCGGGTGACGAAATGAAGGACGAGATAAAGCCATTGTTCGTCCATAGTATACGAAAGTACTTATTTTGTGGTGATCAAAAGGGGATGGAGCGACTGACTCCCATTATTAAAAAAGTAATGAAGGAGAATGTCTCCTTTGAAGTGGTTTTCCTGGGTGAAAAGGAAGAAACCGATATCTCAATGTGGATGCGAAATCAGAAGATGGGCACTTTTCTTTACATAGCAATGGAGTGGAGTAAGCTGGAAAATTTCAAGAACGTGGCTGTGGAATGTGGTTTTTCTGAAGAGGAAGCGCAATTTATTGGTCACGGTGTCAGAATGATCGATGTGTTCTGTTGCAAATGCCATCAGAAAACAAAGATTGATAGCGGAAAATTGGGTAATCTCCTGACGACCTGTTCCCATTGTCACTTAAAGCTATCCGTTTCCGACCATTACTCTCCATTACAGGGGTCATACCTCGGATACGCAAACTTAGAAACAGGGAGTGATGGAAGGTGAATCTACATAAAACCATCCCCGTCAAAGTCAAGTCCATTCATCAAGAAACCCCTCACGTTAAAAGGTTTACGCTGGCTCATAAACATAACGAGCCCCTTCCTTATTTTAGCGGGGGATCCCATATTACTACATATTTTGAGCTGGATGGACAAACCATTGCCAGATCGTATTCCTTAACGAACCGACCTGGTCAAACAGCCGCCTATCATATCGCCATCCGTCTAAATGAATCGTCCCAGGGAGGCTCTCTGTATTGGCATGAACGTATGAAGGTGGGGGACACCTTGCAAGTGGGATTTCCACAAAATCATTTCCCACTGAGCTTTAAAGCAAAACATCATGTATTCTATGCCGCGGGAATTGGTATCACCCCTTTCATGTCCATGATGGCAGAGCTTAAGGAGGAGGGACGGACCTTCGAACTTCATTATGCAGTGAAATCGAGAGAGACTTGTCCTTTCTATTCCTTTCTAACGGAAACCTATCCTGAGCAGACTCAATTTTATTTTTCAAAAGAAAAGAGATTAACAGATGCAAGTCTTTGGGAGCACAGAGTGGGGACCCACGTATACTTCTGTGGTCCACCTTCATTTATCGAAGAATTTACAAGAAGTGCCCTGGATATCGGATATCCGTCGTCGAGTATCCATTACGAACGATTCACCCCTCCACAGACACTGACACGTCGAAGATTTGAAGTGGAGTTAACGAGTGGTCAAACCGTTTCTGTTTCGGAAGAAGAGACTCTGTTAGACGCACTGCTCAAGTCAGGGATCAAGGCTCCCTATTCCTGCCGGGCCGGCCGGTGCGGAACGTGTGAATTAAAAGTGTTAGAGGGAAAAGTCGATCATGGTGATTCTTTTTTGAATGAGGAAGAACGGAATGGACATCGCTCGATTTTGTCATGTGTATCCCGTGCACAGTCTGGGAAGTTGCGAATTCAGTTGTGACAATGGCATACGTGGTGTTTTTCTAATAAAGTAGATAATAAACAGTTACACCCTAATGGAGAATGATACTTATGAAATGGAGGGCTCACCATCACCGATCTAAATACATTATTTTGCAAAAGAATACATTATCCAACCACCGGGAAAATAACCTTTCAACAACTAGATACCATTTTAGAAGAAACAGCTAAAAGCATCCCATTCGAAAATCTATGCGTGATCGGAAATACATTCAACGATCTTACCAAAGAAAATCTAATGAATAAAATGCTCGTGAAGAACGAAGGGGGCCTATGTTATGAATTGAATTCATTGTTTTATTTATTTTTGATTGAAAATCAATTTGATGCATCTCTCGTTCGTGGAGTCGTTTACGATCATGATAAAGAGCAGTACCAGACGTTAGGAAGAACCCATGTGGTCATTTTAGTCACTCATAAAGATACAGCGTATGTGATTGATACGGGGTTTGGAGGAAATCTCCCGTTAAAACCGGTACCATTATCGGGAGAAGCGGTCGTTTCTTCAAGTGGGGAGTTTAGAGTTAAAGAGGCCGACAGTCCCCATGGGGATAATATTTTTGAAATGAAATTAAAGCATAAGCATTCGGAATGGAGAACCGGATATGCTTTCGATTCGGGGGACCCCATAAAGGATGTCACTCAATTGAATGACATTCAAACAATTATTGCCACACATTCAGGTTCCCCTTTTAACAAGCATCCATTGCTGACAAAACGGACGGATAACGGAAATGTAACGTTAACCGATACGTCCTTTACACAATGGAAGGATGGAGAGATGGAGAAAGAGGAAATCGATCATGAAAGATATCAAAAACTACTGAACATCTGGTTTGAATAATGAGCATAAAAAAAGACTCAGAAAAAATCTGAGTCAATATCTTTACTTGCCGAGTATTTCCATAACGCCTTTATATATAAGGAAAAGAGAGAATATGAGAATTGCCAATATGCCAATGATGTTCGTTACCGGGGCAATGCTCGCTAAAAACGTCCCTGCTAAAGGAGCTTTCAACAATGCAAATCCGGATAAAATACCTGCTACTAATAAAAGAATAAAACGATCCATTCTGTCATGCCTCCTCTCATGATAGTATATGTCGGAGGGAAGGGGAAGTTGAACCCAAGATTATCGGTGTTGCTTACTAACAGATGGACTAGTTACACAGGCATTATGGAGACGATTTGTTGGATCCTTACGAAAAAGACAGAGTCACCAGCTTTTAAGCTGATATGATCTGGTTGAACCTCGATCAAGTCGCCTCGAATCGTATCTTTCGTTGTCTCCACAATGAGCATTTTTCCCATAACGGACTGCAGTCTGCTGACGACGAATGGATCAATCAACATGGTATACGAAGTATTTACATTCGTGCCCTGGTTACGATTATAAGGGTGATAATAGCTATACATGAAGCACTCTCCTTCAAGATGAAGTTTTTAGGCTATCTCTTCATTTGTATGTAAGAAGGGAGGTTTGTATTATTGATCAAAGCAGAAAGGAATGAACCCTGATGAAATGAGGGCCCATTCCTTTAAATTCTTAAATGCTGCTTAGTTCAGTCCTAATTCCGCTAAAATCGAATCCAACGTTTTCCCGTCTGCTGATTCAACTGGAGCAGGGGCTTCCTTAACATGCTCATTCTGTAACAGATAGTTCTCTTGAACAAACTTCATATCATTCGCATCCACCACCTCATCGAAATTGATGTCGGCAGCACGATTATTTGTATTCCAGGCATCCTGAATGGCGATGGCATCATGGATGTCGATGACGTTATCCTGGTTGACATCTCCTCCGACAAGTTTCATATTGCTGACTCTATGATATTTTCCATAAAGTTCTCCATTGTACTCATAACCGATTTTCTCCTTATTCTTCTTAGTTAAGAAGTGGCCTGGAAGTGTTACAGTTATATCATAAGGGTCTTTGTTTAATGGAAGTTTCTCTATGGAGTACTCACCATTATCTGTGATGGAAGATGGTGTAAAGACGTCTCCTGTTGAATTTTCGAATTCTACAGTTGCATCTGCTTTTGACCAATCCTTCTTGGCATTGTAGCCATTCCCGCTATCAAACCCTTCAGGGCTTAAGAATCCCTTAATTGAATTAAAGTCAGGATTTACAGTGAATCCAGCACCAGCATGTAGTATATTCATTGTTTCATTGTTAGAATTTGTAACGGTTACCGCCGGGTCCATTCCATCTTCTTTCGTGAAGATTTCATCTTGAAGTTTTACGTGCACCTCAACGATCGCACTATGATCGAATAATAGAACAGGTTCATTGAAGGTGACTTTAATTTGATTTCCTTCAAGTGTCAGGGACGCTTTATCTAGAAACTCCCCGGATAGCTTGGCATCGATCACTTCAGGTTTTTTTCCGTAGTGATCTTTAAATGTCCAGCTGGCTTCCTTTGCATCTTGAACATTATCCAGTACTAAGGCTGCCTTTACGGTTTCACCTGTTACAACGGTATCGACATCGGTTTTCAGATACGCGTTCGGTGTACCTTCTTTAATAAAGAAATAGTTCTTCAACAGGCTATTGTTCCCGGCCATATCATACCCCTTCATTCTAAAGTTGAGGGCTTCCACGTTCTCGTTCATCGCGATTTCTTCGACAAACTTACCGCTCTCATCCATATAAAGCGGGGATGAAGGGAAAGGTGAATTCCAATAGTATATCATAAAGTTTTTGGATTGATCTGCGTCGATCCCCGCTTCTTTCATGTCTTCAATAAGTGGATCCGTTATTTCAATTTCAAAAGGATACGTTTCCTGACCTGGCTGATATTCAAGGAACGGGGACTCACCATCCAGGGAACTCTTGAATGCAGGCCCTTCAATATCGATATAGAAATGCTCAGTTTTGGTTTTTACTTTGCCTTTTGGATCTGTCATCGCATACTTAATTTTATAGTGACCTGGTTTAGCGATGGTCATTTCTTCTGAAACCGGATTTTTCTTATTTCCGGTAAATGCGTAATAGCCACCCTGGAATGCCCTTAATAAGTAGTTGTTATCGAGCAGGGCACCCTGTAAATCAATGGTACCGATTAACCCCAAATCTTCACCTGTACCCCCGTCCTGCAGGATCACATCCATGCCTAGCATCGGTGAACTCAGGTTGAATTCAACCAGTGCCCAAGGATAGCGGTATGGATCATAACCATGAGTATACTGTGGAGGTGCATAGGTAGGGGATAACAATTCAAGGGTGTTAAAACCTTCCTCCGATCTCTTCACGCTAAATGGCACCCGGTAGCTTTCTGTTTGATCATCTCGGTTTGTGACAGCAAGGTATCCCTCATAAATCCCTTTTGAAGCGGTTTTTGGCATCGTCAGGAAGAGATTTGAGGACTTTTTATTGCCGCCGTTCACCTTAATGGACTTGTCTGAAGTGACTTCAACTCCATTATCCTTGAGACTTAAGGTGCCTTCCTGTACATTTTCTTCAAAGGTAATGTCAAAGATTTTCTTTTGATCGCTATTATTTGTGATTTCAAAGCTCTTTTGTACGCGGAGGTGATCCCCTTCGGCCACCACCTGATTTCCAAAGCTAAGTGAACCAGTTGGGTTATCGATTGCAATCAGTTCTTCGCCGCTAGGAAGCAACGTCTCATCTTTTATTTGAATCTTTGTTTGACTGTGAAGGGCTTGATACGGATCCACTCTTCCTGCACCAACCTCAAATACGCTATAATCACCCTTCAAAGGATCAGATGAGTTCATGAGTATCGTTTTAATATCAGCTGGCTCGAGATCCGGATTCTCACCTAATAGTAAAGCAGCAACCCCCGCTGTGAAAGGAGAAGCCATCGAGGTTCCTGAAAGTCTTGAGTAAGCATACTGATAGTCATCCGTGTTCTCAGGATCGATCATAAAAGAAGGGAAAGTCGATAGAACGCTGACCCCGGGAGCTACCACTTCAGGTTTCATATCCAAGCTTTTGTTGACTGGACCTCTTGAACTGAAATCGGCTAACTGGTCACCCTCTGTAAAGCTTTCTTCTAAGTTCGTAAACGTGAAGCTGGATGTGCCATTGGCCATTGCTGCTTTTAACTTTTCCCCGGCAGCCTTTGTCATCGAGAAGGCCAGAACGTAATGGGCAGATTCGCCAAGGTTATATCCTACATGACCCTCTGCGTTGTTGTACATGATCACGGCTTTGGCACCATGTTCTTTCGCGAATTTCACTTTGTCATTCAGTGCAAAATTTCCTCGCTGAACAAAAGCGATCTTTCCTTCTACATTTTTATTCTCATAGTCTTTTTCATATCCAAGGCCAACATCTACTAATTCTAGTGATTGATCTTCCAGACTAGCAAATGTATGAGCGAATCCTCTAGCCATACTCACAATGCCAGTTGACCAGCCATCTGTCGTTTGACCGGTAAAAGTGGTTTGGGAAACAGGGACATCACTCGCCCCGACTGTCAAAGCTAGAGCAGCTGTACCAGGAGAGCCAAGGGTAAAGTCATTTGGTCCTGCATTCCCTGCTGAAACAACGGCCGTCACACCGTTTAATACGGCATAGTTAAGAGCGGTACTTGTAGGATAATAAGGATCATTGACACCTGCTCCCAATGATAGGTTGATGACATCCATACCATCTTGAATCGATTTCTCAATTCCTGCAAGGACGTCTTCCGTGTAACCACTTCCGTAAGGACCAAGGACACGATACACATATAGGTCTGCATCTGGAGCAACACCCTCTACCGATACTTCACTATCATTCTCGTTTTGTCCTACAATGGTTCCGGATACATGAGTACCATGAGAAGTATAATAGGAACTTCCCGTATAACTGAACTCTGCTTCACTCGTACTCTTCCAATCTTCATACGTTGCTTCCATTGGATCCGCATCGTCGTCAACAAAATCATATCCGCCTTTGTAGGCATCTTTTAAGTCAGGATGGTTATAATCAACGCCTGTGTCAATGACGCCAACTTTTATTCCGTCTCCTGTTATTCCTTCCTTATGTAATTCATCCACTTTTAAATAAGGAATGCTTTCAACAGATGTTGTGATTTCACGGTCTACATCATTAGGAAGGTCTTGTTGAACCGGATCGACTGTATAGGTCTGGTTTTTAAATACAGCTTTGACCGCTTCTGAGTTAAGCAGCAGTTCGATTTGGTTGGCTGGAAGGGTCATCGCCACACCGTTATATGCTTCTTTATAGGTTTGGGTGATTTTCGGCTCTATCTTTTTCCCTTTTACAAGAATAGGAGATAGATGTTTCGCAACATCTTCTTTAAAAATCTTATGTTCTTTCTCCACTTGAGCTTTGGCGTCTTCTTTCTTTACCGTTTTTCCTTTTACTGCAGCTTCTAGTACCGCTACATGCCCAGGTTTGGATTGAAATTGGACGATAACGGAAATCTCTTCACCGGATGCCAATTCATTCGGTTGAAATCCTTGGAGGCCCTCTGCGTTATTTAATTCCAGTTGATGCAAGGCTTGTCTTTGCTCTTCTGTCAAAGAAGATAAAATCGTTTCTGCTTTCCAATCCGCAGCTGTAGCTGTTGGAGAGGAGTAGCTCGATTCGGGGGATAAGAGTAATCCAGTGGATAATGCAATCACAGCTGATTTCTTTGCGATGGAAGATCCATTCATCATTTCTACCTCTTTTCTGTATTTGTTAGTGAGATAATTCTAAATATTATTACAATTAATATTGTAAATTTAAATCTGTCATGTT
Organism: Rossellomorea sp. NRS-1567; assembly: GCF_050467885.1. Lineage (NCBI taxonomy): Bacteria > Bacillati > Bacillota > Bacilli > Caryophanales > Bacillaceae > Rossellomorea > Rossellomorea sp. NRS-1567. The sequence continues at coordinate 76,315 of NZ_JBITPL010000019.1, read as the reverse complement.
TGTATGGGGGTTTGTTTAGGGACTATTTACCCGCTTATTGGAATTGAACGATTATTTATCTTCTGATTTTGAGGAGGGGGTAGGAGGAAAGTTGCGAAATAATGACGGTGAGTTGGGGTTGTTAATAAAACCAAACAAATATAGTCACTTAACAATCAACGTGAAATCAGCCAAATAAAAAAATGATAAAAGAAAACCTCCTTTTATCATTAAAAGTGTAATTACTCTAATTCGTAATAGCTTATTTCATTGGACATTTTATTGGATGCAAGTTGGAATCCTTTCTCTGTTTGCCCGGTTTTTACATAATGTAAAAATAGTTGTCTTTCATAATGCTGATACATCAACTTGCTCCCCGTTTTGTTGAAATGGGGGAGAGCTGTATTTTCAATATACTCATATAGTTCTTGTTCATTTCCTTTTATGGTAAGTAAGTATATTTCAAAGAATACGTAGGTGGGGTCCTGGTGCTGAGTTGCCATCTTTAGTCCTTTTGTCGCTAAATGATTGAGTTCTTCGGAAGAAAGCAGATTCCCTTTCATACAAGCAAGTATATATCCGCTAAGTGTGACTAAATAATGTGACGCTGGCGTACACTCATTAATAAGTTTTAATGCTTTTTCATAGGATTCTTTTGATTCAGAATATCGTTTTCTCCTAAAATATTCGAATCCCAGATTGTTATGGATTTTATGCGCCCTTTCCTTGGAATTTACGGATTCACAGACCCTGAGGAGCTTATCATACTGTTGTTTGGTTTCTTCCATATCAAAGGGTTCCTTGGCATTCAATTGGATTAAGATTAAGGTTTCCGAATCGATGACCCTCAGGATATTCAATGTTTTCTGGAAAAAGTGCAGTGCTCTTTGCCCATAATAATAGGCAAAGGTGTTTGAATGAATGGAATGATACGCCAATGCCAAATGAAAATAATATTCGGAGTTTGGATATTCTTCGTCAATCTGTTTCAATGCTTTAATGCAAGAATCAAACTGCCTTGTTGAATGATAATAGATCCCTTTGACATGGAGCAATAAATTATGTTCGAAAGGGGAAAGGGAGTAGTTTTTATGTTCGAACAGGTCCAGGATTTCTTTTGCTTTTCCATGTTTATTCAAAAAAAGATAATATCTTGTTAAGAAAAGGTTATATTGGACAAAGAAGTCAGATAGAAACCTTAAAGGTTCCTTTTCAATTTCCCCTTTTAATTGGTGGATTTCGTTGGTACGAATCATAATGATCGCATCGTTCCATTCTGATAATTTTACCTGTAAGGAATGATAGCGGGAACGTTCACTATCCATATTGATTCCAAGCTTTTTTGCAAGTAAATCAGTAATTTCACTGGAATACTCTGTGATGCCTCTTTCGATTTTACTTAGATGGGTGGTGGAGCAGATCCCATGTGCAAGCTGCTCCTGAGTCAAACCCGAATCTTCTCGATGAAATTTAATTAATTTACCTTCAATCATAGTACACCCCGAGTGAACAGTTTATTTATCATTATAGGGAAATATCTTTGTTTGTTCTATAGATGGGGGACAAGACGGAGGTCTGAAGGCAATAACATCCAAATCAATAGAAATTGAGTCCCTAAACTGATTTTCTCTCTTCCTCATCCAGTTCGATCTGAACTTCCTTCACCAATTGGGGGGAATCCTGTATGATCTTCCCTATATAAATGAAACTAGCCACGGTAATCCCGGTCATGATCCAGCTAAAGGCTTGGCGGAGTATAATCCCTTTATCGAATGCTTCAACCCCGTACTCCAGGATAAGCCATGCTTTAACAATTGCCAGAATCCCACTTCTTAATGCAAAACATAGCGTGATTAATTGAAAGATTCGATAAAGAGGCTTTTTATAGTAGAGTCGCTTACTAAAGGTACGGTCGTATCCTTGAAGCTCTGCGAAGTCAAGTCCGAAGAAAAGGGAAATCGGTTTTCGTAACAATATGGTGATGAAGAAAAATAAACTTAAAGCAGCGGCATAGTATACATTATTCCATAGGAGTTGGATGGAGGAACCAGCCAGTACGTCAATCAGAGTACCGACAATCAGCGTGACTAAAATGAACAAGCCAAATGTATTTACTTTCTTCATTTCGATAAAACGATAAACCGTATAAATGATTCCTGGAACAGAGGAAAGGAGCATGGCATAGTAATCTCCAATGTAATCCCTCATGATATTCCATACGAAAAGTGGTAGTGCTACATAAATCAATAAGTCCAGTAAGACAAAATTCCTTTTCAACTTTATCCCTCTTCCTTTTATTTACTAATACTATTCATACGGACAAGGATGGAAGAAGTTTCACGATATCAGTTGATTTTGCCAATTGTGTCCCAATTCCCTTTTTGAAAAAGTGATAGGATAATGGTCTTTTTAAACACCCAGAGCTTAGAAAACCCTGAGTGTTTTGGTTATCCGGATATTCAGCGATCAGGGACTGTTTACAAAATAAGCGCCCGATTTTTTCTATGCTCTTTTCGCAAATGAGCCGTTTTGAATAGCCTCGATTCTTCTTCCGTCTGTGGTATGACCCTTGGTACCGGCTTAGGCTTACCATTTTCATCAACGGCGACCATTGTCAGGAATGATTCCGTCGTCAGTGTTTTGACACTCGTTACGAGATTCGTAGAGTACACCTTTACATACACTTCCATTGATGTCCTGCCTGTGGAAGTGACGTATGCTTCCAGGCTTAAAGCGTCGCCAACCGTGGCAGACGATAAGAAGTCCACCGAGTCAATCGATGCCGTAACGACGACTGAACTTGAATGTTTCATGGCGGATAGTGCCGCAATCTCATCAATATAGGAAAGGACCTTCCCTCCAAAGATGGTCTGCATATGATTGGTGTCAGGCGGCAATACCAATTTTGTTTGTATGGTTCGTGAACGTTCCACTGAATAGGCTTGCTCCATTTTCTCATCTCCCTGTTTGTAGTAAGAAACAAAAAAGCATCTCCTTTTGAAAAAGAAGATGCAGCTATTTCAAGCGAACGTCCAGAATCCTGTGATTCCTCATGTGGCTCATTTAGCGCAACACCCTCCTATCTCCCGTAGGAACTTCTGTGTTCTTCTCATTTGGCAGGTCTCCTGGCTCAGCGTCAGCGATTTCGCATTCCTTCCCATTTCGATTCGAAACAGTGGATCCATACGAATTCTCAGCCTTACAGTGGCGGGACCGCGTTGGACTTTCACCAACTTCCCTTTTAAGAAAATGAGCTAAAGATCATCTTCACCAATGAGCAATGATTAAATTGTGAACGCTTTTATTTTATCATAACCCTTAGTGAGTGAGGAGAAGGATTATGGTAAAATTTATAAACAAGTGGTTTTCAAAAAGGTAGTGAGGTCTGAAAAATGCCCCAAGACAAAATACAAAGAAACCAAATCGATAAAGTAGTAGAGTATATCGATCAACATCTAAGCGAAGATTTATCTTTAGAACAGTTGGCCAAAGTATCAACCTATTCCCCTTATCACTTTCAGAGGTTGTTTAAAGGGCTGATCGGTGAAACACCGGCAGGTTATGTGAAAAGAATGCGCCTGGAAAATGCAGCGCATATGCTCATTTACGAACCACAGCTTCCTATCACACAAATTGCGTTCATATGTGGTTTTTCATCATTATCCTATTTCACCTATTCTTTTAATGTTTACTTTAAAACCAGCCCCAAAAGCTGGCGGGAAGGTGCCTATTTAGAGCGTTTTCCGCGGGAATATCTTAATAGCAAGAAATCTAAACTTTTCAGCACAAAAGCGAAAGCATTCCAGGATGAAGAATCCTATAATGAGTTTAAATGGCTGGATTTATCGAAAGTGAAGATCGCTCATTTTCCAGAGTGTTCAACCGTCAATAGATTTCATATCGGGTCATATATCGAAGGCATTCCAGAAGCCTGGCAAGATCTATACAGATGGGGAAATGCCAGAAACCTCATAGAGAAGAGTCCTTTGATATTTGGAGTTCCAAAGAGCAACCCTTATATTACCCCACCTGAAAAAAGCAGGTATGAGTGTCGCATGGCAATCGAAAATCAAAATGACGCGGAGGATGAGGAACTCTATCCATTTCGAGGCAGTAAGCATGTGGTTTATGAATTCGATGAACCTGTCGACTACCGGGAAAGAGGGAAGTTAATCGAATGCTATTCTGAACTTTACAGCTATTGGCTGCCGAAAAGCGGATACAGATACCTTGGGAATCCGATTGAACTTGTGGAAATGATCAATCTACAAGGAACACTCGATATTGGATGTAACATTAAAGCGATCGCTTTAGCCATTGAGCCGAATTAATGGAGGAATAGGGATGGAATTAAATGTGAATTTGCTCGCGGTTTTAGCGGGGGCTCTGGTGTATATGGTATACGGCGGAATTTATTATTCTATTTTACTAGGGAAGAAGGAACAGGATAGTACTGGACCGATTAAATATGCAGTGGCTGTTATTGTTGCATTTATCAGCTCACTTCTTGTTGGGATTTTCGTTCAAGCCACCGGTTCCAATGGACTAGTCGAAGGAGCTTTGACAGGTGTATTCATTGGAATTCTTATTTCCATTGTCTACTTGAAAAATGCTCTATTTGGTCTTATGACAAAACGGATGTTTCTTATCGCGATTGGAGATCATCTCATCATATTTACCCTGCTAGGGGCTGTACACGGCTGGTTGTTATAGATTGTAAGCTCGAACTATTTAAAGGTTCGAGCTTTTTTTATATAAAATTAGGAGATTCACCTAAATTATTGAAACTTTTCTAACACTCTTCCGTAGATAGTATTGTAGCTAGCCATTTTATTAAATAATAAGTCAGTTGCTCGACTGATTTATAGAAAATGTTGAGAGGGGTTGTCAGAATGCTAGAATCATTAAGTATCATCGGATTTTTTATGTTCCTGATTCCTGTTCTGGTTATTGCAGCTATTGCAGGAATTGCCTATTATTTCTGGATGAGGTTCCGTTATCGTACAGCGAGATCCAACCAGGCACTGATCATTACCGGACCGAAACTGGGGGATCCTGAAAAGGAAACGAATATTTTCACCGACCAGGAAGGACGTTCCATGAAAATCATCAGGGGTGGGGGGTACAGATTAAGACGTTTCCAAACATCCACACCTGTTAATCTTACATCCTTCCAATTAAAACTATCGACACCTAGAGTGTACACAAATGGCGGAGTACCAATCGTTGCAGATGCAGTGGCGATGGTGAAGGTGGCCGACACATTAAACGGGATTGCGAACTATGCCGAGCAGTTCCTTGGTAAGGATCAAAAAGAAATTGAAGATGAAATCATCGAGGTACTGGGAAGTAATCTTCGTGCGATTCTTTCCAAAATGACTGTTGAAGACATTAACAGCAACCGTGAAAAATTTAACGCTGACGTATCAGAAATCGCCCAGAAACAGCTGGATCTCATGGGCTTCAAAATTACGTCACTCGGGTTAACTGACATAAGGGATGCAGACGAAGAAAATGGATACTTAAAAAATCTTGGTCGTCCACGTATCGCCGAGGTTCGCAAGCAAGCTGAAATTGCAGAAGCAAACACCGAGCGTGAAACCCGTATTCACCGGGCCCAAACCGATCAGGAAGCGAAAGAGGAAGAATATAAGCGTCAAATTACCATTGCCCAATCGAAAAAAGAGAAGGACATCAAAGACGCAGCCTTCAAAGAAGAAACAGAGCGGGCGAGAGCAAAGTCCGAACAGTCCTATGAGTTGGAAAAAGCCAAACTTACCAAGGAAGTGAAAGAAGAAGAGTTAACCCTTCAATTCCTTGAGCGTGAACGTGCCGTTAAGCTTGAAGCAGAAGAATCAAAAGTTCGTAAAACGAAAGCAGATGCCGAATACTACGAAACCACTCGTAAAGCGGAAGCCGAAGCTCGCAAGGCTGAAATTGACGGGGAAGCGAAAGCCAAGATCCGTAGAGAAGAAGGTTCTGCCGAAGCCGATGTTATCAGAGAGCGAGGGAAGGCGGAAGCCGAATCCCGTAAACTGCTGGCAGAAGCAATGGAGAAACATGGCGATGTCATCATTACAGAGAAACTAATCGAAATGCTGCCAGTTTTCGCAGAGAAAATTGCCCAGCCTCTGAACAATATTGACTCTGTTAAAATCATTGATTCCGGTAATGGCCAGGGAGTTCCTTCCTTTGGGAAAAGCATCACCAGAACGATGCTTGACATGCAGGAACCGCTACGGGAAATGACAGGCATCGATGTAGGTGAATTGCTGAAGTCATATGCAAACAGATCCCAGGAAAGACCTTACCAGCCAGCCATTTCAGAGTCAGCTGACAAGGAAGTTGCTGTAACGAGCGAAGAAAAAGAGTCAAAAGAAGAAGTTCAAAGTAAATAAGGAAAATGGAGATGTCTCAGCAATGTAGACATCTCTTTTCTTATGTTACCCCAACTTCAATATGCCGGGAACTTTTAACATCAAACAATCCTAAATCTGTCAGCTTCAACTCAGGGATCACAGGCAAAGTGAGAAAAGAGAGAGTCAGAAATGGATTAAAGTCCCCGGAGAATCCTAATGCTACAAATGCATTTTTCAACTCGCGGAGCCCTGATACCACCTCTTCAAATCCCTGATCAGACATTAACCCCGCAATCGGTAATGGAAGAGAGGCTATGACATTTCCTTCTCTCACCATCACCAGGCCGCCATTCATATCGTTAAGCGCCTTGATGGCTAGCAGGATGTCACGATCATTTGTACCAGTTGCGACAATATTGTGTGAATCATGAGCAATGGTGGTAGCGATGGCTCCTTCTTTCAAACCGAATCCATTTACAATCCCCAGGCCAATGTTTCCCGTCCCATTATGTCTTTCAACGACAGCCATTTTAAGTTGATCCTGTTGAATAGAAGGGATAAAGAATCCATTTTCTACTTCAACCTTTTCAATCTTTTTATTGGTTCTAAGCTGGTTAGGAATGATTTCGATGATATGAGCTTCTTTTGTACCGCCCATTTCAATTTGGAGATGCTTTTCAGTGAGCACAGGAATATGAACAGTTGAAGTCAACGATGTTTTTGGCGCCGGTTTTAGGATTGAGTCGCCGACAAACTGACCATGTGCAGCTACTTGTTTCCCTTCTTTGTACACCTCTGTTATAGAGACCGTTTTAAGGTCATCCAGGAATAAAAAATCCGCATCGTATCCAGGTGCAATTGCGCCTTTCCTGTGTAATCCATAACATTCAGCAGCATTCAAAGAGGCGATGCTAATCGCCAATAGAGGGTCGAGCCCTTCCTTGATTGCTAAGCGGATATTGTGATCGATGCTGCCTTCCTCGATTAAGTCATCCAAGTGCTTATCATCTGTACAGAATAGACAGCGACGGGAATTTCTTTCGTTAACAACCCCAATAAGTGATTTTAAATCTTTGGCCACGGATCCTTCACGAATGAGAAGGTACATACCCCGGCGTATTCGTTCCAATGCTTCAGGGACTGTGGTGCATTCATGATCGGTTCGAATACCTGCGGATTTATAAACATTGATCGCATTTGTATAAAGCCCTGCTAAATGTCCGTCTATATTGTGACTATACTCTGAAGTGACAGTAATTTTATCAACAATGGAATCATCGCCTTTTTGGAGGGATGGGTAGTCCATTACCTCTGCGAGTCCAAGGACACGCTCATGCTTATAGAAAGGTTTCAGCTCTTTTGCTGTCAGCGTTGCTCCTGCATTTTCAAATGGAGTTGCCGGCACGCAGGATGGAAGCATGGTAAACACATCTAATGGAATGTTCCCTGCATCATCGAGCATAAATCCAATTCCTTCTTCTCCGGCTACATTCCCGATTTCATGAGGGTCTGTAATAACGGTCGTGACCCCATGAGGAAGGACGACTTTTGCAAATTCAGATGGTGTCACCATGGAGGATTCAATATGAACATGTGCATCGATAAAGGACGGGCTAATATATCTCCCCTTGGCGTCGATGACCTGCTTCCCTTCAAATTCTCCAATTCCAACGAACATTCCATCGGTAATCGCGACATCTCCATCCATGATTTCAAGATTAAACACATCTATTATTTTCCCATTCTTTATGACCAGATCTGCAAGGTTGTCTTTATTCGCAGCTGCAATTCTTTTTTTCAGTATAGCTTTTTTTGTATCCATGAAATCCTCTCCTTATCTAAATGAAAAACCCCGGGATGCACCCAGGGTTTGACATAGAGAGAGAAGAGAAGGGACTCCTGCCCCTGCTCCCTCTCGTAGTCAAACCATTTACGGTAGTTTGGTAGAAACTTTTGGACCATATTTCCAATATTATACGAGTATGTGGATGATATTATTTGTTGAAAATGATTATTTCACATTTTATATGCATCGGAGGGAATGTGTCAATGGTAATCAGTTTACCTACTTTATAGAAAATAATCTTCCCTTTTGTGAGTGAAAATGTCTCAGAGAGTTGAATGTGCTAACCGGACAGTTTAATAGTTGATATATTTCTTTGCTAGTTATACATTTAATGTACAAGTAAAATACAAAACTTGTACAAATCACAAAAGGAGTGGAAGAAATGAAAAAGATTTTCTCGATTTTGGCAACTGTCATGTTAATGTTATCACTGGCTGGAGGTGCTTTTGCGGCTGAGAATGATGCGATGGTGCGTATTGTCCATGCTTCTCCTGATGCTCCGGCTGTCGATGTGTATGTGGATGGAAATGCAGTGGTTGAAGGCGCAGAGTTTAAAGCAGCAACAGATTATATGAATCTTCCTGCAGGGGACCATAAAGTAGAAATTTATGCTGCAGGCACATTGGGAAGCGAAGACCCAGTCATTTCTCAAGATTTAACGGTTGAAGCAGGAATGGCTTACACCGTCGCGGCTGCTAATACAGTGGAAAACCTGGAATTAGTCGTAGCGCAGGATTCAATGGAAATAACAGAAGGAATGACTAAGGTGCGCGTTGGACATCTTTCTCCGGATGCACCGACCGTTGATGTTGGTCTTGTAGGTGGAGATGCGTTGTTCAGTGGAGCTGAATTCAAAGCGATTACTGATTATCAGGAATTAGATGCAGGAACATATGACTTAGAGATCAGAACACCAGAAGGAGATCAAGTGTTGGACCTGTCTGGAACAATGCTTGAAGAAAACACAGTATACAGTGTGTTTGCAATCAATACAGCAGATCAATTGGAAGTACTTGTCCTGAAAGATTATACATTGATGCCTGGCAGCATGCCTGAAACAGGGATGGGTGGAGCAGCGACTGAACAATCATCTACTCTTCCTATGGTGCTGGCTGCAACGGTATTAGGTGGAGCAGCTATACTATTTGTTACACGCAAAAAACTGCAAAAATAATGAAAAGACTACTATTGTCTATCCCTTTGATGGCTCTTCTGGCGGCATGTGTTGCCGAAGAGCCTCAATCGGTTACGAAAAGAGAAGTTCAATCATCCACCATTGAACAGCCTGTTCAACCCGTTATTCCTGAACCGCAAAAAGAAGAATATGGTATGTCACCAGCTACTCTTTCCATACCGAAACTTGACCTCGAAGCTCCTATCAAGAAATTTGGACTCGATAAGGAAGGTAACATGGAGCTTCCTGACAATGGAAAGGAAGTTGCATGGTTTGAACCGGGCTTTCAACCAGGAGAAAAAGGGAATGCCGTTCTGGCTGGACATGTAGATGACGAGAAAAAGGCTGCTGTCTTTTTTGAATTAAAAGAGCTTGAACCTGGCGACCAAATCCATTTGCGAGATGAAAATGGAGCAACCCTGACATTTGTAGTAAGGGAAAAAGTCGCTTATCAAAAAGATGACGCACCTCTTAGAACCATTTTCGGTCCTAGTGAAAAACGCATGCTTAATTTGATAACATGCACAGGTTATTTTGACCGGGAAATCGATAATTACGTAGAACGATTGGTTGTCTTTACAGAACTGGTCGAAGAGAATAAAGGAATTTGAAGAGCTTATCTCCCGTTACGTGGAAGATAAGCTCTTTTATTTCCATAAAAATCCTTTACACCAACCTGATTTCCTTTACTATTAATAGAGAGAGTTTTCTGAAAAACACTTTGGAGGTTAAGATGAAATTAAAAATTATTCATACCAATGATCTGCACAGTCATTTTGAAGCGTTCTCGAGGGCAGCGTCCTTGATAAAAGCGCATAAAGACGAGAACACACTTATTCTTGATGGGGGGGACTTTGCTGATTTCAGAAGCGTCGAGCTTCAAGGAACGAGAGGAATGGCAGCTATCGAACTGTTGGAATTTGTCGGCTATGATGCGTTAACAATTGGAAACAATGAAATGTTCAATGGATTCGATACCCTTGAGCATATGGCAAGTAATACTCCCGTACCGTTTATTAGTAATAATCTTTATAGGAAAGATAAAACGGTGGCCAATGGGGTAAAACCAAGCGTCATACTGGAAAAAAACGGTTTACGTATCTTGATTACAGGTTCGTCTCCGGACTTAGGAGGTTTCAATGACGGTCTGGGTGTGCATATTACCGATTTTAAAAATGCAATCGTAGAGGAAATAGAGCGTAATCGTGGAAACTATGATGTTTGCATTCTTCTCAATCATGTAGGGACACTAGAAGATGATGAGCTGGCGAATGAACTTGATGGAATAGATATCATCTTATCTGCTCATGACCACAAGCTTTATCCACAAGCAAAAGTAATAAACGGGACCGTGATGAATAGTGCCGGTTGTTATGGGGAATACGTTGGTATTGTGGAAGTGGATGTAACAAAGGATGGTGTCAAATTACTCCGGGGGGAAACGATTGCATCCGGGTCTTCTCCTATCGATAAAGAGGTCGTTGCCATATTAAAAGAAAATAAAAAGAAAGCGATTGACGTATTAAGCAGGTCATTATATAAACTCGACCAGTCACTTTGGCATGATGTGATTGAAGAGAATCCAATCACGAATTTAATCGCCGACGGGCTGCAGGACATGTTGAAATGCGATCTTGGCTTGATAAATAGTGGAATAGTGAACGCTGGTGCATTTGATTTTATCAGCAATAAAAAATTGATCGAAATCTGTCCATCGCCACTGAACCCAACGTCTTTTGACATTCAAGGAAAGCATATTCGTACGGCAATTCAGCATTCTCTGGATGCTGGAGTTTGTTTAGCTGATGGAAGAGGTCCAGGATTCCGGGGGAAATTCGTTGGAAGGCTCCATGTTTCAGGGGCAGAGATTACTCATGATGGTAAAAGAGTATCGGAAATCCACATTGGGAATGTTCCTCTCGAAGATGAGAAGTGGTATTCCGTTGCATCCTCTGATTATTTGCAAAGAGGATCCGGCTATGAATCCCTCGCCCATAACAGGAATGAACAATACCTGCCGGAGGAAATACGCGATGTGATCCGGATGTACGGGGATCGGAAGGATTTTATAGAGAAAGCTTATATGACCAGGTGGAAGGAAAGTAGTGACATCATGGCTTAGAATTCTATGCATGATGTGTCAAAGAGACAATCGTTAATTCTTTCTGAGTATTTGTTACATTATACACGATTGCCGGTCACACAGAAGGCTGTAAGGTAGAAAAAATAGGAATATAAATTACGAGTGAAGGGATTCATTGAAAAAGTGATGAACTCATAAAAAGGGAGCAAATCGATGGGAGAAAAGACTTTATTTGAAGCGTATAAACAGACTGATTATCAACTTCAGGGACATGGCAAACGAAATCTGGATGTTCTTAAAGGTGCTTTAGTGGATGTAGATGCTGACGTTGAAAGCGATATTTACGGATCAGGAAAAATAATAGAAGACTTCCAAAACAAAATGGCAGCCTATCTGGGAAAAGAAAGTGCTGTTTTCTTCCCAAGTGGAACGATGGCTCAGCAGATCGCCCTGCGTATCTGGTGCGATCAAAAAGATTTGCACAGAGTGGCGTACCATCCTTTATGTCATTTAGAGATTCATGAAGAAGATGGGTTGAAGAAATTACATGGAATTGAACCGATTCTTTTGTCTGACAAGGAACGTGTGATTGGGCTGGAAGACGTAGTTGGACTTGAAACGGACATCGCATGCTTACTGTTAGAGCTGCCTCAAAGGGAAATCGGTGGTCAACTACCAAACTACGAGACTCTCGAAGCCATCTCAGAATACTGCCGGGATAAAGGAATCAAGCTTCATTTAGACGGTGCCAGGCTTTATGAAATTCTGCCCCATTATGGGAAACCAGCAGAGGAAGTCTGTACTCTTTTCGATAGTGTCTATATTTCATTCTATAAAGGAATCGGAGGAATTGCAGGTGCGATCCTGGCAGGAAGCGAGGAGTTTACTAAAGAATCAAAGGTATGGAAAAGACGTCATGGCGGTGATCTCATCAGCCTCTATCCCTACATCCTGAGTGCAGACCATTATTTTGATCAACGTATCAACAAAATGGATCAGTATTACGAAGGAGCAAAAGAACTTGCCGGTCTTTTTAACGCCTGCCAGGGTGTATCGACCCTTCCAGAAAAGCCTGTTTCCAATATGTTTCATGTCTTCTTCCACTATCCGCAAAAAGAAATAGAAACGATTTTGATGGATGTGTATGACGAGACAGGTATCGGTTTAACTGGTTATGTAAAAGAAGTGACTGAAAATGAGTGTGCGTATGAAGTAAGCGTAGGAGATCAATACAAGAACGTTTCAAAACAAGAATTGAGTAAGCTATTTGTGGTGTTGGATCAGAAATTGAAAAGATTGATAGAGAAATAAACGACCATAAAGTGGTACCGGATGATTCCGGTGCCGCTTTTTTTTGAGGGACGGACCTCCACCAATACAGAATCCTTGCCATTACAGCATTCTTCTCATAAATCACTATTTTGGAGGTCCGTCCCTCAATTTACGGTGCCGCTATTTTCGGAGGGACGAACCTCACACCCGTCATTTTATTCAGTATTGAATCCCGTCCCTATCACATTCTTCTAATATAAACAGAGGTCCGTCCCTCTCCGGAGAAAGAAATATCTTTTTTACTATTGAAATATTCTGATTATTAGGTATAATTCGATACATTATACATTTTTTAGAAGGGGAGAGGGCTTATGAGTGTGAAGGATAGTCGATTGGTGGATGAACTGGGGGAAGTCGTAGCCAGTCATCGGGTGACGGTGAATGAGACGATTTTAGAGCAGCACGGGAAGGATGAATCCTATCATAGGCCGAGCTCTCCGGATATAGTGGTATTCCCTGAGAGTGCCGGGGAGGTGAGCGGGATTGTGAAGGTGGCAGCTGCTCATCACACACCAATTATCCCGTTTGGTCTGGGTACAAGCCTTGAAGGTCATGTGATTCCATATGATAAAGGAATTACCATTGATTTTTCCCGGATGAATAAAATACTCGAGGTGAGGGAGAAGGATTTCCTCGTAAAGGTTCAGCCTGGTGTCACACGTTCACAGTTAAATAAAGAATTGAAGAAGTATGGTCTCTTTTTTTCAGTTGATCCCGGTGCTGATGCGACCCTCGGAGGCATGGCTGCCACGAATGCGAGTGGGACGACTTCTGTAAAATATGGAGTCATGCGGGATCAGGTCCGGGATTTAGAAGTGGTTCTTCCGGATGGAGAAGTGATTCATACAGGAAACATGGCTCAGAAATCATCGTCCGGCTATCACTTAAACAGTTTATTCGTAGGTTCAGAGGGCACGTTGGGATGTATTACGGAGCTGACCTTACGCGTATATGGCATACCTGAGCATATTGTGGCGGCACGAGCATCGTTCAATCATATAAATGATGCAGTGGAAGCGGTCGTATCCATTTTACAAGCAGGCATTCCAATTGCGAGAGTGGAGCTGGTGGATGAACCATCGATGGTTCAAGTAAATCGATTCAGTGAGACGGATTATAAAGAAAAACCTACTCTTTTTCTTGAGTTTCATGGTAATGAAGCAGGTCTCCAACAAGATGTAGAATTCACCAAAGAGATTATGTCTGATCATAAATGTGAAGAGATTGCGTTTGAAGAAGACACTGCAGGTAGGAATAGATTGTGGGAAGCGAGGCATAATCTTGCCTATGCTTATGTACATGGAAATCCAGGAAGGAAGCTCATGGTGACAGACGTGTGTGTGCCGATTTCAGAATTGTCCGGTGCCGTACAGCATGCTCGAAAAAGGCTGGAAGAATTAGAGTTGATAGGGGGGATCCTCGGACATGTCGGTGATGGGAATTACCATACATCACTCATGATTGATTTAAACGACCCTGAAGAGGTGAAGAGAGCGGAATTATATAACGAACAAATTGTGGAGTATGCCCTTGAACGAAATGGCACATGTACGGGTGAACATGGTGTAGGAGTCGGAAAGATGAAGTATCAACAGAGGGAACACGGTGGTGCTTTGCAGGTCATGGAGAAAATCAAGCTGGCACTTGACCCAAATGAACTCTTTAATCCTCATAAACTCGTACATAAAAAGAAGGAGGAACAGAAATGAAACTACTCGAAACGATCAGCAATCTGGCAGGTAAGTATTTCGCTATTTGGGTCATCCTCGTAGCGGCGGTAGCTTATTTTGTTCCTGCTCCATTCCTGTCATTGGGCGGCTACATAACGATTCTATTAGGTGTCGTGATGTTCGGCATGGGACTTACATTAAAGCCCGTCGACTTTCAGCTTGTTCTTAAGAAGCCGTTGCCAGTCATCACAGGAGTACTGGCCCAATTTATCATCATGCCACTAGGTGCCCTATTGATAGCGTACATACTGAATCTACCTAATGAATTAGCGGCTGGATTGGTATTACTGGGGTCGGTTCCCGGTGGGACGGCGTCCAATGTCATGGTGTATTTGGCAAAAGGGAATCTGGCATTATCCGTGGCCATGACATCACTGTCAACATTATTGGCACCTATTGCGACTCCACTGATTTTATTAGCATTAGCAGGTCAATGGCTTCCTGTCGATCCAATCGCCATGTTTCTTTCCATCGTTCAAGTGATCATCGTACCCATCACACTTGGGTTAGTCATTCGAAAGCTATTCCCGAGCACAGTGGAAAAAAGTTTAAATGTCATTCCGTTGATTTCAGTATTGGCAATCATAATCATCGTATCGGCTGTTGTTTCAGCAAATGTTGAAAATATCGCAACCTCGGGAGTGATCATTTTTACGGCAGTAATCCTGCATAATTTATTTGGACTTGGACTGGGGTATGGCACAGGAGTTCTTATGAAATTAGATGAAAGTAAGCGAAGAGCCATTTCGATTGAAGTCGGGATGCAAAACTCTGGACTTGGAGTCGCACTTGCAACTGCTCACTTTGGACCACTTGCCGCACTCCCAAGTGTGATAGCAGCCGTGTGGCATAATATTTCTGGGCCGATCCTTGCGACGTTCTGGAGTAAGAAACCTGTGAAGGAAGAGAAAGAGGAGGAATTTGTACCTCGTGCGGCTAGTCCGAATGCAAGGTTATGAATTGAGAAGACTTGATATGGTTGAAGTGAAAGAACAATGGTATTCACATTTTTATAAGATTGAGGCAGTAGGGGAAAAGGACTGATCCACTTTGTGTGGACCAGTCCTTTTTAATGAAAATTATGATCAATTATATGGCAGAGAGGGACGGACCTATACGCATCTCCTCCAACACACAAAAGCCCGTTCCTATCACATTCCTCTAAAAAATATCATACACCAAGGTCCGTCCCCAAAGTCTCTCCCCACTTATTTTTTCAACAACAAATACATAAAGTAAGGAGCCCCGATCAAAGCGATCATGATCCCTGCTGGAATGCCATCGGGTTCCAGGATATTACGACCGACTGTGTCAGCGAGTAATAGTATCCATCCGCCAAGCAGTATGGCAATCGGGATGAACATTTGATTGCGTGGTCCGACCAATGCTTTGGCGATATGGGGGGCCATTAATCCGATAAAGGCAATTCCACCTGTGACGGAAACAGCTGATGCGGCTAGGGCAACAGCTACCATCAGCATGATGAAACGTTCACGATTGATGGAAACTCCTACGCCGACAGAGACAGGTTCACTTAATCCCAGAAGATTCAGCATCTGAGATTTATAGATTGCAAACGGAATCAGAATCACCAACCAGGGGAGAATAGCCCAGATAAACGGCCAGTCTGAGCCCCAGATATTCCCTGCAAGCCACATGGCAATGAAATCCACTTTTGCCCGTTCAGCACTTGAGATGAGAATGATCATGAGCCCCGACAGTGCCATGGAGAATCCGACCCCTACTAAGACTAATCTGACAGGCTGAATCCCATTACGCTTACTATACGAAAACATATAGATGAAGCAGGCTGTAAGAAGAGCACCTGCGAAAGCCACAACTGGCAGCAGATACGCAAATGAACCGGCGTCTATCGGGAAAAATAAAAAGAAGATGGCAATGGAAACCCCTGCCCCGGAATTGATTCCAATGATACCCGGATCAGCTAAGTCATTACGTGTGATACTTTGTAAAATGGAACCGGAAAGCGCCAGGGCCATCCCCGCCAAAATCGTAATGATGATTCTTGGTAAACGAATGGAAAATAGGATGAATTCTTCTTTAAATGACCCTTCACCTAAAACAGTAGGGAGTAGACGATCATATGAAACAGAAGAATAGCCCAGTCCAATACTAATAAATGTTGTTGCTGCGATAAGGATTAGTAGTCCAATAAGAAGTAAACGTTGTTTTTTAATCAAATCCGGATGTATCATCAGAAGCCTTTCCCTCCTTTATGCACGATAAATAGGAAGAAAGGTAAGCCCATCATCGCGACGATCGCTGCCACAGGTGTTTCGTAAGGGGCGTTGATTGTTCGGCCGAGCGTATCGGCGAGCAGCATGAATGTTGCTCCAAACAGGGTGGAGATAGGGATGATCAAGCGGTAATCTGTCCCCACCACAGCCCGTACAATATGAGGGATCATCAAGCCGATGAATACCATATTCCCGACAAGGGCAACGGCAGCGCCTGCAAGTAGAACGATCACGATAAACAGGATCGTTTTCACAAAAGCCGTACGTTGACCCAATCCGACGGCAACTTCCTCGTTTAAACTTAGTATGGTTAGTTGTCTGGATAAAAAGATTGAAACCACGATACCGATTAAAATAAATGGAACAATCACTTGAAGCTGATTCCACGTTGTCCCGATCATTCCACCGGCCGTCCACATCGACACATCTTTGGAAAGTTTAAAATAGAGACCGATTCCTTCAGAAATGGCAAATAAAAAGGCGGAAACGGCAGCACCGGCCAATACAATTCTAAAGGGAGAGAAGCCGCCCCGTTTCATTGAGCTGATGCCGAATACCAACAATGCCCCTACAGCAGAGCCGATGAAGCAAGCAATCATAATGCCGTAGTAGCTGATGGAAGAAGAAAAGGCAAGAGCAACGGCTAATGCTGCGTTTGCTCCTGCTGTCAATCCAAGTAACCCCGGGTCTGCAAGGGGATTTCGCGTCATGCCCTGCATGATGGCTCCCGATACGGCTAAAGAAGCTCCAACAACAATGGCGGCAACTTCTCTAGGGAAGCGGATCTCCCGCAGGATGGTTACCTTATTCCCGTCACCGGCAGGAGTCAGTGCAAGCCATACGTCCTTCACCGTTGTCTCTGCAGCCCCATACACCACAGATATAAGAAAAGCAGCAACAAATAAGAAGGTGGCCCCGAAAAATTTATAAAAAAATGGAATTCGCTGATTTTGAGTTTTCATAATCAATCATCTTTTCTTTATTGGAGTAGAAAGAAAGGGAATTCTTGTGATAAGAATCCCCTTTACAAATTAGTTGCCTAGAAATTTCTCTTTGAAGAAATCCAACTGGTAATCCAGTGTTAATGGATCATTAAAGTAGAATTCCATCATGTTCACTTCATATACTTGGTTGTTCTTAACAGCAGGAATGTTTTTGTATGTTTCTGTTTCCATAAATGAGTTATCTGCTTTCGGATCTTTGCTTATAATCAGATAATCTCCGGCATACTCAGGCATTACCTCTGTTGAAAGAGCGAAATATCCAGGTTCCAACGCTTGTTCTTTTACTTTTTTAGGCATCTTCAGGTCCATTTCCTGATAAAGGATCTCGGTACCGCGGCCCCAGTTGTTTCCATATACGTATAATTGCTTATTGAAGCTTTCAATAACGGAAACGGTTGTATCTTCCCCAATTTTCGCTTTGATGTCTTCTCCTGCAGTCTGGGCACGCTTCTTGAAGTCATCCACCCATTCTGTAGCTTCTTTTTCTTTATTTAGTAGTTTACCAATTTCGATGTGCTGCGTTAAATAGTCTACTTTTCCATAAGTGTATGTAACAGTAGGGGCAATCTCATTTAACTTATCGACATTTTTAATATTGGATAGGCCGATGATTAGATCAGGGTCAAGCTCTATGATTTTCTCCAAGCTTTCGTCGGTTACTTCTTCCACATCTTTTAATTCCTTATCCCAACGAGGATTCATTTTTGACCATGAGTCGACACCTACAACATTCACATCCAACGCCATGACGTTCCCGGCAAATGAGGACAGTACGACTACACGCTGTGGATCTGCCGGTACTTCAACCGGTCCATTTTCTGATTGATAGGTGATGGTATCAGAAGATTTGCTTTCCTTTTCTTTTGAATCCGAGCCTTCTTCTTTCGTAGAGCTGTTACCGCAGGCACTAACGAGCAGCACTAACAGCAGAGTAAACGGGATGAGCCATTTCTTCATGTTGATCTTCTCCTTTTAGTAGATTATATGTGTAACACATTGGCTTGTTTGTTCGAGGATCTCTACCGATCTCAGCATCGATTTGAAATACTTTTTTCAGGACCTCATGTGTGATGACTTCCTCACAATTTCCGGCTTTCACGATTTCTCCTTCTTTTAAAGCAACGATGTAGTCGGCAAATCGAGCAGCTTGATTTAGATCATGGAGGACCATCACAATGGTGCGTTCCTGTTCTCTATTCAGCTTCTGTAGAAGTTCCAGTACTTCCAGCTGGTGAGCCATATCTAAATATGTAGTCGGTTCATCGAGGAAGATGATATCTGTTTCCTGTGCGAGAGCCATGGCAATCCAGACGCGTTGTCTTTGACCGCCTGATAAGGCATCGACTTCCCTGTGCTTAAACTCCAGGGTCCCCGTCACCTCAAGAGCCCAATTGATGACGTCATAATCTTTCTTTGACATACGGCCCATTCCTTTTTGATGAGGGAAACGACCATATGAAACCAATTCCCCAACCGTCAGTCCACTGGCACTTTCGGGGGTTTGAGGAAGAATCGCCATCTTCTTCGCTAATTCCTTTGTGTTTCCTTTCGAAATGTTTTCACCATCTAACAGGACGTTACCGGAGTGATGGGGGATGATACGGGTAATCGCTTTCAGTAAAGTTGATTTTCCACAACCATTCGAACCTATAATCGTTGTGATTTTTTTATCAGGGATGTCCACACTTAAGTTTTTTACGATGAGGCGTTCACCGTAGCCAATGTTTAATTCGTTTGTATAGAGGCGGACCATTTTAAGACCTCCGTTTATAGATTAGTAAAGTGATAATGATAATTATTCTCAATCTTGAGCAATTTAAATACTATAATCCTTTTTTACTAATGTCAATAGAAATTTATATTGTCAAAGCATTAATAAAGATGTAGGATGTAATTGAGAATGATAATCAATTATATCTTGGTTACTCAAGGAGTGGACGGAAATGGATAATCATGAACTATTTGATGTGACAGTCATTGGGGGAGGTCCAGCGGGACTTTACTCAGCTTTCTATAGTGGACTTAGAGAAATGAAAACAAAGATCATCGAGTTTCAACCATCATTAGGTGGAAAGATACATGTGTATCCTGAGAAAATGATTTGGGATTTAGGGGGACTCACTCCGATTCCCGGGGCGAAATTAATTGAGCAGCTTGTTCAACAAGGATTGACGTTCGATCCGACTGTCGTGTTGAACGAAAAAGTTGAATCCATTACACGTAATGAAGAAGGTATCTTTATATTAGAGGGTTCATCAGGGGAAAAACACTACTCGAAAACCGTCATCACTGCAGTGGGAAGCGGAATCATCAACCCTCAAAAGCTTGATATCGAAGGGGCAGAACGATTTGAAGTTTCTAATTTAAACTACACAGTCAAATCATTAAAAAGATTTAAAGATAAGACGGTCATCATATCAGGTGGGGGTAACTCAGCCATCGATTGGGCAAATGAATTAGAACCCGTAGCGAAGAAAGTGTATGTTGCCTATCGAAAGGAAGCATTGAACGGTCACGAAGCTCAATGTGCCCAGCTCATGAATAGCTCGGCCTCCTGCCTGCTCAACACATCGATTACCAAGCTGATTGCAGCCGTCGATCACGAATCCATTGAAAAGGTGCAACTGACCAATCATCAGACAGGAGAGGTTTCCTATTTACCCATTGATGAAGTAATCATTAATCATGGGTATGAAATAGATACTTCTCTGCTTAAAAATAGTTCATTGAATATCGACATGATCGACCAGTATTACATAGCCGGTACGACAACCAGCGAATCATCGATCGAAGGTCTTTACGCAGCGGGTGACATCTTGAAACACGACGGAAAGGTGAACTTGATTGCAGGAGCATTCCACGACGCTGCCAACGCAGTCAATAAAGCGAAGCAATTCATTCAACCTGAAGCAAATAAAGTCGCCATGGTCTCTTCCCATAACGAAGTATTCAAGAAGAGAAATAAAGAACTGGTCAGGCAGATGATGAAATGAAAAATAAAGCTCTCTCCACATCCGGAGAGAGCTTTATTTATACAAATAGATCTTAATATGCCCTTGTTTATCGACCGTGGCCAGTAATACCTCATACACAGTGACATTGTAAGAGGTCTTTAGCTGATCATGTAGCCAGTGTTCATCCTTTTCAAGTTTCAGTAATAGAGATTGATTGATTTTTCGATCTTCAATAATAGGCATGGGGAGATCGAACCCCTTTGGAGACAGGGATAGGTCCTTTTGAGTCACAGCCTGGTATTGTGGTTTGAGAAATATGGAGATTTCTCCGCCGGTTTCCCACAGGGCCAACGCCACATTCTCAACTTCTTCGGTCTGCTGCTTTCTTAATTCAGACAAAAGGCTGTCTAAGGGTACTCGTGCTTTTTTGAGATTTTTATATAGGATTTCCCCATTATCGATCAATGGAATGGGGGAGGGGTCAAGTATTTTTCGTATGAAGGTTGAGTGCAGACTGAGGTATACCCCAATCAGATAGAGAGCCACCAATGTACCCATGGTGAGCATGGAGCCTTTCAATCCCAGTCCTTCGTCCGATAATGGGTGAGCCATGATGTTCCCTATTAAGAGGGCCATAACAAAATCAAGGAACCTTAACTGTGAAATGGATCGTTGCCCCATTAATTTAGCTATGACAATTAGGAACATAAAGCCAAAAATAGCGCGTAAAATCCATTCCAGGGAAGTCAACGATTCCTGACTCATAAAGAAATCCAAACGAACACGTCCTCACTTCTATCAACTGCCATATAGTATCTCCAATAGATTCCTTCACAAAACAAAAAAGATGCCTACAAATGTAAGCATCTTTTGGAATTAAGCATTATATTGTTCAACGTTTTTATTGTGGGGTGAAACAGATTTCTTATTTACTAAGTATCCAATGAGTAAAACCCCAACCGTAAGACCGATTGTGATCAAATACGTAACAGGACCATGATGGATATTAAGTAAATGTAAGAATTTCTCGTCTCTCACAATCATTTCACCTGCTGTAAATGCTAGAATTCCTGCACCCAGATAGGCAATCCATCGATATTTTTCAAGTACTCTAACAATCGCCTTTGATCCGAATATCATGATCGGAATCGAGATGAATACGCCCAGGGCAATCATACCCATATGTCCATGTGCTGCACCCGCAACGGCCACCACATTATCAAGGCTCATGACGGCATCTGCGATAATGATGGTCGTGATCGCTTGTCTAAGGCCGGTGTGAGATTTAATATTGGCTTCTTCTTCTCCTTCTACAAGTACTTTGTAGGCGATCCATAAAAGAAGGACCCCACCGATCAGATGAACATAAGGAATTTTTAGTAAGTAAACAATAATGGCAGCAAAGAAAATGCGCAGAATAACAGCTCCTGCTGTTCCCCAGAAAATCGCTCTGTTTTGATGTTCTTTCGGTAACCCTCTCGTTGCCATAGCGATGACAATCGCGTTATCCCCGGACAGTATGATATCAATTGCAATGATTTTTAATAGTGCAATGATGGCTCCGGATGAGATGGCAAGTCCAAGTGGAAATAATAAATCCATATTCAGTTCCTCCTTGATTCTACTAAACTATGAACGAAACACTAACTAATCTATAGTACCACAATTGATAGAATATTGAACCGCTATTATTTCTAAGATAAATATTTCCAATTTGTACTAGTACTATTTAATCAATGAAGGATCAGTACCCCTATCATGAAAGAAAAAGCCCCATCTCTCATACTTTGAGATGGGGCTTTCGGTTTTGACATTTATCATTTATTAAGATTGCGGGTAGGGAGGTGGATAGGGGTAAGGGTACGGGTAGGGGTAAGGATAAGGATAAGCCGGAACCGGTACAGGATAAGGACCCGGTGAAGCAGCAGCCCCTACGGCCAATCCAGTAACCGTTCCTGCAGCGAATCCTGGATGATAACCCCAGTTGCCTCCGTGATTCCAATTTCCTCCGTGGTTCCAACTTGTTCCGTGTCCCCAAGTGGCATGCCCTCCGCCTCCGTGTATCGGTCTGTACATACTGAATGGTTGATTAAACAATGCTCTCACCTTTCTCAATATAAAGAAGTTGCTTTATCATATGTGGATTTTTCGAAAGGGTTTAATTAGTTTTAGCTGATAAAATAAGACAGAAGTCAACTCCGTGAACTTTATAAACAATATACCCACAAAGTTCCTTTTGCCGTTTATTTACGATTTATTTTATTAAATTTCTGAATTTTCTATAATGGAAGCGTTACCAATAATATTTAAAGGGGGAAATGTTGATGAAAATGAAAACAGGTATCATGGCTATTATTTTATCAAGTTTACTAGTTGTCACCACTGCATGCGGAGGGTCGAATTCTGCAAGTAATTCTGAGAGTGATGGGGAATGGAGTCCGTCTAAACCAATTGAAGTCGTGGCTCCAGCAGGTGCCGGCGGAGGTTGGGATACGACGGCCAGGACCGTTTCAAAGGTAATGGAAGAACAGAAGATCATTGAAGAGCGCATGGCTGTAGTTAATAAACCAGGTGGCGGGGGCTCTGTCGGCTGGTCATATATTGATAGTAAAAAAGGAGATAACCACACGATGTTCGTCACGTCTCCACCGATCTTCTTTGTTCCCCTTAATGGACAGTCCACACTGTCTCACAAAGACTTCACACCTATAGCCGGGGTGATCGCTGACTATGCAGCCTTTGTTGTAGACGCGGATTCACCTTACGATACGATGAATGATCTTGTCGATGCATTAAAAAAGGATCCGACATCAGTATCCATTGTAGGGGTTTCTTCACCGGGAAGCATGGATCATATGCAGTTCGTAAAGGCGGTTAAGGCAGCAGGGGTGGACGTTAAAAAGCTGAAATATGTTTCCGCTCAAGACGGATCTGGAATGAGCATGCTCCTGGGAGGAAAAGTGGATGTGTACTCGACGGGCCTTGCGGAAGCTTCTGAACAAGCCCGTGCAGGCAAGGTGAAGGTTCTGGCGATTACAGCTCCAGAACGTTTGAAAGGAGATACGGTATCAGAGTTCCCGACGTTAAAAGAACAAGGGATTGATGATGAATTTGTTGTGTGGCGTGGATTCTTAGGCCCAAAGGACATGGATCCCGATGCCGTTGCTTATTATGAGAAAGCGTTTAAAGACATGATCGAAACGGATCAGTGGAAGGAAATGCGGGACAAGTTTGGCTGGACGGACAACTACATGTCTTCAGAAGAGTTCAGTTCCTTCCTAGATGAAGAATACAAAGAAATTGAAACATTAATGGAGGAAATCGGGTTGAAAAAATAATGAGGTCTGGAGCAGAAACATCTGCTCCTTCCTTTTCAAGATTAGGAGTGAATCACATGAGAACAAAACCAGATCGAATCATCTCAATACTTTTACTAGTTTTTGCCGGGGTCTATTTAGCTCTCAGCTTTCAGCTTCCTGCATTTCCATACGCCATTATCGATAGCGATGTCCTTCCAAAAGGGCTTGGATTCCTGCTCATTATTTTAGCGGTTGTTTTGTTCTTCCAGGCGAAGGATGATACAGAAGAAGATAAGAAAAGACGTTATGTAAAAAAAGAAGATGTCATCATTCTTTTATCGGTATTAGGAGCACTGCTCGTATATATTTTTTTATTGGAACCGATAGGATTTCTATTATCCACTATTCTATTTTTGTTAGTAATCCCGTTTGTATTGGGATTCAAAAAGAAACTCACAACGGTATTAGTGGCCTTTCTTTTTTCAGGCATCATGTATTATTCATTTAACTATTTACTTAACATTACATTACCACAGGGGATTCTACCCTTTTAGGAGGTGACGGGCATGATTGAAAGTATATTATATGGATTTCAAGTAGCTTTCACACCGGAAAACTTATTTTTCGCATTTATTGGGGTATTGGCTGGTACAATTATCGGGATGCTGCCTGGATTGGGTCCGATCAGCGCCATTGCGATCATGATTCCCCTTAGTTATGGGATGTCACCTGCTTCTGCCTTGATCCTGATGGCAGGGGTTTATTACGGTGCCGTGTTTGGCGGCTCTACTTCTTCGATCCTATTAAATGCCCCTGGTATTTCAGGGACAGTGGCGACAGCATTTGACGGATATCCCATGGCAAAGCAGGGGAAGGCAGGTAAAGCACTTGCCATAGCCGCCATTTCGTCTTTTGCGGGTGGAACAATAAGTGTGGTGGCACTTATGCTGGTCGCTCCTTATATGGCTAAGCTTGCCATTACGTTTGGCCCTACTGAATATTTCGCTCTAATGCTTCTGGGGCTGACAGCGATATCGAGTTTATCTGAAGGGTCCACCAATAAAGCACTGATCTCGGCGACGATTGGATTGATCATCGCAACTGTCGGTATTGATCAGCAAACAGGTACACAGCGTTTCACATTCGGGAACGAGGGTTTATTAGAGGGGATCGACTTTCTGATCATTGCATTAGGATTATTTGCACTTTCCGAGGTTTGTCAGTTAATTATCTCACGGAATGAAAATACGTTGAAAGGGAAGAGTGCTGTTGGCAGTTTAAAGCTTGAGAAGCAGGAATTAAAGGAGATGGCAGGACCGATTGGCCGTCATTCCGTCCTTGGTTTTATATTGGGAGTCCTGCCTGGAGCAGGGGCAACGATCGCTTCATTCCTTTCCTATATTTCAGAGAAACGTTTATCCAAAGATCCATCTTCTTTTGGAAAAGGGAATATCAAGGGACTGGCCGCTCCTGAAACCTCCAATAATGCTGCGACAAGCGGGGCATTCGTTCCCTTGTTAACATTAGGGATACCAGGTTCTGGAACCACTGCTGTACTATTGGGTGCTTTACTTGTTGTAGGAGTGCAGCCGGGGCCATTGATGCTTCAGGATCACCCGGACGTATTCTGGGGAGTCATTGCAAGTATGTATATCGGAAATCTATTTCTATTGGTACTTAACTTACCGCTCATCCCGGTACTAGCAAAAATCTTATATATTCCGAAGCAGCTGTTGATCGCATTGATCATCGTGTTCTGTTTAATAGGGGTATACGCAGTCAGCTTCAACACGTTCCATCTTTACTTGCTTGTAGGATTTGGTGTGTTAGGCTATTTGTTGAAAATGTTCAAATTCCCTGCGCCGCCATTTATTCTGGCGTTTATATTGGGGGGGATGATGGAGCAATCCTTCAGACAGGCGATGACGATCTCAAACGGATCTTACAGTGTGTTTTTTCAAAGTAATATCACCATCGGATTGCTGATCGTTTCATTCCTTTCACTTGTGCTCCCTACCATTTTAGGATTTACGAGAAGAGGGAAGGCCACGGAAAGTCAGGATCTGAAGAAAGAAGCGTGATCAATAGAAAAGCAGTGAAGCCTCAATGCCTCACTGCTTTTCTCTTATTCTTGAAAGAAATATTTTCTCTGAGGTCTCCCGACACCTCCATAGGTAAGTTCCACTTTGATTTTCTTTTGGGAAACAAGATACTCCAGATAGCGCCTGGCCGTTGTACGGGTCACGCCGACTTCCCCTGCCATTTCCTCAGCCGTATAGCCCAGGCTGTGATGTGTTCCTATCCTTTTGAGTATGGATTCCAATGTAATCGTATCGATCCCTTTCGGGGGTAGTTGGACGGTTTGAATGTTACTCGTACTTTTCTTTCTATTAAATAAAGTGTCTACTTCATGTTGATTTTCTACTTGAGAATCATTCATTCTCTCTTTATACTGTTGATATTTTAATAAAGTATCCTGAAATCGGTTAAAGATAATGGGTTTCAGTATATAATCGAATGCCCCGCCACGGATGGCATTGGAGATATGCTCGGTTTCCTTTGCTGCTGTTACGAGGATGACATCTGTGCTGCGGTAATGTTTTCTGATCTCCCATAGAAACTCACTGCCGGTTCCATCAGGAAAGTAGACGTCAAGTAAGATTAAATCAGGATTAACAACAGGTAAGACGTTTTTTGCTTCTGCAATGGTAGTGGCAATCCCGCCTACCTGAAATCTTTCCATTTGAGCGATGTACTGGCTGTTGATTTCAGCTGTTTGAATATCATCTTCTATAATGAATACGTTCCACTTACGCAATACTTTCTCCCCCTAATGTTGCTTTGGAATACTAATCGTAAACCATGCGCCCCCAAGCTCACTATCTTCTACTGTTATGTACCCGTTCAGATGCTCCACACTTCTTTGCACCAGATGAAGACCGATGCCCCTGTCTTTACCGGCTTTTGTAGAATAGCCCCTTTCAAAAATTGAGTCTATATCCTGGATTCCTGCACCACTGTCTTCTATTTCAAAAATAAAATCATCACCTAAATCAGTCAGAAACAATTGAACCCACCTGTTGTGTAGTGGCTGGGATAAGACCTCTTCAAAGGCGTTATCAAGAATGTTCCCAATGATGGTAATCAATTTTTCCTGCTGTACATCTATAAGTGGTGTTGTAATTGAGCTATCAGGATGAATCGAGAACGAGACCTTCAACTCTTGAGAACGATTATATTTTCCAATGATCAGGCCTGCCAGGACAGGGTCAGGAACCGCTTTCAATAGAAATTGAATTAAGTCTTCATATCCAGAGGATTCCTCCTGTATGAGGGCTAACGCCTCTTCATGATGATGAAGTTGAATGAGACCTGCAATCGTATTCAGTTTGTTTCTGTATTCATGGGTCTGTGAGCGCAATATACCTGCATACTCTTGAACCTGGGACAGTTCTTTCGTGAGCTGATCGATTTCATCTTTTCTTCTGAAGCTGGCTACCACCCCGACGATTTCATCCTCTTCAAAAATAGGGAGCCTGTTGACGATGAGGTCATGATGATTTAATGAAATCTCATCATCGAGCCGGCTTTCTCGCGTTTCCAATACATCCATCATTTTCGTATCGGGAATGACTTCTAGAATGTGTCTTCCCCTATTGGAGGATTGATGATCAAGAGCCAGGATACTGTGAGCTCTAGCATTTATTTCAGTAATCGATCCATGTTGATCGATTGCAATGATTCCTTCCCGGACCGATTCGATGATGGCCCGCTTTTCCTTGAACTGCATGGCAATTTCAGCAGGCTCTAAACCGAAAATCGCCTTTTTGATCCCTTTCCCAATAAAAAAGGAGCCGATGATGCCGATTAATAGGATGACGGCAACTAGAAACAATACCTTTGTACGGTACGGAATGACGATGTCGTGGATATTGTCTTCAAGAAAACCAACGGACACGACTCCTATAATTTCATTTTGGGTGTTTTTGATCGGAACTTTTCCTCTGACAGACGGTCCTAATGAACCGGTGGCGTGAGAAACATAGGACTCACCCTGTATCAATGCTCTTTCATTATCCCCGCCGACCATCTTCTTCCCGAGCCGTTGAGGCATGGGGTGAGAATAGCGAACAGAGTCTCTATTGCCGACCACAATAAAGGTGGCCCCTGTTTCTTTTCGAATATCTTCTACCAGAGGCTGGATGATCTCTTCTGGCTGATTCGTCTTAAAGGCTTCGATAACAGCAGGCATCTTGGATACAGACTGTGCCACCGCCAAGGCTTGCTTTCCTTTCAAATCCGTCAGCGTATCAGATAACATTCTAAAGAAAATAATCGACAGGGATAAAATCAAAATCGAAAGAAGTGCTAATACAATAACGATAATCTTAGATTGAAGTGAGAACTTTTTCATTTCAGGTTCCTTCTTTTCGGAAAATTCTATTATTACTAGAATAAAAGAGTTGATGGGTTTGTACAAGGGGAGATGAGAATCTACTATAGATGAGTTTTAAACATACAACACGTGGTATATGAAACATAGTACAAGAAAGAGGAGGATTAACAACGTTTTGGCAAGCATCGTTACAATCGGAGCCATCATTTTCATCCTGGTAAACTTAATCTATTTCTTTAAGGATAAGCATTTCAAATACAGTTATTTTAGTACAACGCTTTTTTATAAGCTGTTTTTCGTACTTTTCAGTATCATGATCGCATTTGCTGTACTCTATTATGTCCTGTCGTTTGAGAATCCGATGCTTCGTGTCAGTTCACCCAGTGGCAAGCCGGTAGAGCATACGTTTCTCAATTATCTCTATTATAGCGGGGTGACGATCCTGTCCGTCGGGTACGGAGATTATATCCCGACAGGCCACATCCGATTCTTTGCATTGCTTGAGGCAGCCATAGGATTGTTGCTTCCGACGGCCTATTTTATGAAGGTATTGGAGTCGAAGGGAAAAGAGAATAGGGAGAATGAATAGAAGAGGGGATCTGATAATGGTGTGAGCGTATACTCCACCAGAGTCAGATTCTTTTTTTGTTCCTTGCCAGCTTCTTTTATCATGAATAGAATAGAGAGGGAATGAAGGGTAAAGAAGGAGTGGCCGTAATAAACAAAATTAAGAAAATGATTTATATATTATTAGGTTTGCTATTTATGGGAATAGGGGTTGTAGGCATCGTGCTGCCTCTAATACCAACGACACCATTACTATTGTTATCATCCTTTTTCTTTGTAAGGGGATCCGAACGATTTGAGGTCTGGTTTAAAGGAACCAGTGTATATAACAAGCATTTAGAGGGTTTTATTCGTCATCGATCCATGACACTGCGCCAGAAGGTTACGCTGCTAATTTTTTCTGACATCATGATTCTCATACCGCTGATTTTATCGGATAGTTTGATGGTAAAGGTGATCCTGGGTTTGATCATTGTGTATAAGTATTACTATTTTATTTTTAAGATAAGGACTGTAGCAGTTAGGGGGGATTGATGGTGATGGGGTCATGGTGACTAGTTAATTTATCCTCAAAAACAGCGTGTACCAGGTACAAATGACATCCATTGTACCTGGTACACGCTATGAGTCAACTCCATTACATCCCCAAATTCGGCTTCACGACCATAAACCACAGCATAGCCAACAGAAGGATTAGATAAATCCAAACAGTCCGATTCAATTTCCCGACCAGCCATTCCCGGTCGGCGTCCTTCTCTGCAAACTTCCGTAGTGTCGGTGAGAACGCTCTTGCGAGAAAGAACAGGGAGCAGAACATAATGACAAGGGTCATGATGATCCACGGTGTACTCCACTTCCAAGGTCCGAGCAGAACCAGGAGAATTCCTGTTCCGACGAGCACGTGTCCCGCATGCTTGGAAAGTCGGACCGTGAAGCGGAACGTGTCCAAGTACGAAGGAAGCACGGACTCAGAAGCGGTCCGTAATTTTTTCATTATCGGCAATAGTATGAAAAATGGGCCGATGGAGGCCACGACGCTGATCACATGTAGATAGATGAGCGTTCTGTATAATAAATACTCCATCCGTCGTACTCTATTCGTTCACTAATGTGAATTCGTGCACCCATACTTTCATGCTCGGGTGCCATGGCATGCCTGGGTGATAAGAGAGGATGGCTTCTTTATATTCCTCAACAGTATTAAACCCTTCCTGCTTGGCATTATCATCTGTCAGCTCGCCTAGTGATTGGGAGTAGACGCTTTCTACTATGTATTTCTTTCCTTGAAGCTCCATGATTTCTCCAATATCAGCGTATCGTCCGTTTCTGCGGGTCGCCGTTTTCTCCCCCTTAAGCACTTTCTCAACGTCCTCAGATTTAGTAACCAAACGGTCGATCGTACACGTTTTTGGCGGCAGTTGTTGATTTGTCATTTTAAAAACCCCTTTCGACCTTTACTATAGCATAGTCCGGGTTAAGGAGGATGATCGATTACAAAAATTCAGCCTTAACTTAGAAGGAAGCCCTACCGCAACCCTTTCTCCATCTTCGTCATCATTTTGTTATTCTGAAAGGAAATCTGTCCGAATGAGTTACCAGTTTCACCGTCCCACACCATATCGATTTGGTAGGAAGGGGTTCCTTTTTTTCCGCTCTCACCCATTATTTTTCCTTCTCCGCCAATTAGTTCAATGGCTTCTTCTAGTTCCATCCCTTTTGTCACACCGTTAAATTCCTCAAGTGTGATGGCCCGGGTATTCTCTTTCGCTTCTTCGGAATTAGAACATCCGAAAAGAAATGAAAGTGAAAGGATTCCAATCATAACTCCATTACAATAGTTTCTCATTAATATATACCTCCTCATCTCTCATATCTGTGTAACGTTTTAAACTATAAAATTGTTTCACGAATCGAATTAATTTTCTGGCAGGGAACGTCACCTGGTGCTATGATGGGGGAATACTAAATACAGAAAGAAGGCCTCAGGGAGAAGTGAAAAAGTGGCAAACGTATTTGATACTTGTGTTCATCATGTTGATTTGGGGCTTTAATGTTCCTGCATTAAAGGTTTTGGTGAGTGAATTTACGCCGGTAACGATTACATCCCTTCGCATTTTTACGGCAGGGATTACGGTATTTATCGTTCTTGGTATCATGAGGAAAATAAGAAAACCAACGGCTAAAGAGTTCTTGTTCATTATCTCTGGTGGCTTGTTGAATGTGGTCAGTCATCATTACTTCTTATCGGTTGGTTTAACAGGCACGTCGTCGACAAACGGTGGTCTCATATTGGGAACCGGTCCGTTGTTGACTGCTTTAATGGCAACCATCATCCTGCGAAACCGGCCTACAGTGATTAAAATCATCGGGTTTCTGTCAGGGAGTGTCGGGGTTGCGATCATTGTGTTGTCAGGCGGAGAGGGATTAGGCGGACTTAAGACCGGGGATCTGTTTATCTTTATCTCCATTTTTTCTCAGGCCTTAAGCTTCATTATCATCAGTCGGGCAGCCAAAACTCTGGACCCCCGATTACTTACGGGTTATATGATGGTGTTCGGATCCATTGTCTTATTTGCCATTAGTCTGGTGACAGAGCCGGGAGCACTGAAGGAGTTAGGAAATGCCTCAAGCTCGATTTGGCTTCTATTCTTTGCTTCTGCCATTTTAGCTACGGCAGTAGGGCACATGATTTACAACCATTCAATCGGTAAAATTGGAGCCGCTGAAACATCGATTTTCCTGAATCTCAATACCTTTTTCTCCCTCGTAGGAGCAGCCATTTTTCTTAATGAAACCGTGACGATTTATCACCTGATAGGATTGGTGTTCATCGTGTTTGGAGTAGTATGCGGATCCGGTACGCTTGAAGAGATCGTCATCAGAAGAAAACAAAAGAGATTCTTAAAAGAAAAACAGAGACATCAGATGTAGATGTCTCTGTTTTTTTTATACGGTAGACATAATGGAATATAAAGCTACCTGCAAATGGCATGGCGGATAGTCCTCTTTCTTTCTGCCCATACTGAAGGAAAAGTAATCTCCGATGGGGTGGTTCGATGATTTACATATACAATGACTTTGGTGGGACTCATACAACGTCTCTCGCAGCAGCATATCACCTGCATATTCTAAAGCCTTCAAACAGCCCATTAACTAAGAACGTCATCCTCAATATTCCTTACTTTAACCAGCTGACGAAAAAAGAGGCCGGACAAATCCTTTTTCGCGGGATGGACGAAAAGAATAACCCCGTGTATACGATAGGAAGGAGATCATCAAAGTTTGTCGTACCAGCACTAACAGATTTGAGTACCATCCTGCTTAGAAGATATGGAGAAAGGGAGAAAATCATCATTTCCAACACCTCGCCGACTGTTCCTCCCCTCATGACAGCCGGGGGGTTCCTGTCCAGGGAGCTTGGAATCGATTGGATAGGTGTTCCTCTTCTCGTGAAAGGGGCTCAGCAATGCCACAATCTCATCTATCATCTCGTTGAGGAAACGAAACAAATGGCCAAAGCTTCCCATGAGCAGGTAGTTGTGTTGGAAAATGGAAAATATCAATATAAAATTGGAAAAAAACATATCTTCTGGATTAAATAAATATTATAATAAGTAAATAATACTAGGTAAAAGGTTTGTTTTGTAGAAGTTCAGGACGAATCGGATAGAACCATACATAAAGGTAATACTACAGTAAAAACGGAGGTGTCAACATTGGAAGGTAAACCATTTCACTATGATGGCAGTCACCATTTCGCAACAGGGGAAGCACAAGAGAACACTCCATTTGAACTAACAGACGAAATGAGAAAGAATATCGGGGGAAACCCTTTTGAAGCTTCCGGAGAGGAAGAGTAAGAAACGACTAAAACCTTTGATCAATCGGATGTTGTCTATCAGACAGCATTCTTTTTTTTTTTTGAGAACGCCTAACCTTGGATAATTCCATCTTTTTTTCACAAAATAATACAGCGGAAAATATGAGTGAAGGATGGATGAAGAATGGCACAAGTATTATATATTACGGCACATCCCCATGATGATACTCAATCGTATAGCATGGCGGTGGCGAAAGCATTTATGGATTCATATAAAGAAGTGAATCCTGACGATGAAGTGGTTCACATTGATCTATACCGTGAACATATTCCCCATATTGACGCTGATGTATTTAGTGGATGGGGGAAGCTACAAACGGGAAAAGGGTTTGAGGATCTTTCATCGGAAGAAAAGTCGAAAGTGAATCGTCTCAATGAATTATCAGAACAGTTTATTTCTGCTGACAAATATGTGTTCGTTACACCATTATGGAACTTCTCCTTCCCACCGGTGATGAAAGCGTATATTGACTCTGTAGCAGTTGCCGGTAAGTCGTTTAAGTATACAGAGCAGGGACCGGTCGGATTACTGACAGATAAGAAAGCTATCCATATTCAGGCACGTGGAGGCATTTACTCAGAGGGCCCTGCAGCCGGCATGGAAATGGGGCATCGTTACCTGGACATCATCATGCAGTTTTTCGGTGTACCTTCCTTCGAGGGTGTATTTGTGGAAGGGCATGCGGCCATGCCTGATAAAGCCCAGGAGATCAAAGAGAATGCCATTGCCAGAGCGAAGGATGCTGCTCATACATTTTAAACAACTAAGAAGAGCCTGAACATATGCGTTCAGGCTCTCTTTTTATAAAATGGCAGGCTTCTCAATCTCATTTCCTTTCGGCTCAGGGACGAAGGCAAGGATAACAAGTCCGATGATAAAGAGGACGACGAGACTGAAAACACCGCTATTGGACTCGCCTGTCACTTGGGCCGTGACGGCCACTAACAAAGGTCCGAGGATCGAAGCGAATTTACCGAAGATATTGTAAAAACCGAAGAATTCATTGGCGTTCTTCTTCGGGATTAATTTTGCAAAGTAAGCCCGACTCAATGCCTGGATGCCCCCTTGGGAAGAAGCAACCAACATGGCAAGGATCCAGAAGTCCATTGTGGTCTTCAGGAAATAAGCGTAAATGCAAACGATGATATAAACGCAAATTCCTACATACAGCATTTTTTTCCCGGTGAATCTCTCCGCCAATCTTCCGTATAGAATTGCAAATGGTCCAGCCACTACCTGAGTCACAAACAGGATGATCAAGAGGTTAGTGGAGGTGATCCCAAGATCCGATCCGTAAGCCGTAGACATCGTAATGATGGTGCCGACTCCGTCGATATAAAAGAAGTAAGCAAGAAGAAACAAAAATAATGCACGGTATTTCCTGATTTCTTTCATCGTTTTACCAAGGCGCTTAAAGCTATTGGCAACAGGGTTCTTCTCACGCTCGATAAAGTAGCGCTGGTGGACATTTTTTAGTAATGGGATGGCAAAGAGTCCCCACCATAAAGCGGTAATGACGAATGCGATTTTACTGGCGATGGTAACGGAGAAAGGAAGTACCCCATTTTGAGATAATATGATGATGGCGATGCTTATGATAAACGGAATCGTGCTCCCGATGTACCCGAATCCAAATCCACGGGATGACACCCGGTTCATCCGATCTTCTGTTGTTACGTCGGTTAAAAAGGCATCATAGAAAACATTGGAACCAGCTGAACCGACCGCTGCCACTGTATAAAAAATTAAGAGGAGCAGCCACTGATCACTGGGAACGAATGCGAGGAGGGCAGTGAATGTAACCCCGAGGGCAAAGAAGAAAGTAAAGAATTTCTTCTTGTAGCCTTCATAATCGGCAATCGTTCCGAGAATCGGACCAATCATAGCCAGGATAAAGGTGGCAATCGCGATGGTGTACCCTAAATAAGCAGTGGAATTAGCGGCACTGACTCCTGCGTTAGTAGCGGCAGCCTTATAGAATAGCGGAAAGACTGCGGTCGAAATGATAATGGAATACGCTGAATTTGCCCAGTCATAAAAGATCCAGCTGCTTTCTTCTTTTGAAAAACGCTTCATTGTTTTTCCCCCTAAGGATACAAAATCTCTTCTTTATATATCCAGCAATTCTCCGATCACTTTTCCATCTGTTGCCCCCAGACTAAGGCCGAGCAGGCGTGCTAGTGTCGGACCTTCATCTACTAAATGCATAAAAGGAATTTCAACATTTGACCGGATCCCTTTCCCGGAAGCCATGAAGATGGTGGAGTAGTCTTCTTTTTCAGGAGAATATCCGTGAGACCCATACGTATAACGCTTTTCCTTTACATCTTCCGGGGTGATCGTATGGATGAAGGATCCTTTAAGAGTATCTTTAAAATAAAAACCGATTCGTGCTTCCAGCATAAAGGTACAGTATTCATCGGCACCTTTTCTTCCGGCTTCTTCACCTGTGAGTATCTCTTCAATTCCATTGGACGGATCTATCTGCAATTGCTCCAATAGGGTTTGAACTGCTTGTTTCGTTTCAGAATCCTTCACGTACACATAGGCCGAGCCATCACATCCTTTGCAGTATGCTTTCCAGTCGATGACTTTTCCATGATCATTCACTGTGATCAACCCATTTTCCTTTAAAAGAACGTTTAATTGAATAGCCTGTGATTCATCCAATGCACTATGATCCCCAAGAGCGATAACCGTAGACTCTTCATAAATGCCGTTATCCTTCAAGGCTTTAATGATTCTTCCCAACCGGGCATCATGGCGGCGTATGGCCCCATGTGCTTCTTCGGAAGAAAACCCATGGTAATGACGCTGTGTATCAAGATCCGTAAAGTGCACAAGCAATAGGTTTGGCTTCTTCTTGATCGTTTCAACGGTGGATTCCAGAACGAAATCATCAAGTTCAGGTTGATTCAGACCTTTCCGTATGTGACCAAAGAGACGATTCATGTGTAATTGGTAGAGAGGACTTCCATTGAAAAGGGAAACAAGGATTTGATTATGCCAAGGCCGATTCGCGAAAATCTCGGGCATGTTGTAATCAATGTCCGCTTTCGCAGTCACAGGCCAGAGTAGAGCGGCTGTGGTCATATCTGCATTCTTGGCTTCGTCATACAATGTAGTACTCTTGACATGTCGTCGATGCCAATACCAATCCGGAGAAACCCGGCCAGGCTGAATGAGTGTATTATTCACAACACCGTGACAATTAGGAAGCTTACCGGTGACAATGGTGGCGTGACAGGGATAGGTCACAGAAGGATATATGGTCTCAACATTTTTGCAAAAGGATCCATGGGCAAGCAGTTCTTGAAAGTGAGGAAGACCTTTTAGAATGGGGTAATCCAAAGCAGATAAACAGTCGAAAGATATGACAATCAGGTAATCTGTAAGTCGAGTCATAAAGGCCTCCAGCTTTCGCGTAGGATTGTACTATATACCTATTAATATAGCAGAACATTCAGAATAAAAATATGAAATTTCGATTATGCTGACGTTAAGGGACCGTAAAGAAGGAAGAGACATATAAAAAAACAGAGATGGTATCCCATCCCTGCCCTTAGTTGAGCTATATTTTAAATCTTCACTTTTTCTCCGATTCGACTATCTTGCTTCACATCCAGGCTGCCTGAATATTCAACCGTATCAATGTCACAATTCTCACCGATTACAACATTTTTACCACGGACCAGTTTCGCCTTCGTGTTCTCAAGATAAACCTCATCACCTTCGATCAGTTCTGAAAATAAGTAGTCTTCCTTTTGGAGAAAGAAGTTGACCATTTGTTTGATCAGTCCGTTCGAGTTGTGGTGTTTCACTGCAATCGTTTCGCCTCCGATTTCTTTAATGGAGGATTCATGATTGATTTCAATCTGAATACGGTCAGCATTCAACAGCCCTTCGATATGGACCGAGCCTGAAGAAGTGAAGGTTTCGACCTCACAATCCTTTTCTACTCGTAAAGAGCCGCTTGCTTTAATCGATCCGCCTTGGATCCTTCCTCCAACCTTACACGATCCGCTCACCTTGAATGTCTTAAAGATAAGGTCTTTCGAAACAATGCTTGAACCACTTGTGTTCATTTCAACAGCCATCACAGAGCCTTCATTTTTGGAGCTTCCACTTGTTGTAATTGTTTCTGCTTTTGTATCCCCTTTAATGGTGGAAGAACCGCTCGTTTTAATGTATCCCGCTTTTACGTCACCTGAAATCGTACCGGAACCTGAAATTTTAAGCTCATGGCAGTCGATGTCGCCAACGATCTTTCCACTTCCACTGATTTTTACCGCATCGAATTTTCCTCCGCCGGACGTTCCGGATCCACTGATCTTCAAGTCATGCAGTTCTTTGTTTTCCACTGTATTCATTCTTTTCTCCTCCAGTTCAGGGACGTCATACCCCTTTTGTATTCGTTAACGTGATTTTCAATTCTTCCATCATCTGTTGTAAATCGAATTTCAATACGGCCTGTGCTAAATGGTCAGCAAGCAATTCGGAATGAAGAGGAAGGAGCATCCATATATATTCCTCTCCTTTACGAAGACCTACAAGTTCAAGGGCAGAATCTTTCAGTGGAGTGAACTTCTCATGAAGAAAGAGAAATAAAGTTTGCAGTTCTTCTCTTGGGACTTGTATCCTTTTCGCCTTCTCAATAATCAACATATTTAATATATCTGGAAACTCAAATACCTTTCTTACCGGTAGAAGTGTTGTACAGAAGGATAAGGTATCTTCCGATAGAATGTTATGAGAAGGTAATTCATCTGCACGGACTTCAATTTTAGTTGGATTTGGTGAAAAGAAATCGGATAGTTCATCCAGTGAATAATCATCCTTCATCTCTTTGATTGTATCGATGCGTGAGAGCATTTTTTCCCTGGGAAAGAACGTTTCCTGACCCGTGAAGCTGGATTTCTTAATAAACCAACTCTCCGGAATAATGTTCTTTCGTTTCCAACGGTAGAGCTGGCCATACGAAATCCCGGTCCGTTCCAATACTTCCTTCTTAGAAATAAGATCTGTTTCCAATGAGGAATCACCTCTTATCTGTAACAAAACATTGTTACGTTACTTTAAAGTTAGTTTAACAGAACAATGTTACGTTAGTAAAGATATTATTGGGAAATTTTCAAAAACGACCCATTCCAAACTGGCTGAGAATGTTTGAAATCGGGGATCAAGGGTACTAAAGAAACAGAAATGTTTTACATAGTAAACATTAATAACCGTTGAGAGGGATGAAGGAATGGGAGACGATCGTCGTACGAAAGTGAATGAGAAAAGCAAGGATGAACAGCTTGAACAGTATCGCGTAGAGGACGAAGGTAAGCATCTTACAACCAATCAAGGATTGAAGGTATCAGAAGATGAATTTTCCTTGAAAGCCGGAGAACGCGGACCTACCTTAATGGAAGATTTCCACTTCCGTGAGAAAATGACTCACTTTGACCATGAGCGTATACCGGAGAGGATTGTTCACGCCCGGGGTTTTGCGGCACATGGAGAGTTCGAACTCTATGATTCCATGAAAGAATTTACTCGAGCTAAATTTCTTCAGGACACATCAACGAAAACCCCTGTATTTGTACGCTTTTCTACTGTCGCCGGATCCAAGGGTTCTGCTGAGGCCGTGCGTGATGCACGGGGATTTGCTACGAAATTTTATACGGAAGAAGGCAATTATGATCTTGTAGGAAACAATATTCCTGTGTTCTTCATTCAAGATGCGATTAAATTCCCGGATCTTGTTCATGCACTTAAACCGGAACCCCATAATGAAATGCCCCAAGCAGCTTCTGCCCACGATACGTTCTGGGATTTTGTAGCGAATAACCAGGAGTCTGCTCATATGGTCATGTGGGCAATGTCCGATCGGGCCATTCCACGCAGTCTGCGTATGATGGAAGGATTCGGTGTTCATACATTCCGACTGGTAAACGCGGAGGGGAAGGCCCATTTTGTGAAGTTCCACTGGAAGCCGGTATTGGGAACTCACTCTCTCGTTTGGGATGAGGCTCAGAAGATCAACGGGAAAGACCCGGATTTCCACCGCCGTGATTTGTATGAATCCATCGACAATGGCGATTATCCAGAGTACGAACTGGGTGTTCAGCTCATTAAGGAAGAAGATGAGTTTAACTTTGACTTTGATGTTCTTGATCCTACCAAGCTATGGCCTGAAGAAGAAATCCCTGTGAAAATCGTAGGGAAGATGACCCTTAATCGCAATGTGGACAATGTGTTTGCAGAAACGGAGCAAGCGGCTTTCCATCCTGGTTCCGTTGTTCCCGGGATCGATTTCTCAAATGATCCGTTATTACAAGGACGCTTATTCTCCTATACTGATACACAACTGATCCGCCTTGGAGGACCCAACTTCCATGAGCTTCCTATTAACCGACCGGTGTGCCCATTCCACAATAATCAGCGTGATGGATACGGCCGACATACAATAAATAAGGGCCAGGTGAGCTACCATAACAACTCACTCGCTAAAAATACACCAGCACCTGCGAGTCAGGAAGAAGGAGGCTACACTCACTATCAGGAGAAAATGGAAGGGCGTAAAGTCCGTGCAAGAAGTGAAAGCTTCAAAGATCACTTCTCACAAGCGACTCTTTTCTGGAACAGCATGAGTGAGCCTGAGAAAGAGCATATCATCCAAGCATTCAGTTTCGAGCTTGGAAAAGTGAAGAGCAAATCTGTTCAGAAACAGGTCGTCGATATGTTTGCAAACGTAAGCATGAAGCTGGCAAAAGGATTTGCCGAAGCAATTGATGTGGAAGTCCCTAGTGGTGAAGGATCGAAGGTAACCAAATCTTCTCCAGCCTTAAGCCAGGAAAATACGATTAAGAAACCTGCTACTCGTAAAGTAGGAGTCATCGTAGGAAACGGCTTTAAAGGGGAAGAAGTGAAGATGGTTCTTTCGGCTCTTAAAGAAGATGGCATCCAACCGGAAATCATCAGTGACAAGCTGGGGATGAGAAAAGGGGATGACGGTACGGAGCTTGAAGTGGACCATACCTTCTTAACAGGGGAATCTGTATTATTTGATAGCCTTTACATAGTAGGCGGAGAGAATGTAGATAAAAAGTTCTCTCAAGATACAACCTACTTTGTCAAAGAAGCGTATTCTCACTTTAAACCGATCGGTGCAACCCATGAAGGGATACACTGGCTGGAAGAAGCGGGTGTCAGCGGCTCTGGTGTGGTAACCGGGGAAGACATGAAGTCATTCGCGAAAGAATTTACAGAAGCCATCGCAGCACATCGTCATTGGGATCGCGAATTAGTATAAATTTAATCTGA
Organism: Rossellomorea sp. NRS-1567; assembly: GCF_050467885.1. NCBI lineage: Bacteria > Bacillati > Bacillota > Bacilli > Caryophanales > Bacillaceae > Rossellomorea > Rossellomorea sp. NRS-1567. Next base: position 36,142 of record NZ_JBITPL010000019.1, on the reverse strand, counting down.
AGACAGAGGAGTAATACTCTCTCTCTTCTATATGAGAAGTGCCAGACCTGATCAATCAGGTCTGGCACTTTTTCAATCATTTAATCCCAAGCCGGTGGAAACTCAAGCCAGATTCCACTTTTACATCGTCCAAATCAATCACTTGATTCACTTCGTTGCACCTACTATACTCTTCCATCTACAGGTCAAACAGCCATTGAAAATGAAAAAATTCCCATAAGCAGAAATCTTGAAAGTCAAAATAGGTCAAAGTATACTATGGTTATAAGGTCAAAGAAAGTCAAAGTCAAATTAAGTGTAAACGAATACTAAACACACTGACCTTATCCATAATACAATCTACAAAAATATTTATATAAAAACTCTGCTACAGGAGGTCATGTTTAATGAAATGCCAAGTATGTCAACACAACCAAGCAACGGTTGAAGTGTATAAGCAAGTGAATGGTCATAAGTCCAGTATGAAGATGTGTTCAGCCTGCTTTCAAAAGCAGCAAACGCCTTCTGGAACACACGGAGGATTTCCGCTTGATGAGTTGTTTAAAGGGATGAGCATGGGTGGAAACTCAAATGATGGCTTCCACAATCAGCAATCATCTCCTCAAACCCAAGGCGGAAATGGAGGAAATGGCGTTCTCGATCAGTTTGGACGCAATGTGACAGGAGCGGCCAAAGCTGGATTGATTGACCCTGTTATCGGAAGGGACAAAGAAGTGAATCGCGTCATTGAAATTTTAAATCGTCGTAATAAGAATAACCCGGTACTCATCGGTGAGCCCGGTGTGGGTAAAACGGCTATCGCTGAAGGGCTGGCCCTTAAAATTGTAGCAGGTGATGTTCCATCCAAGTTATTAAATAAAGAAGTGTATGTAATGGATGTTGCTTCACTAACTGCCGGTACAGGGGTTCGCGGTTCTTTTGAAGAACGTTTAAAAGCCATCATCAGCGAACTTCAGAATCGACCAGACGTGATGTTATTTATTGATGAAATCCATCAACTGGTTGGCGCCGGTTCTGCTGAAGGCTCCATGGACGCAGGGAACATTCTAAAACCAGCTTTAGCCCGGGGTGAACTGCAAGTAATCGGAGCTACGACATTGAAGGAGTACCGCCAAATTGAAAAAGACGCAGCACTTGAGCGTCGTTTCCAGCCGGTCTTGGTCAATGAGCCGACACCTGAAGAAGCTATTGAGATCCTTAGAGGATTAAAAGATAAATATGAAAACTATCATGGAGTCGAGTTTACAGACGAGGCTATTGAGGCTTGTGTGAAACTATCCCATCGATATATTCAGGATCGATTCTTACCGGATAAGGCCATTGATTTAATGGATGAAGCAGGTTCTAAAGTCAATCTACAGTCAGAGGGTAAAGACAAGTCGGCTCTATATAAAAAATTGAACGATGTAAGAGAGAAGAAGGATCTGGCAACAAAAGAAGAGAACTATGAACAAGCTGCCATCCTTCGCGATCAAGAAGCAGAATTAGAAAGACAAGTTAGTGAAGGTGGGTCAGACTCTAAAGCACTTGTAGAAAGAGAACTGATCCAGACGATCGTTGAATCGAAAACGGGTATTCCTGTTGGGAAGCTGCAAAGTGATGATCGGAAACGAATGAAAGCACTGGAAGAAAACCTGGCGGGTAAAGTAATCGGACAGGAAGAAGCAGTGAAAAAAGTAGCGAAAGCGATCCGCCGCAGCCGTGCAGGATTGAAGGCGAAGCATCGTCCAATCGGAACTTTCCTCTTTGTAGGACCAACAGGTGTAGGTAAAACAGAATTAACGAAAACACTGGCAGAAGAGTTGTTCGGATCTAAGGAGTCAATGCTTCGATTAGACATGAGTGAGTACATGGAAAAACACTCAGTATCTAAATTGATTGGTTCACCTCCAGGCTATGTAGGTCATGAGGAATCCGGTCAATTGACTGAAAAGGTAAGAAGAAACCCTTATTCAATCATTCTCCTGGATGAAATCGAGAAAGCCCATCCCGATGTTCAGCATATGTTCCTGCAAATTCTTGAAGATGGACGTCTCACCGACAGTCAAGGTAGAACGGTCAGCTTTAAAGAGACTGTGATCATCATGACAAGTAACGCAGGTGTGACGGACAAGAAGGAAGCAGTGGTCGGTTTTAACACAGATGGCACAGATGCGATTAAAGAAACGAATATTCTTCAATCACTCGGTGCCTACTTTAAGCCTGAGTTCCTGAACCGTTTTGACAGCATCATTGAATTTGAATCTCTTGACAAAGGAGAGCTTCTTCAAATTCTTGACCTTATGCTTGACGAGTTGAAGGTTGAACTTAAAGAACAGGGGATTACTGTCACCATCGACGAAGATGCGAAGAGTAAACTCGTTGAACTGGGATATCATCCTGAATTCGGTGCACGCCCATTACGTCGTGTGATCCAGGAAAGAGTGGAAGATAAAATCGCTGATTTACTCCTTGATGTAGATGGTGTAACGGACGTAGTCATTTCACTGGAAAACGACGAAATCATCGTCAAATAAGAAAAGAAGCATCCTTTGAGGTGCTTCTTTTTCTATTCTTTCCTCTTCAAAAAAGTGATATATACTGCCATAGCTAAATAAACTCCTAAAACTAAGACAATAAATACAGGGGTAGAAAAGGAAATCATAGAAACACCCTCACTTTAAATCTTGTAAAGATGGATGGAAAATGAATAATAGGATCGCAATGATAGGTAAGGAAATAATGATGGCAAGTAACGGCCTTTTATGGTGCAATCCTAAGATTGAAAACATGATGACATTAAAAAAAGCAGACCATCCTAAATTCCAGCCATTTTCGTAAAGGAACAGTCCTTTTTTATGAAATAAGTATTCCAATAACGTGAAATAGGCAATCCAGCACGTAAGATACAGCCACTTCCTTTTTCGATATGGAAAATAACGAAGAAAAATCATGATGACAACCGGAATGATGAAGAAAGAGAAGACAAGTTCAATAAAGGTATGATTGAGCCAGTCTACCGTTACAGCCCTGTACTCCCATAATGTATGGTTGTAAAAAATAAAATTATATGTGAGATTACAAATAATATAGTATTGAACCGTTGGATAATACTCTTTCCAGCGTTTCCAATCAATAAAAAGCTTGGCAAAAATCAGATAAACAATCACTACCAGTAATAAATACATATAGAACAATCCTTGTTTTTGTTACTCAGTATGGACGTATCAGAAACAGAATAGACCTCTTGACATATAAAGTGCCTGATTCTTATTGAATCAGGCACTTTAATAGGCTCATCTACTACTTATCAGATAAAATTTTATCAATCGCTTGGGCTACCCCGTGATCCGTATTGATACCAGTGACCCAGTCAGCGGCTTCTTTCACAGCTTCCTGTGCGTTCCCCATCGCCACTCCGAAACCGGCTTCCCGAATCATGGCAATATCGTTCATACTGTCCCCGACCGCCATGACTTGTTCCATGGACAGGTCCAGCCATTTGCATACCTTCACTAAAGCCGCTGCCTTATTGACGCCTGCAGGATTGATTTCAATATTCGTCGGCGAAGAATTTGTGATTTCAAGTGCTTCATTTTTCACCAGCTCGTCCATCATGACTTTGCGGACGTCATCATCCTGGATATCGAAACCGAATTTCAACCAGTTATAGGTACCGATATCTTGATCAAAAGGCTTATTCGTATTGAAAAGTCCTTGGGAAGTAGAAGACCAGAAGTAGACATCATGCTCTTCTTTTAATTTCCAAAGCTGTTTCACAAGATCAAGATCGAGTGGGATGCTGTCTACCAGCTTGTATTCATGATCGTAAATTTCCCCTCCATTCACGGTCACCAGATAAGATGAACGTCCAAGCTCATCTGAAATGTCCCGGCATGTGAAAAGGGAGCGGCCGGTACTTAACACCACATGAATTCCTTTCTCCTTCGCACGTTGAATGGCTTGTGCGTTTTCAGGAGATACTTCTCCTTCGTGATTAACGAGTGTTCCATCCATATCCAGGGCAATTAATTTAATATCCATAATACCTATCACGTCCTTCTATTCATTCATATCCAGTGTAATATAATTGGAGAAAATCTTCTAGGGAGCCGACTTGATGAAGGTATTATTTCCTAAGCTTGGACCTTCGTATTACAATAGAAGAAGTACAAAGTGAGAGGAAGAAATCTATGGATTTACATATGAAAAGGGGAAATGAATTCGCATGAAACCTTTTACTGAACGAGTTGTAAAAATCATACAGAGCATCCCTTCTGGAAAAGTGATGACGTACGGTCAAATCGCTTCATTTGCAGGCAGTCCAAGAGCTACCAGGCAGGTCGTACGGATTCTTCATTCCATGAGTGAAAAGTATAAACTTCCCTGGCACCGGGTTTTGAATAGCAAGGGGGAAATTGGATTTGGGGATGAAGAGCAAGCGATGACCCAAAAGCTATGTTTGGAAGCTGAAGGGGTTCATTTCATAGGGAAGAATCGGATCAGGTTAGAGAAGTATCGGTATGAGCCCGAACCGGAGTGGGATATTTAGTGTGATCAATTCCAAAAATTTCAAATTGACGCATAAATTACTCCTCACCTCAAAATTGCATAGCTAAAAAGTTAATTTCTATTGGTTCAGGCTAACGGTACCGGTCGATTCCATTGTGGCATCTCTATGTCAAAATCTTAACCAGGTTTCAATCAAGAAAGCCGAAAACAATGACAAATAAAGATGTAAGGGCTGTGAATCCAATGATCACGTATCCGATGATCCGGATTCCCAATGGCAGACTCCCCATTTCGGGTTTACTCATGGGGGCTCCTTCGATTTTCGACAAATGGTCTGTCACATCATTAAACGATTTCTTAGGATTTGTCATGGTATCCCTCCTTTCTATATTTTACCATAAAAAAGGTAACCTAAATTCAAGGTTACCTTTTTTTGTTAATTCAGCTGTCCATTCCTAAGTCTCTTCAGCCAACGTTTTTGTCGGGAGCTGATAAACAAATAACCAACTAGACTTAATCCAGATACCACTAAACTACCTTGGTAAATGAAATCCACGTCGAATCCCAATCCTGTAAACGCGCCAACGCCACCGGAGAGTAGAAGGATGAAGGACTGCTTCTTTTGGTTTTCAAAAATCAAAAACTGAAACTCATTTTGCTGATGATGATCCTTTTGCTCGAGTGCTTTTTCCGGTACGTCCAGGAGCTGACGGACTTTTTGCACCGTTTGAAACAGAGGCTGAGCGCTTATCCATTTCAAAAGAAGCTCCCACTTGTTTGTGTTACTATCCTTTACCCAATCCATGAATGCGGGTTTGACAACATCGAGGGTCTCCTCATCGGGATTCAATGTATGAACAAGCCCTTCTATGGTTGCAAAAGACCTACCTAAAAAGATGAAGCGTGTAGGCACTTGTACAGGCAATGATTTCACCATATCATTTATTTCTTTCTTCACGGATATCAGATCCATCTGTTTGAATTGCTCCATATCGAGTGTGACAAATTCCTTCAGCACGGGTTCGATCGTTTTCGGACTGGCATCAGGAAGCAAGAACCCTAATTGAGCCAGAGCTTCTGCTGCTTTCCGGAAATTCTTTAGAAGGATTCCTTCCAGAAGATCTTGAAAGTGAGTGGAATCTCTCTTGGAAATTTCCCCGATCATTCCGTAATCCAGGAGAACAAAGGTACCATCCGGCTGAAGGAGTATATTCCCTGCATGTGGGTCGGCATGAAAGACGCCCGGCTCGAGCCATTGGGGAAGGAAGAGGCGAAACAATTCCTGAGCTAACTTCTGCCCGTCCAACCCATAAGACTCAAACGCTTTTCTGTCATTCAATCGAACGCCATCCACCCACTCCATCACCAATACTTTATCTGTACAAAGTTCAGGGTACATAGCAGGAATCTTCACGTTAGGATGGTCCTTGAACCGCTGCTTGAATGAAATTGCCGTGTTCATTTCCTTTGAAAAGTCGAGCTCTTGTTCGATGACTTGCTTTAATTCCTGATAAAGCATCTTGAAATCAATGAACCCTTTGGGAACTGGAGCGAATCGTCGAGCGAACCAAATAATGATGGCAAGGGAACGGAAATCCGTCTTCACCAGGGAAGGAATCTCAGGGCGCTGCACCTTTATAGCCACTTGGGTACCATCTAACAGCGTCGCTTTGTAAACTTCTCCTATTGAAGCTGAAGCAACAGCTTCTGATTCGATGGCCTGTACCTTAGTAGTCACAGAACCGTTCCATTCACTTTCCAGAACCTTTTCAATCTCCTTCCATGGTGAAGGAGGAACGTGATCGACCAAATCCTGTATTTGATTGATAAATCCTCTCGGAAGCAAATCCTCACGTATACTAAGGAGCTGGCCAACCTTGATCAAAACGCCATTTAACTCAAATAAAGTTTCTTTAAACTCTTTTCCAATGCGTTCCCAGAGCTTCTCTTTCTCCCATTGGGACTTACCGCGGAGACGGTACCAATAGACTCTCACCACGATGGAAAGCGCCAGTGATAATACCTTCCACATTCTCCAAAGCTTCTTCTCTGATTTCATCGTTTCATCCCCCGTAACTGGACTGTCTAGTTCTATTATGTAATACGGATAAAGAAGAAGAAAGTTTCTCTGCCTTATCATAAAGAAAGTTCATTTTCCGTTGGATTTTCATAGTAATATATACACAATTCAATATATTGAATAATATCAGTAAAAGGTTTCTAACGATACCAAAGGATGTGAATCACAGAATGAGCGGGATTTAAAACAATTCATCGTGAAAGAAATAACCAGTTAGTAGCTGAGAGGAATTCATCTCAAAAAGCTAAATCACAAAGAAGTGAATGAAATTATAAAATGTTTTTTTACCGTTTTTGACACCTTTGTGAACTGCTCAAAAGCCTATTGCAATACGCATGGAGAAGAGGTATATTATAAGTGTAAAGGGAATGTGAAATATTTCACAAACAAAACAGCTATCATATCAAAAACCATCACAAACTTTGATCAACTGTTTTTTTAATCACTCTTGTGAAATATTTCACAATATAGATCCAAAAGGAGATGATCCATCATGAGATGGTGGGAAAATCAAAAGGTGAGCATGGTTTGGACAGTGATTAGAATCTGGTTGGGCGTTCAATGGCTGGAAGCGGGTTGGCATAAGGTGAACGATGGTTTTGATGCAAGCGGATTCTTGCAAGGAGCATTGGCTAAGGCGACGGGAGATCATCCAGCCGTTCAAGGGTGGTACGCAGAATTCCTAACAGCGTTCGCAATACCGAATGTCGATGTATTCAATACTTTGATCCCTTGGGGAGAAGTGCTGGTGGGAGTTGGCTTGATTGTCGGCTTCATGACAATACCGGCGCTACTCGCAGGAGCTTTCATGAACTTAAACTTCTTATTAGCAGGCACGGTGAGCACGAATCCAGTTCTCTACACAGTTGCCATCATCCTTCTTTTTGCCGGCAGAGGGGCATTCTGTTGGGGAGCTGACCGCTGGATGATGCCATACCTGAAACATATGGTCCTTCCTAAAGGCAAACAGAATAAAAAACCGATCGTGGTGTGATAGAACGTTTAATGAAACCACCCATGCAGACATTGCATGGGTGGTTTCTTAGTGAATTCCTCAGAACCTATCTTTTTTTTACCTACAGGGAGTACACTATTGGTTTTTCTTCACTCGTGCACGCTGGTTGGCAGCATTGGCGCGAGCTTGTGCTTCCATATCAGCCTGGTCGGCAAGTTCACGTGAGAACTCTTCGTCAACACCGTCAGATTTGAGCTGAGCGGGTGTTTGTGGCAAGCTGTTTTTGTTTCCTCGTTTGCTATTTCCGCGTGATCTGCCCAATATGAACATCCCCTTTTCAGTTGGTTAAAAAAATAAAGGTACAGACTAAGAAGTCTGTACCTTTATTCTTCTTCAAAGTAAGGGTTTTTAGTTAGGTAATAATTGTCTATCTATGGGCTTTGGAACTGAAGCCGCCTGCACGATCAGCTGCTTTGAATTCTCTTGAATACGTTACTTCCTGTGCACTGGATAGAACCGATTTGTTTTTGTCTTTCTTCTTCTTATTATCCATTCGTATGTACATCCCTTCTTTTCAAGATTACTTCTATTTTTGCCTTGAAAAGAAAGGGGCATACCTGTGAATTAATGATAAATATCAATCAAGGCACTTTTTAATTCAGGGTATTCAAATTGAAAACCGTTTTCTGAAAGGACACTCGGAAGTACTTTTTGGCCTTCTAGGACTAAGGCGCTCATTTCACCCATTGCTACTTTTAAAGTAAGGGAAGGGACAGGAATCCAGTGTGGCTTGCCAAGCACGGCCCCGAGTGTTTTCCCGAACTCTTTCATGGTAACGGGGGAGGGTGCTGCCACATTCACCGGTCCCGAGATGGATTCTGTTTCAGCAATGAAATGCACCGCTCTTGCGATGTCTTTAATATGGACCCACGACATCCATTGGTCACCGGACCCAACCGTTCCTCCCACAAACATTTTATAAGGAAGAGCGATACGAGGGAGGGCGCCTTCCCCTTCCCCCAGTATAATTCCGAAACGAGCATATGCAACCCTGATACCCAGCTGATTTGCCTTGCTCGCTTCTTTTTCCCATATTTGAACGGTTTCTCCTAAAAAGTTCTCTGCCGTTTCCGTTGACGCTTCCGTATACGTATTCGTTTTGGAAGAAGGATAGTAGCCGATTGCACTTGCGTTAATAAGACACGCCGGTTTCTCTTTCAGTGCCTTTATAATGTTCATTACCTCTTGTGTTGAGTTGATCCGGCTATTGATGATTCGTTTCTTACGCTCATCTGTCCAGCGGCCGCTGTTGATGGATTCCCCTGCAAGGTTAATGAAGGCTTGGATTCCTTCGAGCTCTTCTTCGGGTTTCGCCCCGTCGGAAAGCCATTTTACGTAGGTAACTCCTGAACGATTGTCGTATTTATCCGGATTTCGAGTAAGTATCATGACTTCGTGATGGTGTCCGAGAAGTTCCTCCGTTAGAGCCTGCCCGACAAAACCCGTCCCACCTGTTATAGCGATCTTCATCATCATCCCTCCAATATACTTATTATTTTACCTATCTACAGAATAAAAAACATATGCTGAATGTGTTAGGATTACAATGAGGTGGAAAAAATGGGTAAGATTACGAAAATAACGAAGCAAGTAAAGAACGATGAGCGTTACAATTTATTTATAGATGGAAAATATGCCTTCAGTGTCGATGAAGCAGTACTGGCGAAGTTTCAGCTTCGAAAAGGTCTGGATGTGGATGAGCTTGAGATTTCAGAGCTTCAATATGAAGACGATGTAAAAAAAGCATTCAATAAAGCGATTCAATATTTAGCCCATCGAATGCGCACGGAAAAAGAAATTCGGGACCATTTACAAGAAGGAGATCCCGAAGATGGAGTCATACAGGAAGTGATTCATAAATTAAATGATATTAAATACATTAATGATTTAGAATTCGCTCACGCTTTTGTCGGGACTCACATGAATACCTCTGATAAGGGGCCGACTTGGATCCGGGGGGAATTAAGAAGAAAAGGGGTGGATGACCCTTATATCGAAGAGGCTCTTGCTGTATTTACCGAAGAGAAGCAGGTAGACAAAGCGGTCGGTCTCACCGAAAAACTTCTTCATAAATATAGAAAAGATTCTAAGATGATTGCCAGGCAAAAAATTGAACAAAATCTGATGCGAAAAGGATATCCGGGTTCTGTCATGAAAATTGTCTGGGAGACAGTAGAATCTGATCGGGATGACGATGAAAAATGGGATGCCGTCTATCACCAAGGGTTAAAGGCTCATAGAAAGCTGAGTTCAAAGTATGAGGGATACGAGTATGTCCAGAAAATGAAACAGACCTTGTATCGAAAAGGTTTCTCTATGGAGGACATCGAAAGACTTTTGGAAGAATTAAAAGAAAATGAAGAATGATTTGATGTTTTCAAGATAGATTGAACTAAAGGGGTATGACAAGGGGGAGTTCGTGTGGAGATTTTTGCGCTTCTGTTTGCTGGTTTAACACTTCTGCTGCTCATCGGTACGACTAAAAAATTCAAGCTTTACACAGGTGGAATTGTCTTAGGGGCAGCCGCACTATTTATCATTGGTGAAATCATTATTAAAGTCCAAACCGGATTCTATACACTTGGGAAGCAAGAGTGGTATAACCAAGGATACGCCGAAACCATGGGGAAATGGGTGATGCCATTTTTCCTATTAGGGGTGGCGGTTTTCCTCATCATCGTGAACATCCGGATGATCCAGCAGTTTCTCAAAAGAAAAGACGGTATCCGCTGGGTGTGGATGGCTTTTGTCGTGGTTATTGATGCCTTCGCTGTATTTATAGTGCCTGTTTTATTATTTGTAGTGGCCTTTATGTTCTTCCCTTTTGCTCCATAAATGAGAAGGCAGTCTTCCTTTAGGGAAGGCTGCCTTTTGAGGTTTATTTTTTTGATTCGATGACGATTTCGTCTTTTTCTTGGTATTCATTCACAATCAATTCCGCAACTTCCTTAGGAGAGCGAAGCCTTGAAGGATCACTGATATGATCGCTGTTTTCCCAGAATGGAGTATCCATTCCACCCATATAAGCATTCACGATACGAAGATTCGAATCCTCGTACTCCTTCTGTAAACTTTCACCAAATCCTCTGAGGGCAAACTTGCTCGCTACATACAATGATTCGTTCTTTTTCCCTCTAAGGCCTGCTGTTGAAATAATGTTAATGATGGTGCTATTTTGTTCCAGTCGATTTAGCAGTACCTTGGTTAATCGAATGGGACCTAGTGCATTCGTTTCAAACATGCTTACTAATTCATCATCGTCCGTATCCTTGAAGGGGCCGAAATAGCCTATCCCTGCGTTATGTATGAGTAATTCTACATTATGATCCTTAAGATGATTTTCACCGAATTGTTGAATGTCATGAGTTGACCGAATATCCAACGTGGCAAATGAAACCTGTCCGCCTATGTTTTCAATTTCTTCTGCAGCTTCTTTTAAGCGGTCTTCCGTCCGAGCAAGAAGGAAGATATGATATCCTTGCTGGCTAAGAAGTTTTCCTAATTCTTTTCCAAGGCCGGAGCCTCCGCCTGTGATGATGGCTGTTTTCATGGTGGTGTCATCCTTTCTGGTGTAATTAATTAAGGGCCTGCCTTATGCTTGTCTGGGCTGACCAGCCGCTTCCGCTTTTCTTATTGTATCATTTTCTCTATACTACTATTAGTAGAGGTGATGAGGAATGGAACAAGAGAGAAGATATAGTGAGATGACGGAGCATGAGTTGAAGCAGGAGATTGCTTCGTTGAAGGAAAAGGCAAGGAAAGCTGAACAACTGGGGATTGTGAATGAGTTTGCCGTTTTGGAGCGCAAGGCACTTATGGCACAGGCTTATTTGATGAATCCTGACGCCTACAAGCCTGGCGGGATATACGCGATAGAAGGTGATCCCGGTACATATTTCAAAGTCGACTATCTAAACGGGGTATTTGCCTGGGGATATCGCCTTGGTGGAGACGGAAAAGAAGAAGCACTGCCGATTTCCCTGTTGGCAGGAGAAAAGAAGTAATGAAGAGGTCCGTCATACGGACGGACCTCTGAAGTAGTCTAGGAACGCTTGCGTGTCTGGTTCTCTAGAATGATTAAGTCTTGAGTTTGTGTGGTTTGTCCATTAGCTTGGGAATGGGCATGCTTTGGATTGTAGAATGCCTTGTTAAATGGACTGCTGTACTTATTTCGGTAGAAGTTGTTTTTCATGTTTGCCATCGTAACTACCCCCTAAACAGATTTTCACTTCATTAAAGTGAGTCGTGATCTCTTTCTCCAGAAGCTTTCATACGTTCTTGAGGATGGGTATTGATGGTGCCGTTAGCCCTTTTAGATGCAAATTCCGCTTTAGCTCTCGGTTCACCTTCGAATTTATTGTTATTCATGTTAGGGAACCCTGTCGTTTTATTTCGCATAAAGTGCCTCCTAAAAGGTGAATTTTCTGACTCATACCGTGAAGAAGCAAAGGTTCACAACTAAGCTTAACCACGTACTAATAGTATGGGTGAATTGGTGTACATTATCATAAAAGTGGGAACTAAATATATGGAAAAGGAGGAGACAAAATGGAGTCAACATTCCACGAATTAACACAATTGTTAATTGAAAAAAATAATAAGCTCTCGTATGAAAAAGCGAGAACCTGGATCGAACTTGTGTGGGAGGATTTCGAAGCCACATACGCAAAAGCAGGTTACGATTATAAAGGAAAAGCAGTAACGGAAAAAGTCGTTCGCCAATGGGTCAATACATACGGTGAACAAATCCACGAATTTGCTGCACAAAACCCTAAATACAAACACCTGATCGACGATAAAGAAGATGACGATTTAGTACATTAAAGTGATGAGGGACGGACCTTTTTAAAGGTCCGTCCCTCACTGCTTTAATCGATTAAAATGTTGATGTCGACTTTTGAGCGAAGTTTTTCTTCGCTGAAGACCCATCCTGTGTAGGAGCTGACGATGTTCAGGTCTTTGTCGAGCTGTACCAGGGCGACAAAGGGATAGTGTCCATTATTTCTGTAGCGAAGATCGATGAAGCGTACCTCAAAGTGATCATCGTATTCGTCCACTTCCCAGCGGAAAACCGGGGAAAAGGAAAGAAAGGCGGCGAGATTTTTATCTTTTTTAGCGGCATTTATTACTGGATTCTCAGGTATCGGTATACGTTCAAATTTATCGAAAATCGTAATCGACCGTCTGAATGCCCGTGCGACATAATAATGTTCCTTGGTCACAATCGCAAGGCGCCATTGGAAAAACCGGATCGTCGGAGAAACGATTATTTTCTCCGCTTTCGGAATTCTTCTCTTAACAGCATTTTTTACGGCTTTTTGAACCTGGAATCTCAATACATAATAAGCAAAAATCACAATGTACATGACCAAAAAAGTCTTTCCTGGAGGTAATCCGATGCCCCAAAGGATCAATCCTCCAATATGAATCCCGAAAATAATCGGGTCAAACGTGTTAATGACCCCTAAAGCGACCCATTTCGACGAGATCGGCCTGATGGCTTGTGTCCCATAGGCGTTGAAAATGTCGACAAATACATGGAGGAATACGGCCACAAATGTCCAAATCCATAAATGAAGCAAATCTGCCCCCGGGAAAAAGGGATAAAGACAAGCGACAATTAATAGCGGCCAAAGAGCAACGGCCGGAATGCTATGGGTGATGCCTCGGTGATGACGTATATAAACCGCATTATTGCGTAATTTCAAAATGGTATCGATGTCTGGTATTTGAGAGCCGATGACTGCTGCAACCAACACACTTTGAGAAGTGGCCGCACTTTCAGCAACAACGGGATCCAGGGTGGCTAAGCCCCCTAGAGCGAAACCCATGACGATATGAGTGCCTGTATCCAAAAAAAGTCCTCCCTTGGCTCATTTTCATCTGTATTTTTAATGACTTGTATTCATTTTTGAACATGATATGGTTAAAAGGAGTTTATTTCAATGAAAAACACTTTACACATTTACTTAGAATATGAAATAAAACAAAATTTTCAACCTCAATATAATCAGATTATGAACAATATCGTAGCGACATTACCACAATACGACGCCTTTAATATCCAGTGGGAAAAGTCTGAAGCCGACCCTAATCGTTACATCGAACGGTTTATAGTGCCCACTGAATCCCATTTCCATGTTTTGAAACGTTTACGGACATCCCGTCGTCATTTATTATTTGGATTATTGGACGAATGTATTTGTGGAGGGTTAAAAGAAATAAACCTTGTTGGCTTAAAAACACAACTTTAATTATTTATTCCCTATTCAACGTAACATTTAACATCTTGGAGGTACAAAATTGAAAGAAGAACCATTGAAACATTTACAGACCATTAACCGTAAGGAATTTCAGAAGAATTTATTATCATGGTTTTCAAGAGAACAGCGTGATCTTCCATGGAGGAAGGATCAAGATCCATACAAGGTTTGGGTATCTGAAATCATGCTTCAACAAACAAGGGTGGATACGGTCATACCTTATTTTAACCGATTCATCGAGAAATTTCCTACCATAGATGCTCTTGCTACAGCAGACGAAGAAGATGTCCTGAAAGCATGGGAAGGACTAGGCTATTACTCGAGAGTCAGGAATCTTCAATCTGCTGTAAAAGAAGTGAGTGAAAAGTATGGAGGAATCGTCCCGGATACTCCGAAAGAAATATCGTCATTAAAAGGTGTGGGACCATACACTGCGGGGGCGATCTTGAGTATTGCCTACAGCAAACCGGAACCTGCTGTCGACGGAAATGTCATGAGGGTATTTTCACGTATTCTATCCATCTGGCTCGATATTGCCAAACCTGCATCACGCAAGGTATTTGAACAAGCGGTCAGAAATTTGATTTCTGAAGAGAATCCATCGTATTTCAATCAAGCACTGATGGAGCTTGGTGCACTGATTTGCACACCGACATCACCATCCTGCTTACTATGCCCTGTCCGGGAGCACTGTCAGGCATTTGAAGAAGGAGTGCAAACAGAACTTCCAATTAAATCAAAAAAGAAATCTGCACGTAAAATAAATATGGCGGCAGCCGTTCTGTTTACAGAAGATGATCGAGTTGTTATCCATAAACGACCGGGTAAAGGACTGCTCGCTAATTTATGGGAATTCCCTAATTTTGAAGTGGGGGGTTCAAGCGGAGGTCGAAAACAATTGCTTGATCAAATGGAGGAGGAATACAAGGTCGATTGCTCTTTGAAAGCAGGGGTTGTCACGAAAATCCAGCATTTATTCTCTCACATCGTTTGGGATATTGAAGTATATGTTGGTTCTATCGACAGCACCACTCTTGATGAAAGCGGCCTGATTGCCGTTACGACTGAAGAATTGGAGAAATATGCCTTTCCCGTCTCCCATCAGAAAATTTGGAGGGAAACAGGAGCAGGAATACTACAGAAATAAAAAAGAGCAGCCGTGCTGGTTGCTCTTTGTGTATTATCGTCTTAATCGTAACTAACCTTCGTGCCGTGAGTATAATCGGCTTCGCCACGCTTCAATCCGCCGCGGTTTTCAATTTCTTCGACAATTTCTCTGTGAATCGATTGTCCTTCTGCGTTCAAATAGGGTACTATTTGTTGTAGTGAATGATGAAAGAAAGCCAGCTCGCTTTTTTGCCATTCATCTTTTGGAATCATTGAAAGCTCTGTCATATCTCTACCTACATACATAACTCATTCCTCCATTTAACTGACATGCTCCTATTAGTGTGTATGTTAGAAGGCCTGAATATGCTTTACACCAAATGGAAAATGAAATTGAAAGGATGATCAACATGATGAGTCAAAAAGTAGCATTAGTCACAGGAAGCAGCCGCGGACTTGGACGAGAAATCGCGATTCAACTAGCAGAAAAAGGATACGATATCGTAGTCAATTATGCACGGAGTAAAAAAGGTGCACTTGAAACGGCAGAACAGGTCGAAAAGTTGGGCCAAAAAGCATTTGTCGTACGGGCAAATGTAGGAGACGTGGATAAAATCAAATCTATGTTCGAACAGATTAAAGAAGAATTCGGCCGTTTGGATGTATTGGTAAGTAACGCAGCATCCGGGGTTCTGCGTCCAGTCATGGAACTTGAAGAATCTCATTGGGATTGGACGATGAACATTAACAGCAAGGCGTTACTATTCTGTGCCCAGGAAGCAGCAAAGTTAATGGATAAGGGTGGACGCATCGTAAGCATAAGCTCATTGGGATCCATCCGTTATTTAGACAATTACACAACTGTGGGAGTATCTAAAGCTGCAGTTGAAGCATTAACGCGTTATCTTGCAGTTGAGCTTGCACCGCGTGACATAATCGTAAATGCAGTTTCCGGTGGTGCGATCGATACAGATGCACTCAAGCATTTCCCTAATCGTGAAGAGCTTCTCGAAGATGCCCGCAGTAAAACACCTGCAGGACGAATGGTGGAAATTGATGATCTTGTGAAGTCAGTGATGTTCCTCGTTTCAGACGATTCCTCCATGATCAGAGGTCAAACAATCATCGTAGATGGAGGTCGCTCACTACTCGTTTAGTGGAATGTTTTTCCTGAAAAATATCGAATAGTGAATTCCACGCTTGGTTATCTTAATAAGCGTGGAGGTGATTACAATGGCAAAACAACCAAACAAAACTCAAGCTGGTACAAGCGTTCAACACGTAAAACAACAAAACGCTCAAGCTGGTGCAGCTCAGCAACAACAATACGGTACTGAGTTCGCTTCAGAAACAACAGCAGCACAACACGTGAAGCAACAAAACCAACAAGCAGAAGCTAACAAAGCGAAAGCTTCTGGTAAATACGGTCAACAACAACAATAATTGAATTGTTCTTGACGGAAAAAGCACCCATTAAGTTGGGTGCTTTTTCGTTTTGGGCATCATTTTGTTTTTGAGGGACGGACCTTTCAAATCTTCAATCAATGAAGGACTGATCTTCCAGAAGTCTACACAACTAACTCCTATCAATATCCACTATAAAAAAGAGGTCCGTCCCTCCACATCGACAAAACAGGTGGGAATGTGACAGAAGTTGTCAAAGGGTTTGGGGGTGGGAAGGAGAATGTTTAGGAGAGCTTGTTTAGAGGAGTGGTGGAACTGATGCAACAACGGTTTAATGAGTTGGTAACAGAGCAGTTAGAGACGATGGATAAGTTGTTATATCTTCAGTCAGAGATCGAACGTTGTCAAGAGCTTGAAGAGGAGCTGTTCGAGCTTCAAGAAATGACGAAGGTTGAATCTATAAAGAGAGAGATTGCTTCAAAAAAGAAGGAACTAAAAGAGATTCAAAAAATGTTTCAAAAACAAACCGATGAAGTGATTCGCTCCTATCAAAAGGAACAAAACAGCGTTACAACATAAAAAGATATTCATGATAAATCCCATTTTTGAACAGGAACAGGGCGATTCTTAAAGGATTTTTTCTTTAAGGATAGCCCTTTTGTTTTAAATTTTCTGAGGAAACGTTATAATGATAGAATAGATAAGCATATATAAGGGTAATTTTGAAATGAAAGAAGGGGATACGATGGCGGTTCCCACTGAAGGAAAATCAGTACAAATACATAGCTTTAAGCATGATGGCAACATTCACCGGATATGGAATGAGACGACGGTTCTGAAAGGAACAAGCAATCAGATAATCGGTGGAAATGATCGAACGATGGTGACGGAATCAGACGGAAGAACGTGGATGACCCGTGAACCCGCAATATGCTATTTTCATTCAGAGCTATGGTTTAACATTATTTGTATGATTCGTGAGGACGGTATTTATTATTATTGTAATTTAAGCTCACCATTTGTATATGATCATGAAGCGATCAAGTATATCGATTACGACTTGGATATTAAAGTGTTTCCTGATATGACATATACACTGCTGGATGAGGATGAGTATGAAGCTCATCGCAAGTTGTACGGTTACCCGGATGTGATCGATCACATCCTGAAGCGAAATGTAGACAAGCTTGTTCGCTGGATCCGACAAAGAAAAGGGCCTTTTGCTCCTGACTTTATTGATATTTGGTACGAGCGTTATCTGACTCACAGGGGATAACACAGCTGGAAAACTGTATAGGCATTAAAGGGCTGACCCAGTAAGGAGCAACCCTTTTCATTTCCTGAAAGGACTTGAAGAGGAACAGTGCTGCGTTCCATACAGGGTCATCCCTTTTTATTGGGGCAAAATAAATACTCACACCTTAGAAAGGAGTAATCACTTGGATAGTATCAAACGCTACCTTCAATTTGTAAAACCTTATCGGTGGCAAATTATTGGTACATTAATTATAGGTATTATTAAATTTACCATCCCTTTATTAATTCCGATTTTAATTAAATATGTAATCGATGATATTGTAGGCGCTTCGGGCTTATCCTCGGAAGAAAAGACCAATCAATTACTGATGATCATGGGGGTCATGCTTGGCCTTTTCTTATTGGTAAGACCGCCTGTGGAGTATTATCGACAGTACTTTGCTCAGTGGACGGGAAACAAGATCTTGTATGACTTAAGGGATCATTTGTTTTCACATATTCAGCGACTCAGTTTTAAGTATTATTCGAATATAAGAGCGGGGGAAGTCATTTCCAGGGTCATCAATGACGTTGAGCAAACGAAGAATTTCGTGATCACCGGTCTGATGAATCTATGGCTGGATGCTGCTACCATTGTCATTGCCTTGTCCATCATGTTTACGATGGATGTTTCGTTAACACTTGTTTCTCTTATCGCGTTTCCTTTCTATGCGTTCTCTGTCCGTTATTTCTTTGGAAGACTCAGAGGTTTGACGAGAGACCGGTCTCAGGCACTGGCAGAGGTTCAAAGTCACTTACACGAACGGGTCCAGGGAATGGCTGTCATCAAGAGTTTTGCTGTTGAAGACTATGAACAAAAACAGTTTCAGGATCAGAATAGTAATTTCTTAACGAAGGCCTTAAAGCAAACAAGCTGGAATGCGAAAGCGTTCGCGGTTGTGAATACCATTACGGATATTTCTCCGCTGATCATCATTGGTTATGCGGGGCTGCAAGTGATTAATGGAGATCTGACCATTGGTACAATGGCTGCCTTTATCGCCTATATCGATCGTCTCTATGGTCCGCTTAGACGACTGGTGAATTCTTCTACAACCTTGACTCAATCGATCGCTTCCATGGACCGCGTATTTGAGTTCATGGATGAGAAGTATGATATTGATGATGAACCAGGTGCGATTCCTTGTGAAAACGTACGCGGAGATATTCATTTTAAAAATGTTTCCTTCCGCTATGAATCTGAAGAGGAAGAGGTACTGCGTAATCTCAACCTTGATATTAAAACGGGTGAAACCGTCGCTCTGGTCGGGATGAGCGGTGGAGGAAAATCATCCTTCGTCAGTCTTATTCCCCGTTTTTATGATGTCACAGATGGTGAAATTCTTTTAGATGGAACAGACATCAGAAGGTTTCAGGTGAGGTCATTGCGGGACAATATCGGAATGGTGCTTCAGGACAATATTCTCTTTAGTGAATCGGTTAAGATGAATATTAAATTCGGTAATCCTAATGCGACGGATGAAGATGTAATAGAAGCTGCCAAGGCGGCAAATGCACATGATTTCATCATGAAATTACCTCAAGGCTATGACACGAAAGTAGGAGAAAGAGGTGTGAAGCTATCGGGTGGACAGAAGCAACGTGTCGCGATTGCCAGGGTGTTCCTTAAGAATCCACCGATTCTCATACTGGATGAAGCAACGTCAGCCCTTGATCTGGAAAGCGAACACCTTATCCAGGAATCTCTTGAAATCCTGGCAAAAGATCGAACGACCTTCATAGTCGCTCATCGATTATCAACGATCACCCATGCTGACAGAATCATTCATATGGAGCACGGTGAAGTTGTCGAAATGGGAACCCATGAAGAGCTGATGGCAAAACAGGGACATTACCATAAACTTTTCCAAGTACAGCAGCTCGATCAGTAAAAATGGAAAGTCATGACTTATCACGATACGTGTGATAAAAGTCATGACTTTTTTTGTTTATCAAAAAAATATATCAAACTTATTTCAGGTGTGTCGTGAAGAAAGTAGGGCTAAATAACTTTATATGGAAGGAATGAAAAGGATAATTGGACATATATTGAATTGAATTAGGAATGAAAGAGCATATTGATTTTGTGTAGAAAAATTCTGAAAATAGATTGCAACATTTGTAACATCTTGTATAATAAGAAACATATAAAAATTAGAAAATAAACACTATTAAGAAAAGAGAGATAGTTTCAAGAGGAGGATTTGAATGAGCGAAGCGCGTCCTTTACTAAAAGTGGAAGATTTGAGGACCTCCTTTTTTACTGATGACGGAGAAGTTCCTGCAGTCGATGGAGTAAGCTTTCATGTGAATGAAGGGGAAGTACTGGGAATTGTAGGGGAAAGTGGATGTGGTAAAAGTGTTACATCCCTATCCATCATGGGCCTGGTACCGAAACCACCGGGGAAAATAGTAGGTGGAAAGATACTGTATAAAGATGAAGATTTGACACAAGCATCTGAAAAGCGAATGAGAGATATCCGGGGCAATGATATAGCGATGATCTTCCAAGAGCCAATGACTTCTTTAAACCCTGTTTTTACTATAGGTGACCAATTAACGGAAGCAATACGAATACATACGAAGGTTGGAAAGAAACAAGCAAGAGATAAAGCAATTGAAATTATGAAGATGGTCGGTTTACCGCGATCTGAGGAGCTTATCAAGGAATACCCTCATCAGCTATCAGGCGGTATGAGACAAAGGGTCATGATTGCCATGGCCATGGTTTGTGATCCACGTGTATTGATAGCAGACGAGCCGACAACCGCTCTTGACGTGACGATTCAGGCCCAAATTTTAAAATTGATGAAACGATTAAATAAAGAACTGAATACAGCGGTCCTCTTGATCACTCATGATTTAGGAGTTGTAGCTGAAACATGTGAACGAGTGGTCGTTATGTACTCAGGGAAAGTGGTGGAAGAGGGGAAAGTAGAAGAAATCTTTAAAAACCCTCAGCATCCTTACACGAAAGGCCTGATTCAATCCGTACCGGATATGAGAAACAAGCAGCAGCGACTGCACTCGATTCAGGGAAATGTACCGAAACCGGGATCCATTAAGACCGGATGCCGATTTGCAGCACGCTGTGAGTATGCCTTCGATCGCTGTTTAGTCGAAACACCGGAATTATATGAAACATCACAAGGACATTGCACACGATGCTTCCTGTTCGATGAAGTGGAGGAGGGAGTTTATGACGGAACCGTTGCTAAAGGTTGAGAATCTTAAGAAACACTTTCCGATCACAGGAGGAATTCTCGGACGACCTGTCAGTTCTGTAAAAGCAGTGGACGGGGTTTCTTTTACCGTGAATAAAGGAGAGACTCTTGGAATCGTAGGAGAAAGCGGATGTGGAAAGTCGACGACTGGCAGGATGCTGATGAGACTTATCGATCCATCGGAAGGAAAAGTGACATTCGAAGATCGAGAGCTTACCAGTCTATCAAACTCTGAAATGAGAAAGATCCGCCGGGAAATGCAAATGGTCTTTCAGGATCCTTTTGCTTCCTTGAATCCAAGGCATACTGTTGAAAAAATTCTCGAAGAACCATTAAAGGTCCATGGAATGGGTTCAGCGAAAGAAAGAAAAAAGAGGGTTCATGAACTACTCAATATTGTCGGGTTAAGCAGCTATCATGCGAAACGTTACCCACATCAATTCAGTGGTGGACAAAGGCAGCGAATTGGGATCGCGAGAGCTCTAATGACGAAGCCCAAGCTCATTATTGCCGATGAACCTGTGTCAGCTCTTGACGTGTCCATTCAGTCACAGGTCCTGAACCTGATGCAGGATTTGCAAAAAGAGTTCGGACTCACCTATATCTTCATTGCGCATGATTTAGGTGTAGTGAGACATATAAGTGACCGGGTAGGCGTGATGTATCTAGGCAAAATGGTAGAGCTGAGTAATAGTGAAACACTCTATGAAAATCCGCTTCATCCATATACTGAGGCACTACTATCAGCGGTACCGGTTCCGGATCCTGATTTCAAGAGAGAAACGATTCTCTTGCAGGGGGATATTCCGAGCCCGTCCAATCCACCGAGTGGGTGTACATTCCACACCCGGTGTCCACATGCAACGGAGATCTGCAAACAGAAGGTACCGGAATTCAAGGAACACCAACCAGGGCATTATGTAGCTTGTCATCTTTACTAGAAGACAAGTCTCATAAGTATATAAACATTATTCAGGAGGGGATTTAGTTGAGAAAAAAAAGCTGGTCAATTTTAATGCTGCTCATCCTACTCGTATCATCTGTTCTTTACGGATGTGGAGGAAATGAAAGTTCTTCAGGCGAAGGCGGCGACAGTAAAGATAGCGGCGATCCAAAAGTATTGATCTTTGGTCGCGGAGGAGACTCTGTAGGGCTTGATCCTGCAACAGTAACTGATGGCGAATCATTTAAGGTAACGAAGAATATCTTCGAAACACTTGTAAAATTCGGAGAGCAGGATACAGAAGTGAATCCGGGATTAGCAGAAGAATGGAAGGTATCCGATGATGGTTTAACGTATACATTCATGCTTCGTGACGGAGTGAAATTCCAAGATGGCACTGACTTAAACGCTGAGGCCGTTGTGAAAAACTTCGAGCGCTGGATGAACGGGAATGCAGATCAATTCCCTTATTACGGTTCAATGTTCGGCGGATTCAAAGCCGATGAAGGTCATGTCATTAAAGAAGTAAAAGCAGCTGACGACATGACAGTTGAATTCGTATTAAAACGCCCGCAAGCACCTTTCTTGAAAAATATTGCAATGAGCCCATTCGCGATTGTAAGTCCTAAAGCGATTGATGAATTAGGTGACAAGCTTGCAGAAGCACCAACTGATGCAGGTACTGGTCCATTCAAGTTTGTTGAGTGGAAGCGTAATGACAAAATTGTTCTTGAAAAGAACGAAGACTACTGGAACAAAGATTTACCAAAATTAGATCAGGTCGTATTTAAATCAATTCCAGAAAACTCTGCTCGTCTGAATGCATTGATATCTGGTGAAATCGATCTTGCAGATGGAGTCAATCCAAGTGATGCAAGTAAAGTTGAAGGGGACGACAACCTGCAATTATTCGAGCGTCCATCTATGAACGTTGGATACTTAGGTTTAACATCAACTCGTGAGCCGTTTGATGACCCTAAAGTACGTCAAGCTGTGAACTATGCCATCAATAAGCAAGAAATCATTGACGCTTTCTTCGAAGGAAAAGCAGAAATGGCGAAAAACCCGATGCCTCCGGTTATTGCCGGATACAATGATGACGTAGAAGCTTATGAATACAATCCTGAAAAAGCAAAAGAACTTCTTGCAGAAGCAGGATTAAAAGATGGTTTCGAGATGGAACTTTGGGCAATGCCTGTACCACGCCCTTATATGCCGGATGGTCAAAAGGTAGCGGAAGCGATGCAAGCTGACTTAGCTGAAGTAGGCATCAAAGCGAAAATCGTATCTTACGAGTGGGCTACTTACCTGGAAAAAGCTAAAAACGGTGAGGCAGATGCATTCTTACTTGGCTGGACTGGTGACAATGGAGATGCAGATAACTTCTTATACGTTCTTCTTGATAAGGACAATATCGGAAGTAACAACTACTCTTACTATAGTAACGATGAAGTACACAAAATCTTAATTGATGCTCAAACAGAAGTAGATCCTGCAAAACGTGAAGAGCTATACAAAAAAGCGCAAGAAATTATCCATGAAGATGCTCCATGGGTACCGATTGCTCACTCTACACCACTACTTGCAGGAAGTGCAGCTCTTAAAAACTTCAAGCCGCACCCAACTGGTTCCGACTGGTTAGGCGCAGTAGATATGGAGTAATAGGCAATAGACCAAAGGGGAGACATCTATGATTTCTCCCCTTTGTACATAGAAAAGCGGAGGGGCTTTGCCCAGAGGCGACAAGCATAAGGGAAGTCCACCGGAAAGGCGCCTTTTGCCTTTTTGGTGGGCTGGCCTTATGACCTCGAGCCTCTAAGCCCCGCAGCTGGACAGGTAGAAGATCGGAGGGGCTATGCCCAGATTCGACAAGCATTTCCGAGCAATCCTTAATTAATACCAAACCTGCTATTTTCCTAATCTAACTAACATTACAAGAAAATCAGAATCTCCACATAGAGAGGTGAACATGATGTTCCAATACACCATTCGTCGATTATTACAGCTCATTCCTGTTTTGCTGGGAATGACTCTTATTGTTTTTTCAATCATTCGTGCCATTCCCGGCGATCCAGCTCAGGTCATTCTTGGGCAACAGGCTACGAAAGAAGCAGTAGCCGCGTTAAGAGATCAGTTGGGGCTCGATAATGCCTGGTATATCCAGTATATTGACTATTTAAAAGGATTATTGACCGGGGATTTAGGAAGTTCCCTTAGAACCAAGACGGAAGTTTCAGCTGAAATCTGGCCATATTTGGCCGCTACCGCCGAGTTAGCGATCGTGGCCATCATCATAGCGATCTTTATTGGAGTGAACGCAGGAATCATCAGTGCCTGGTTTCAAAACTCCTGGTTCGATTATACGGCCATGATCCTGGCCCTTATCGGTGTTTCCATGCCGATCTTCTGGTTAGGGTTGATGGAGCAATGGATATTCGGTATTCAGCTTGACATTCTTCCTACAACTGGAAGGGAGAATATACGAAACCCTGTTGATTCGGTTACCAACTTCTATATTCTCGATACCCTAATTCAAGGTCGGTTTGATCAGCTTGGTGAGGTACTGAAGCACATCATCCTGCCAGGAATTGCTCTGGCAACCATCCCTATGGCAATCATTGCACGTATGACACGTTCCAGTATGCTGGAGGTCATGCGCTCAGATTATATTCGTACAGCTCGTGCCAAGGGTCTGAAGATGTTCTGGGTAGTGTACAAGCACTCGCTGAAAAATGCCATCATTCCGGTATTGACCGTCATTGGTTTGCAGATGGGCCTTCTCCTGGGAGGAGCGATCTTAACCGAAACCATCTTCGGCTGGCCGGGAATCGGTCGTTATATTTATGAAGCGATTGGTTACCGTGATTACCCTGTAGTGCAATCTGGCATCCTGGTAGTCGCAACGATCTTCGTCACGATTAACTTAATTGTCGATCTACTTTATGCTGCTGTGGATCCACGTATTAAATACAACTAACATCAATAGAAGAAAGAGGTGAACTCTCATGGCAGAATTAGCAGAACCGCAAAAGGAGCTTCATCCTTCTTTGGAAGAAGAAACGGTATCTCCCTGGAAGGAAGCATGGAAAAGCTTTAAGAAAAACAAAATTGCATTAGTAGGTTTTTGTATCGTTCTTTTCTTCGTGATTTTAGCAATTGCGGCTCCAGTCATTGCACCACAAGGTATTAATGATCAAGATTTATCAAAAAGACTACAAGCACCTTCCTCTGAACATTGGTTAGGGACGGATGACTTCGGCCGGGATATATTATCAAGAATCATCCATGGAGCACGCATCTCCTTATGGGTAGGATTCTTCGCGGTTATCGGTTCTTCAGTAGTAGGAAGTCTATTGGGGATCGTAGCAGGCTATTACGGCAGATGGGTCGATACCATCATCTCCCGTATCTTTGATATTATGCTTGCATTTCCGAGTATCCTGTTAGCGATAGCAGTCGTAGCTGCTCTTGGGCCTTCCCTAAGAAACGCTTTAATTGCTATTGCCATCATTAATATTCCGAAATTTGGACGACTCATCCGTTCGAGGGTGTTGAGTGTGAAGCAGGAGGAGTATGTAATGGCTGCAAAAGCCATCGGAATGAGCGACGTTCGTATTCTCTTCAGTCACGTATTGCCAAATAGTATGGCTCCGATCATCGTGCAGGGCACTCTTGCCATTGCGACTGCCATCATTGAAGCAGCAGCACTCGGTTTCCTTGGTCTAGGAGCTCAGGCTCCTGAACCTGAATGGGGAAAGATGCTGTCTGATGCAAGGCAATATATGCTGCAAGCTCCTTGGACAATGATCTTCCCGGGACTTGCCATCATGCTGACGGTACTGGGATTCAACTTGATGGGGGACGGACTTCGGGATGCCCTTGATCCTAAAATGAAAAACTAAATAGAACAATAAAACGGAGCAAAGGAAATCACATCCTTTGCTCCGTTTTTTATTCTTCCTCTTCCCCGATCGTCACTTCATTGTCTTCTTTATGATACGATTGGAAGCTTGTGATGAGTTTTTCCAGGTGCTCTAAATGCTCATCGTATTCAAAGATGGCCGAGAAAATATGAAGGAGATGAAAGTTATGAATATTTTCATCTTTACTATGCTGTTTTACTTCCTGGATCATGATATTCATCAGTTCTTTTCGATGCATGCACACATCCTGCTGGGCTTCTGATTCAGCATGCGGATGCATTTTTCCAAGGAACTTTAAAAGAAGCTGTTCATGGTAGGTGAGAAGACAATCAAGCTGTCCCTTGATCACTCCACGTAATTCATCCGGCAATTGAAAAATTTCATTTTCATACCGGTTCAATCGCTTCAAGATGTCAAAGCTTCGATTCGTTGATGAAATCATCTGACGGAAAATGACAAGCTTACGACTTTTGACAATCGAATTTTTCTTGAAATAATCCCGTTCTTCTTTATAAAGAAGATACAATTGATCGACCTTAATAAGTTTTTCTTTAATGCGCTCCAAGTCTTTTTTCAGAAGATGGAACTCTGTTGCGTGTCTTGAACTCAACCTGATCCACTTTAAGATTTCTTCTGTTGAATCAGATATTTTATGATAAAGCTTCGTTTCGTATTTTGGCGGCAGGAAAATCAAGTTAATAATGAAAGATGAGAACACACCGATCATGATGGTTGAGAAACGGATAAATGCAAATTGAATAAAATCCTGGTCCGTCACTTCCATAATCGCGATCAACGTCACCAGGGCCAGGCCGATCGTGTTTTGCAGCTTTAATTTCAGAATGATGGCAATGGCTATGACAGCAGCGAGACCTACAATAAGGGGATTGCTGCCGAATAAGAGTACAAAGATAACGGCAATCCCAGCACCGATCAGGTTTGCTTGAATCTGTTCGATGATCGATAGATATGAGCGGTAAATGGTGGGCTGTACGGCAAAGACCGCCGCGATTCCAGCAAAAACTGGAGAAGGTATACCCAATAGCTGCGATACAAGTAAAGCTAATACAATCGCAATTCCCGTTTTAAGGATGCGAGCACCAAGTTTCATGGAATTAGGATCCTTTCTTGTGTAACATTTTAATAAACAATACTGTACTATACATGTACTTACAAGTAATATCAATAGGGAAATTTAAATAAGTTTCTACAAAATATGTACCTTTTTGAGGAAGGGAATAAACAAATCGCAGCAGTCTTCTCCCGAATGAATAGATATGCCATGAAGGGAAGAGTTGTTCTACAAAATCAATAATAAAGACTGCCCTACGCAGGTGGAGCAGTCTTTAGGTTCTTCTATTATAATTGTGCAAATGCACGATCGACAGCTTCGATCGTTTCCTGTATATCTTCTTTTGTATGAGCGGTCGTAATAAACCATGCTTCATATTTAGAAGGAGCAAGATTGATTCCCTGATTAAGCATAAGCTTAAAGAACTTCGCAAATATTTCTCCATCGGTCGCTTCAGCTTGCTCATAGTTCTCCACTTTTTCTGTAGTAAAGTAAAGTGTGAGAGCTCCTTTCAATCTGTTAATGGAGATTGGTGCGTTATGTTTTTCAGCTGCTGTAAGGATCCCTTTTTCAAGCATTTCTCCGAGTTTATCAAGTTTCTCATATACGCCTTCTTCTTTTAACACTTCAAGGCAGGCAATTCCTGAAAGGATGGAAGCGGGATTTCCTGCCATTGTACCTGCTTGATAGGCAGGACCTAACGGGGCGACCTGTTCCATGATTTCTTTCTTCCCGCCGTAAGCCCCGATTGGAAGACCGCCGCCGATGATTTTCCCCAGCGCCGTTAAGTCAGGCTTCACCTTTAACATATCCTGAGCTCCGCCATACATGAAGCGGAATGCCGTAATGACTTCATCATAAATGACAAGGGAACCGGCATTATGAGTAATGTCATTCACTTGCTCAAGAAAGCCTTCTTTTGGTTCTACAATGCCGAAGTTCCCTACGATGGGTTCCACAAGGACTGCTGCAATTTGATCTCCCCATTTTTCCATTGCTGCTTTAAAGGGTTCGATGTCGTTGAATGGAACCGTGATGACTTCCTGGGCGATACTCTTAGGAACACCGGCTGAATCAGGGGTTCCTAATGTGGATGGTCCAGATCCGGCTGCAACCAGTACCAGATCTGAGTGACCGTGATAGCAACCTGCGAATTTAATGACTTTGTCTTTCCCGGTGTATGCTCTTGCAACACGAATCGTTGTCATCACCGCTTCAGTCCCGGAGTTTACAAATCGAACCTTGTCCATATAAGGCATTGCTTCTTTGATCATTTTGGCAAACTTCACTTCATGACGGGTAGGGGTTCCGTAAAGGACTCCGTTTTCCGCCGCTGTTTTGATCGCTTCTGTAATATGTGGGTGAGCGTGTCCGGTGATGATAGGTCCGTATGCTGCCAGATAATCGATGTATTTATTTCCGTCTACATCCCAGAAATATGCGCCTTGACCCCTTTCCATTGCAACCGGCGAGCCTCCGCCCACTGCTTTATATGAGCGTGACGGGCTGTTCACTCCTCCTACGATATGTTCCAATGCTTCTGTATGTAAAGTTTCTGATTCAGTATATTTCATGATTTCCTCCTGAATATGTGTATTTAGCTATCTATTACTCTTCTATTGTAGTACGGTCTTTTCCACTTTAGCAAATAGGGAATCATTGGGCACACAAATTTTCAAGCAGACTGTTCTAAGGGAAACAGTTCTCTGTGGTACACTATTCTTTGTTTGTAAAAGAGGGACCGATACTTTTTTTGAAATTAGGAGGACGCAATATGAATGCAATCGAAGTACATCACTTGCGTAAAGAATTCAAGGCTTTTTCAAGTCGTTCCGGACTTAAAGGAGCCTTTCGGGATTTATTTACGCGTAATTATAAGATCGTTCCTGCGGTGAATGATATCTCATTTAATGTGAAGCAGGGGGAGATGGTCGGGTACATCGGTGAAAATGGAGCCGGAAAATCCACTACCATCAAGATGCTGACGGGGATCTTGACACCGACCGGGGGAGAGTTGACCGTCAATGGAATGAATCCTCATCGTGATCGGGAAAAATTCGTTCAGACGATAGGGGTCGTGTTTGGGCAGCGTTCCCAGCTCTGGTGGGATATTGC
The DNA here is from genome assembly GCF_050467885.1 of Rossellomorea sp. NRS-1567. NCBI lineage: Bacteria > Bacillati > Bacillota > Bacilli > Caryophanales > Bacillaceae > Rossellomorea > Rossellomorea sp. NRS-1567. The sequence continues at coordinate 7,209 of NZ_JBITPL010000019.1, read as the reverse complement.
GGTTCAGGAATCCTTCCAACTCTTAAAGAAAGTGTACAAAGTCCCTGATCAACAATACAAAGCACATATGGATCATGTGATTGAAACGTTGGATATCGCGCCGCTACTGGACAAGCCGGTCCGTAAATTATCACTGGGGCAGCGAATGAGATGTGAATTGGCAGCGGCTCTTGTCCATAATCCGCCTTTACTTTTCTTGGATGAACCTACAATTGGATTGGATGTTCTGGTGAAACTGAAAATCCGCCAATTCTTGAAAGAAATCAACGAGAAGTACAATACTACGATTCTTTTAACCACCCATGATTTAACCGACATCGAAGCTCTTTGTGAACGGGTCGTGATGTTGGATGAAGGGAAAATCATTTATGACGGGGCTCTGAGTCAGCTCAAAGAAAATTGGGGAGATCAAAAGGAAGTCGTGTTTCAATTCCTGGACGATACGTCTCTCTCCGCTTTATCCGATCTTACAAAGAATCAAAACATCTCCTGGTCTTTTGATGAGAAAAAGCAGAGCTATTCAGCATTAATTGAAGCGGATGATGAAGTCATCTCACAACTGATAACGAAAATCGTTGCGAGTTTCAAAGTGAAAGACATGAAGATTGAAGAAACGACTACGGAGGAGATCATACGGAACATCTATGAAAAGGGGGCAGTGACGAGATGAGTTTGGGAGTAGAAGCTATCGGTTCAGCTCCAGTGTCCGGGAGGGTATCATGGCTAAGTATATAGAAATGATTCGCATCCGCTTTCTCATGATGCTGGCGTACCGAACTAATTATTATAGTGGAATATTAATATACAGTATCAATATTGGAGCTTACTATTTCTTGTGGCAGGCCATCTACGGAGGAAAAAGTGATATTGAAGGATTATCCATCATTCAAATGACGACCTATGTGGCCGTTTCCTGGATGGCGAGGGCCTTTTATTTTAATAATATCGACCGTGAAATCTCTCAGGAAATTAAAGAAGGAAAAGTGGCAGTTGAATTTATCAGGCCCTATAACTATCTTGGAATGAAGACGATGCAGGGACTCGGAGAGGGAGTCTTCAGACTGTTGTTTTTCTCGTTCCCGGGAATGATTATTGTCAGCCTCATCTTCCCGCTACAATTCGGTACAGGGTTTGATACATTGGGCTTATTTGCAATTTCGATCCTGTTTAGCTTCATTATCAATACACAAATCAATTTACTGACGGGTATCACGACCTTTTTCTTGTTTAATAATGATGGTCTCATCCGGGCGAAACGAGTGGTCATTGATTTGTTTTCCGGCTTACTGCTGCCGATTCATTTCTTCCCCCTTTGGGCGCAAGATGTGATGGGTTACTTACCGTTCCAGAGTATAAGTTATGTTCCCAGCATGATTTTCACCAATGGCTTTACGACTTCTGAATCATTCAATGCGATTCTTATGCAGGGCGTATGGTCGTTGATCCTTCTCATACCGATCAAGATACTCTGGGTCATGGCAAAAAAACAAATGATTATTCAAGGAGGGTGACCGATGTTTTATGTAAGGATGTTTTTTCAATATGTCGCCCAATATATGAAGATCAGGCTGCAATACAGGGCCGACCTGGTTGTCGAGATTCTTTCTGATTTACTGTTTCAGGCAGTTAACCTCGTATTTATCCTGGTCGTGTTTGGCCATACTCAGCTTCTGAGCGGATGGACAAGAGACGAAATCATTTTCATATATGGTTTCTTCTTGGTCCCGTTTGCACTATTCAGTTCGTTCTTCAACATTTGGGACTTTAACGACCGGTATGTGGTGAAGGGAGAGTTCGACCGGATCCTGACCCGTCCCATACACAGCTTATTTCAAATCATCTTAGAGCGAATGGAACTGGAGTCGCTTTTCGGAGTGATAACGGGCCTCGCGGTTATGTTCTACGCCGGGGGAAGACTGGATATTACCTTTGAATGGTACGAACCCGTATTATTTATCCTCTTTGTAATCGGGGGAGCTCTTGTGTATGCAGGAATCTTCATCGCCCTTGCAAGCATCGGGTTCTGGTCGGATGCGAAAACGTCGATCATGCCGATGATGTACAATATCGGTAACTATGGAAGATACCCCGTTGATATCTATAATAAAGTGATTCGTTTCGTATTAACGTGGATTCTTCCATTCGCTTTTGTCGGAGTCTATCCATCTGCCTTTTTCCTGGAAAAGACGGAATGGTACCCCTATTCGTTTCTGACTCCATTTGTGGGCATCGGTTTTTTCATCTTCTCGATCGTGTTATGGAATGAAGGAGTGAAACGATACAGGGGTGCAGGTAACTAGAATGAATCTGAAGAATTAAGCGTACATATAGGAAGACAAGCAGAAAAAAGAGGGTATGTACATGCTTTATATCATAGGGTTTTTCATTTTGTTCTGTATGGTGATGAGTTTACGGGCCTTATTTTATCCTTCAAGGTGGAAAGAGCATCACGTTTCACTTCATCATTTTCTCTTTTTAGGAATGAGTTATATCACAATCATGGTTGGATTCGGTCTTCTGTTTGCTCTCCTTGAGCTTGAAGGGGTTCCGATTCTCGTTGAAGGAGGAAAACCCTTAACGGGAGACTTCCTCGATCATTTTTTTACCACGATGTATTTCAGCGGCATCACCCTTTTCTCAGTAGGTTACGGGGATGTAACCCCTGTTGGTATCGGGAGGGGAATTGCCCTCATTGAGTCATGGCTCGGTTACACCATACCTGCCGCCTTTGTCGTGAAATCATTTTTAAACTACGAAAACAAGTAGCATATGGTTTGAGTTTTTTCCTCCTATTGGGTACGCTAAAGTTAGAAAATATTCAATGGAGGGGAACAAATATGACAGTGGGTCAAAAAGCACCTGAATTTGAATTACTTGCAAGTAATGGAGAAAAGGTGAAGCTTTCAGATTACCAGGGGAAAAACGTGGTTCTTTATTTCTATCCAAAGGACATGACTCCAGGTTGTACGACAGAAGCATGTGATTTCAGGGATCAGCATGAAAACTTTGAGAATCTCGATGCCGTTATCTTAGGGGTGAGTCCCGATCCCGTTGATAAGCATGAAAAGTTTGTAGACAAGCATGGACTTCCGTTCCTTCTGCTGGTGGATGAAGATCATAAGGTGGCAGAGGAATACGGCGTGTGGAAGCTGAAGAAGAACTTCGGGAAAGAATACATGGGCATTGAACGTTCTACCTTTATTATCGATAAAGAAGGAAACCTGTCAAAGGAATGGAGAAAGGTGAAAGTGAAGGGACATGTGGAGGAAGCTCTGCAATACATTAAAGAGAACCTTTTCTGAACCTATTTTTAAGCCTATTTTAAGAAGCTTGAGGCTTTTGTCCATTCACAAGAGAGGTAAAGACATATAGTAAGAGTAGGGCAACCTCCTCAAATAAGTCAGTCTCATCCGTTTAAGGATCGACCAGGTCGATCCTCTTTTTTTATGCTTTTAAAGATGCTATAAAATAGGGTGATACGGTATAAATATGGTAAAATAATGGGCAATAGGGATGGGAGGCATCTGCATGAAAATTATCTTCACATTTCAACCTAAGGAAGAGTTTATCTCAGACTTAAAGAATAGCTTCCATGAGGTTGAGTTTCTTTTTTACAAAAAAATCAAAGAAGCGGAGAAAGAACTTCCAGAAGCAGAGGTGATTGTCACTATGGGGGAAGATTTGACCGACTTTCACATTGAAAAAAGTGAGAAATGCAAATGGATCATGGTCACCTCAGCTGGCCTTGAGAAGATGCCATTTAAAGCCATCAAAAAAAGAGGCATCCTGGTCACCAATGCAAGAGGTATTCATAAAATTCCTATGGCTGAGTTTACAATCGGATTGATGCTTCAGCATGCAAAACAGCTTCAAGCAGTATGGAAGCAGGAAGAGGATAGCGTGTGGAGCAGAAGACTTCCAACCTCAGAACTTCATGAAGCCTCTATCCTTATTCTCGGGGCAGGAGCGATTGGAGGAGAAATCGCACGGTTGGCAAAAGCGTTTCATATGAAAGTGACGGGTGTGAATTCTTCCGGCTCTCCTGCAGAACATTTTGACAGTATGTTCACCCTGAAGACCTTTCAGACGGAGCTGAGAAATGCCGATTACATACTATCCGTTCTGCCCAGTACTGAGAAAACGAAGCATCTCCTGCAGGTTGAGCACTTTGAACAAATGAAGGACACGGCTGTTTTCATCAATATAGGTCGTGGGGATCTCGTGGAGGAATCCGTTCTCCTTGAAGTAAGTGACAAGAAGTTAATACAGCATATGTACCTTGATGTATTTGAAAAGGAACCATTACCAGAAGATCACCCGTTCTGGCAGAATGAAGGTATAACGGTGACGCCTCATCTTTCCAGCATCACAAAAAAATACATGCCAAGAGCACTTGAAATATTTAAAAAGAATTTAACTACATATCGTAAGAATAGTGAAAACTATATTAACGTAATCGATGCAGAGAGGGGATATTAGGATGAAAATTTATACAAAAACCGGAGACAAGGGAACGACGTCATTGGTATATGGAACGAGAGTATCAAAAAAAGATCAGCGGGTTGAGGCATACGGGACATGCGATGAAGCGAATTCCATGATCGGTTTAGGTCTAAGCTACCTTAAAGCTGAATACTTTGATGGAAAAGAAAAGTTTGAGGAGTTCTTTCATAAGGTTCAAACGATTCTCTTTCATGTTGGAGCGGAACTGGCTACGCCTGCAGGAAAAGATGTGAAGTGGAAGCTTGAACAATCACATCTTAAAGAACTGGAAGAGCAAATCGACTTTCTTGATGGTGCCCTGACGCCCCTTAGCAATTTCATCCTTCCAGGAGGTCAGCCTGCCGGAGCTGCCCTTCATACGGCCAGAACAATCGTGAGAAGAGCCGAAAGAGAAGCGGTTGGAATTGATGAAGACATTAATCCGTTGGTCCTTTCTTATCTGAACAGACTTTCTGACTATCTATTCGTTGCAGGCCGCTATATAAACCAACAGCTTGGGGAACAAGAGAAAAACTTACATGAGTAACCAGGGAGAAAGATTGACAAAGGGGACCGTTGATTAGTACACTATTTATAAAGATTATAAAATAATAATTCTTATGAAAAGAGGTGCATGACGATGTCTGAAGAAGGACAATTAAAAGAAGCGATTTCGACATTGAAGGAAACGGGAGTCCGTATCACTCCTCAACGTCATGCGATATTAGAGTATCTCATTGATTCAATGGCTCATCCAACTGCCGATGACATATATAAAGCACTCGAAGGGAAATTCCCCAACATGAGTGTCGCTACTGTTTATAATAACTTACGCGTATTCCGTGAAGTAGGCTTAGTGAAAGAGTTGACCTACGGTGATGCTTCCAGTCGCTTCGATTTTGTGACAACCGATCATTACCATGTCATCTGTGATGGCTGCGGGAAAATCGTTGACTTCCATTATCCTGGACTGGATGAAGTTGAACAATTGGCTTCCCATGTGACAGGTTTCAAGGTGAATAACCACCGAATGGAAATCTACGGAACATGTTCTGACTGCTCTATAAAGGAAACCCACTAGATAAGGATGGTCCCAATATCAGGGCCATTCTTTTTTTGATGCCAAAAAAGACCTTCAGCAGAAGGTCTTTTCTCAATTGGGTCTATCTTTGCTTTTTATTATAGTCCTCATCAAACTCTTCGCCTTCCAAGTTCGGATCAAGAGTTAATGGCTCATTACAATACATACACATGTCTACTCGCCCAAGGACCTTTGTGACCTTCCCGCAATTAGGACATGTGACTTGAACAGCCTTCGTGGATAGCATCCCGATCCAGAAATACACAACCGTGCTTCCGATGATTGCCAGAAAACCCAGCAGCATGAATGTTGTCATAACCCATGGATGTTCTCTAAAATATATACCTACGTACATAATGATAAATCCGATGAAAACCAAACTTAAGGCAAACGTACGGATTTTATTAATTTTACTCGAATACTTAGCCATTTGTTTGTCCCTCCTAAAAAAATACTATACCATAATTGTTGTAAGAAGAGGGATACGAAACCCTTTTGTCGAAAAATGACTATATTCAGAGAAGGAAATCGTCTTTGAATGTCGAAATAGTAACCAACCAATGATTGATGTGGAGGAGTATGAAATGGAAGATATTTTACGACCGTTATATCAAGAGCGTACAAGTCACCCCAATACTTTAGGAGCGCTTTTAATAGAACAAAGCAAGAAATCCAGTCCGTTGACGGATACTTTTGATATTGTCCTTTTTCTAGTGGTGAAAGAAGCTGAAGAACCAGTATTCATTAAGCACTATTCTTATAAAGAACAGAAGGCAGCCTTACATATCGTAACGGAAGGTAAGCTGAATGAGTGGATTTTACTCGGGTCCAACCGTAAAGTGATTGATTGGCTATTTAATGGTAAGATACTGTTCGATCGCAACGAATATATTCTTAATCTTAAAACAGAGCTGAGGGATTTCCCCTTTTATGGTAGAAAGATAAAGATGGGGATGGAATTTGCCAAGTTGATTCGTCGTTACATGGACGGTAAAGAATTCTTTGAAAGTAAGCATTATTTAGATGCCTATAATCACATCGTTCATTCCTTACACCATCTGGCCAGGCTCGCGGTTATCGAAAACGGATTCCATCCGGAGGTAACAGTATGGAGCCAGGTAAAACAAATAGAGCCTGAAATCTACAAGCTGTATGAAGAACTCGTAACAAGCGATGAAGAAATCGATAAACGACTTGAACTGCTATTTCTGGCAAGCGAGTTTCTCATTCACTCAAGAACAAAGGTTTCAACGGAACATCTATTAAGCATCCTGGACCAGAAAGAACATTGGACGTTCCAGGACCTTCTCAATCATTCAGAGGCCAAGCATTATTCAGTGGATTTAAGCATGCTCATTGAATATTTGACAGACAAAGGATTTGTTGAAATTGTAAATGTAGAGACAAAGGGACAGGGGATTTATCACCGTTATTATCGAGCAGTGAAATAATTATAGTGAAATATTAATTATTCGTTGACTTCAATATGAAACCTTGTTATATTAGTAAATGTCGCTGCTGAACGACGACAACGAGCGGTCAGTGGCGACTTAAAAATCTTAAAAAGTTGTTGACATTAACTCCATAACTTGGTAAGATTAAAAAGTCGCTTAAACGAAGCGATTGCACATTGAACCTTGAAAACT
>NZ_JBITPL010000018.1:0-294717 GCF_050467885.1 Rossellomorea sp. NRS-1567 | reverse complement strand
GCTTTCCGCGGACGCTCGGCCGAGCCTCCTCAGCTTCGCTTCCGGGGTCGCGGCACGCCCGTACTTCCGCAGGAGTCTGCGCAGTTCCCCTCACCATCTTTAACAGTATTTTCAATGACAGAGCTACAAGGTGTGCATGAAAACAATGGAACTAGAAAAAAATCATCCTTCTTCCTTAAAAGGAATTCAATCTCTACTTACCTTAAATGAGATTGTTTGCTAAAATTCTTGTTATTATTGATTTCCAATAAGGATACATGCTTAGAAAGTTGATTGGAGCGGAAGGATGCTCGACTCCTGCGGGAATAGCTGGACAGGTGAGACCCCGGAGGCGCAGCCGAGGAGGCTCACCGCCAGCCCCGCGGAAAGCGAGCATCCTGGAGCGGAAATCAACTATTACTTTCTCCTCTACAATAGCAACAAACTTTACGAAAAGAGCCTTGCGAAAAGAGCATACAAAAAAGAATGACCTTCTACGATAAAGTGAGAATAGTCATTCTTTTATTATACATTTTTTTCCTCTTTTTTCGAACTTGACGGATTTTCCACTTACAGATTCTTACCAAACCATGGAGAGAAAACTTTTTTCTTAGTGGTTTTTTCTTGCCTCCACCCTTTTTGATTCAAAATGTGATTCACCCTGTGATATTCATGAATCGCGGCATTCATATCAGAAATATTGTTCATCTTATCCGTCCCCTTTCATTTTATTACTTTCAGTATATTACAGGTAAAGGGAGTCCGAATGAGATGGATGATTGATTTTATTTCAGCCTAAGGACTGATTTGAATTCCTCCTCTCCCAAAAAAGACGACTACATGGTTCCCATGTAATCGTCTTGGTTGTTCATCTATATACTTTTGTACAGAAGCTTCCGTAATAAAGGAAACAACACTTCAGGGAGTTCTTCTACATCTGAAACAAGAATACTGTAATTTCCATAAATGTTCTGAATGGTTTTTCTTTGCCCCTCATCTATCTCGCCGCTCGCTAAAAAGACGTTGATGACTTCAATTCCTTGTTTTCTTGCGTCTAATACAGCCTCATGAGTATCAACGATCCCGTTTTGCTCATAATCCATGGCTGCTGGCTCACCATCTGAAAAGACAAGAAGGAATTTTTGTTTTTCGTTCCGTCTGAGGATCCGTTCTGTCATTAACCGAATGGCAAAGCCGTCCCGATTATCTTCTTCAGGCTGGAGCTGCATGATTTCTGATCCACTGTTAGGTTTTAAGGAAGAATAGAAGTCCAGTACAGGATTCATGTAATTTGGTTGACTGGTCTTTGTGGCCCTGTTGGTATCTTCCCAGAAGCCGATAACCTCATGCGGCACGCGAACGGACTTTAACGATTCATGAAATAACGTGATTCCCAGCTTGGTTTGATCCATTTTGTCATACATAGAACCGGAACAGTCTACCAATAGTGAAAACACGGCATCTATTTCAGAAGATGGATTCAGTTTTTTATAGAAAAGTCTTGGATTATCGTCAGTAATAAACCGCAATAACTTTTTGTTCAGCCTACCGAAGTGCAAATCACTTCTAGGCTGGATTCGCTTATGCTCCAATGTTTTCTCGATCATTTTCTGAAGCTTCTTTTGATAAGGAGCGATTAACCCTTTGTTAAGGTTATACAAGTGCTTGTCTTCTGAAGTAGGAATGGTTGGCGAAATAAAGTGAGGTACAGCAAAGCGATTGTCCTTTCCATACTCACCTTCCCCTCCACCAAGTTCATCCCTTTCCTGCTCCTGTGCCCTCACATTTTGGTACTGCTCCTGCTCCGTTTCTTTGGCTGAGCCCTGTACCATAGCCATGGCCTGGTCCCCATCATCCCCTTCACGGACACCTTCGCCCATAAGATCGGATTGACTTCCTTGATCTAAGTCAAACTGAAGGAATGACTCCCCTTTGTCACTCGTTTCCCGGTGCCAGGTACGGAATTCTTCATCTATCACTTCTTCCTCCCCTGTACTCTCTTCTTCCAACACATCCTGATTAGCAAGGGGATCTTTTCTCTTTAAATCGTCAAATGTTTCAGTAAACATTTCCTCCGTGTTATACACATTTTCAGGTAAATGGAAGTATTCATTTAACATATCTTTTCTAACAATCTCATCGATTACGTCTACCATTTCTAAGCAAATTCTCACGACATCTTTTGTGTTACGGGTTTCAAAGAAGCGGGTGATTTGCCGATGTAAAAAGGGCATTGCTAAGTCAATATCCTCATTTATCCGAACAGGTTCTTCTAAAGGAGATTGTGCATGGAGAAGAAGGAATAATGAATTAAATAGAGCATCTGTGAAAACACTTTTCGTTATATTTACCTTAAGCTGTGCCTCGAAGTGCTGGCGATATAATTTTCTTCTCGTTTCAAACGACTTCTTTGTTCCCGGACGCTGGGATTTACAAATTTCCTCTAAGCGAGCTTCTTCACCAATGACAAATAGATGCTTGGCAAATCGGGGAACAGAAGTTGCTTTCACCTTCTCAATATAATCGATAACATCATCGTTCGTGGTTTCATGAAGATTACCGATCGTCCTTAAATAAATATCACTTTTCAATCCATGTACTTCTTCTTCTTTTTTTCGGTGATCCCAAAAATGACTGACATAAACCGTTCCTTCTTTATAATCCAGATAAGAAAACGGTCCGTATTTCAAGTTCATATCGGCATTTTTGGAAAGTGTTTTCGTCAAATCAGCCATTTCCATCACTAAAAAAGAGTCTATGGTTTCATCATTAAATTGAATAAATCGATGCATTACAAGTCCCTCATTCAAATAAGGTTTCAGCTATATTTTGAATAGCCGCTTTTTCTCGTTCATCTTCCAGTTTATCAACGATTCCACGTTGTATAGCCCTTTTTGCCGGCAAGTACACTGCTAAATCACAGGCATCCAATAGGGCACGTATGGAAGCCGCTTCCTCTGAAATTTGGCCATTTTTTACTTGAACCAATAAATCCGAAGATAAGTCTACAAATTGAGTGATAAGCTTAGAATCGGACAGCTTGCTTTGACTTTCAATCACACTCTTTAACGTTTCCCCTTCGATATATGGCACATCGATTACAACAAAACGATTTTTTAACGCTTCATTTAACGGTACCGTGCCTACATATCCTTCATTGATGGCCGCTATTACACCGAATGTAGGGGCGGCTTTGACTATTTCACCTGTAAATGGATTCGTTATACTTCTGCGGTAATCCAACACACCATTTAAGATGGGCAGCGTTTCAGGCTTAGCCATATTAATTTCATCAATATAAAGGAGATGCCCATTTTTCATCGCTTGAATAACAGGTCCCTCAATGAATTCAATGGTGTTTTTTCCGTCTCTTTCGCTGATTGTTTTATAACCCAGTAATGCTTCTGCATCTAAGTCAACCGAGCAATTTATACTGTGCATCGGTTGAGAGAAGATGGATGATAAGGTATCAGATAGCTTCGTTTTCCCTGAACCAGTGGGTCCCTTAAGAAGAAGATTTTTCCCTAAAGACAGAGAGATGATACTATCTTCAATAATATAGTCTTCACTAGCGGTATACCCTCCTTCTCCAATTAATGAAGAATGCTCAGGAGAAGAGAATAATTGTTTTCTCTCGTTTATGATATAAGTAACCGATTCTGGTAATAATCGTTCAACATTCATTTAAAGACATCCTTTCCATTTCACATACTAGACATTCTACATGTAATAACGCTTACACTGCAAAGGCTCTGCCTAATTTTGTTACAAAGAATATATTTAGTCCTGGACTAGCAACCAATTGAAATATCAAAATGATAAAAAACACCCATTATCGGGTGATTTTCAGCTTCTATACTTTTAAATCATATCGAGTGAACCCTCGAGATACGTACATACCAGCTTTTTGATAAACGATGGTTGCGTCTGTATAGCTGTCACTGTCGACTGATAGAGCTGCTGTAGTCATTCCTTCGTCTTTCAATTTCAAAAAAACATAATAGAGCAAATAGTGGGCGAGCCCTTTCCGACGCCACTTTTTGCGAATCCCCAAATGAGTGATTTCCCCTAATTTTGTTTCATCGTTAACCGTGCAAAAGACAAAACCTACAAGGTCATTCCCTTCTCTTAATACAAACCAGAGATCAGGGTCAAATGAAGGACGAAGAAAACGCTTCTTAAATTCATCGAGGCTGGATGGATGATAATCAAAGTGGTCTGAGAACACCTCTTCAAACACCAGATGAAGACTCTCAGCGTTGGTATCGGGATTGAAACTAGATATACAATAAGATGAAGAGACGGATGCAACAGATAGATCTTTTAGGTCTTTTTTCATCTGGAACCAATAACGGGTTGGTGTAAAGCCATATTTCTCAAAAGCCTTTTTCTCTTCCTCAAGATTAGCAGATAGGATAATGGTTTTTGAGTCAGAATTCGTTTCTTTCTTTCTCCTGGCTGATATAAAAAGCTCTTCTGCCAACTCACCTATATAGAGATCCATATAATCGTTTGGAAGGGCAAGGAGTAATGAAGGTAAACGGTGGTCTTTTTCAGTAAGAATGGAGATAGCTACTAAATCCCCATCATGCCAAAGCCCTCTTCGGTCAGCTTCAGGAATAGATTCAATCATTTCTTGAATATCAGCCTCACTCGTTTGAACCTCTCCATATACTTCCGTTTCATAACCCTTGAACAGGTTAATGAGAGATGCATGGTCCTCCATAGAAATGATTCGCTTACTAAATGAGTGTTTCATTCTCTTCTCCCCGTTTGCACCATATTTTAGTAGCCATCAAAAAAAGCCGGTTTCTTCACATTAGAAGAAACCAGCCAGAAAGGGGTGGCTTACACCTCTTCAAAGTACTCTTTGTAGAAGCCTCCCATTTTCCCACTTTCATCGATGACGAAGTAATACTCTTCAGATTCGTTTTTCACTTCGTATTCTTTTCCAATGGTTAAAACATTTTCAACTGTATATTTCTTTGCGTCCGTATGTACACATTTTACCTTTTTCCCGGTATTGTTTTCCGTCCAAGTTTTATGAATCAATTCAATAACCTCCTTTATGAATGTACTATGCTAATAGTATATTCTTACAGAGCTATAAGTTCAACTACTATCTGATTTGTCATTTTTTTGTGAAATTACCACTTTCAATAAGAAAATATGGTATATTATAGGAGGAATTTGTAGGAGAGGTTCGATTATGGTGAGAGATGGATTAAAAAGAATTGGTATGTTCACTTTGATTTTGATGGTTTTTTTCATGAGCACCCACCGACCTAATGAAGAACAATTTTATTCATGGCTTTTGGATGAATACAATATTGAATGTCATGAATCTATAACCTGTACGAAGAAACTTGAAGGAAATTCTTATTCAACCCTGATTGAAACAGGCTCAAATGTTAAAAATGGCTACTTGCTATTTAACACAATCGGTAAAATATATGAGGATGAAAATGGCTCAAGGACCACAATTAAAGCGTTGGGTGTATTCGGGAAGTATTTTACTATAATAAAAGATGAACAAGGTAGATAGACTGATTAAAGGAGAAGGCATCTTTGATCAGTCTTTTCTTATTTTCTATAGCGTACCTTTTTCCATTTCGAGGTATTAGAGGTTTTTTTCAAGGTAATTACAACACTGTACACGATAACCCCGATGAAAAAAATGGAGAAAATGATTCCTGCCTTCACGCTCACTTCTTCCAGTAATCCCTGAAAACTTTTTGGAAAATACCTCCCAATCTGAAAATACACAAATCCCCAAATGAAAGCAGACGGAAGAGCATATAAGAGAAACTTCATGAAAGAAATCCCTTTTGACGTTCCTGCAATATAAGGCATGAATAATCGGATGCCTGGTATAAAATAGCTGAACGAAATGGCAAATGGACCATACTTATTTATCCATTTTTCACCATTGTCAATGAGTTTCCTTGATTTATCTCCCTTCATAAATCGAGATATTAATCTTGTTCCGAAATATCGGCCATTTAAAAAGGCGAAGATTCCATAGGAGATTAATCCACTATACATAAAGAAAAAGGAGGTATACGGGTTGAAATTTCTCCATTCAGATAAATATCCCGATAGTGCAGCAGCGAGTTCGTTAGGTACCGGTAATCCTAAAAAAACAATCCAGCTAAAAAGAAACATGGCGATATATCCAAATTGATCGACCAATTGTAGTAAAACATCCATCGTACTACCCCATTTCACACAAAGCGGCTATTTTTTCGTGCTTATCGCGCCTTTCTATTTACTACCCAATATTGATAGGTTGAAAACGCTTGGAACCCTAACCTCTTGAGAATGGGAGCAGAGTGGCCGACTCTGGCCTGACAGGTAACAAACCGACATTGCGCACGTTTTGCCATTTCCAATCGATGGGCCACTAATGAAGAATATACTCCTTCATGCCTTGCTTCTTGGAGCACCCCTCCTCCATTGAGGTAAAGGAATTCATCATCACGGCTGAACCGATAATTTCCGTATCCAACGGGATGCCCCTCCTTATTGTAAGCTAATGTGAACCCACCATCCGTTCCCCATTTGCTCATAAACTCTTTTCTTTGTTTAAATATGACCGGCTTGTCTTCTTCACGATATCCCCATATGGAGGAACTGATTTCAACAAGATCATGGATGTGAAGGTCACTTTCAACTGTAATGACTCTATGAGAAGGTGAAGGGATGAAATGACTCTGATTCAGATCAAATACCAGCCCCTCATAACGCTCTTCCATCATACCATCATGTGATTGGAGGAATTGCTCTTCCTGATCGATAAGTGGCTCCCTGATCCACATACTAAAGGATTCTTTTCCATAAAATCCTTCAATCACCTTCCACTTTTCATGAAGTTCATCCATATTATTCACAATGAATTTAGGTACCTTATTAGCAAAGACATTTTTCAACTGTTTATTTTTGATTGCAACGATTCCTTCACTGTGTAAACTATCCACTTCACTCGGTATCAATCGATCTGGATAGTCCCAGTGATGTGATTCTATTGCAGTGAATAATAGATCATCACTTACCTTCAAGACTTAACCTCCCCGAACTCATTCGTATATCTATTCCTCATTGTTAAGCAGATTCTGCACCTGATCTTCTGTCATCCCTATTCCAACTAATTGTTGCTGTAACTTCTCATGATAGGACTTGCTTACATGTGGCCGACTGCCACGTAGAATCTCTTTAGCATAATGATCTGGGGGGCAGGTTTCCTGACACTTACCTTTCACAATAAAGGTCAATACGTCCTTGTAAAGCTTCCTGCCAATCCGTACGTCGATGAAAGCTGCTCTATACCATCCAGGGGCAACCCCTTCTCTCGTGAACAAGTATTCTACTGCTTGTTGAGGGAGATCATATACTACCCCTTCCATTGTACCTCCATCCTCAATGATGTCGCCCCGGCCACCATCATGTACTTTAAAGAGATACTTCATAGAATATCCTTCCAGAACTCCTCCACCAAGACAGTTTTTGAAATGGTGATCTACATGCGCTAATTTAAAACGCTCATCATCCATGCACGAACCATACGCAAAATAAAGTATTCTATCAGGCTTGTCATTTAGAAACTGATGTACTTTCCAATCTCCTGAATGAATTTCTTCCTGGAACAATTCTTCGTTTTCAGAATAATACACAAAAGCTTCCTGCGGTCCATTATCTGTGTGAACCAGTTTAAGCTTTCGTATATAAAGGTTGTCTTCACGTTCTTCGATGAAATCCTCCAACTCATCCAACGGTGATAATATACTGGAGTCGATTTTATATAATTCGCCATAAGTGGTCCCATTGCCTTCTTTTAGTGCGGGGTATCCTCTTTTTGTATCGTAAAGAACACCTTCCACCCAAGCTTGTTCCCTCATCAATATGGCTTCCTTTAATAAAAAATGATTGCTTTCGTGTTTTCTTAATGTCCCATAAACAAAAACGTACACAGATAATCCCCTTCCTGTTGTTTACATAATTATATTATCGTTAATCATTTCATAAGGCTTTCCTTTATTTTAGCAAATAGTCTCTGAAGTTTCAGTTATCTACTACTCCTATTATACTTTTATATCCGTATGAAAAGGACATTCCCGATGAATTGGGAATGCCCTTTTTTAAGGAAGCGTTTTCAAATTGTTAATTACTTTTAGGCAGGGCTACTTCTTTCGCCTGCTCTCTTAAACGAAACTTCTGAATTTTCCCTGAAGCTGTCATTGGGTAGGAATCAGTAAACTCGATATACCTTGGAATTTTATGACGGGATATCTTCCCTGTACAATATTCTCTAATCTCTTCTGGTGTTGCGGTTAGACCTTCCTTCAAAATAATCCAGGCCATAACTTCTTCACCATAGACTTCATCAGGGATTCCAATGACTTGAACATCTAATACCTTTGGATGGGAATAAAGAAATTCTTCAATTTCTCTCGGATAAATATTCTCACCGCCTCGAATGATCATGTCTTTTAATCTTCCTGTAATTCTACAGTAGCCGTGTTCATCCATGACCGCTAAGTCTCCAGTATGCAGCCAACCCTCAGAATCTATGGCTAACCTGGTAGCCTCTTCATTCTTGTAGTACCCCTTCATGACGTGATACCCACGAGTACACAGCTCTCCCTGTACCCCATGGGGGAGTTCCCGATTCGATCCAGGCTCCACAATCTTCACCTCTACATTTGGCAAGGCTTTTCCAACCGTTTCTACCTTTAATTCAATCGGGTCATGGGTACGTGTCTGAGTAATGACAGGTGAAGATTCTGTCTGACCGTAGGCAATGGTTATCTCATCTGCCCCCATTTTATCCATGACGCCCTTCATTACTTCGATCGGACAGTTACTTCCGGCCATAATTCCAGTACGCAAATGGGAAAGATCGTATTGATCAAAGTCTGGAAGGTTTAACTCGGAAATAAACATGGTTGGCACCCCGTGAAGGCCAGTACATTTTTCATCCTGCACCGTTTGGAGAACCTGTTTCGGATCGAATTCCTGTAATGGAACCATAGTAGCCCCAACCGATACACATGCAAGTGTACCCAATACACATCCGAAACAATGGAAGAATGGAACAGGAATACATAAACGGTCTTCGTTCGTCAATCTCATGCACCCGGCAATATTATATCCATTATTTACGATATTAGAGTGAGTAAGCATGACTCCTTTAGGAAATCCTGTCGTGCCTGACGTGTATTGCATGTTGATGGCATCATTGGGGGACAGGCTCGAAAGTCTTTCATCCAACTTACCTTCCTCAACATCATTTCCTCTATCCATAATATCCTGCCAGCTATATGTACCTGGATATGCTTTCTCCCCTAAGACAATTACATTCTTTAAATAAGGAAGTTTTGAACTCTCCAATTCTCCGGGTTTAGACGTTTTCAATTCAGGACATATTTCGTACAACATGTCTATATAGGAAGCCCCTCTGAACTCTTCCATCAAAATAATCGTTTTACTGTCAGATTGCTTTAATAAATATTCTAATTCAGCAGTACGATAATTAGTATTTACGGTTACCAGTACAGCTCCCATTTTGCCCGTCGAGAACTGACTTACTAACCACTCAGGAGTGTTAGAAGCCCATATCGCGATATGATCTCCTTTATCGATCCCAAGATTCATAAACCCTTTTGCAGCTTGCCTGCACTGTTGATTAAATTCATGATAAGACCATCTTAATCCTCTGTCTGCGTAAACGACCGCTTCAACCTCAGGCTGTATACGAGCTTTTTCTTCGAGTAATTCACCTACAGTTGCTTGTATTATCTCCGACAAATGGATATCCCCCTTTATGTGTGTTCATGTTAAGCCTGGAACCTTACAGTATAGGTAGTCAAAGAGGTTAAAATTTCAGTTCCTTATGCGTGTAATATTATCACAAAAATTAAAATTTTCAAACTAATTAATCGTGATTTTCTTTTGTCTTTTATGAAACTAAGGTGAATAGCTATCGATAGGAGTTAGATGACAAGTTTCTACATTACCTCGATGAGTCCAACTTTTTTATATAGACAAAAAACGTCTTCTCTAAACCTTTTTCTACATAATAACTAAAAATACTACTTTAGACGTAATTTATAAAAAAACCTTTTCAAATGAGTGTTTTCTATGTAGAATAAATAGAAAATATAGAAAATTCTATATTTTATACATTCCTGGGAGGTTGGTCATGAAAATCTTAAGTAATGAACAGTTGGTGGCAGCTTATCGTGATGCTGAGAAACAAGGGAATGATCAAGACTGGATTTTGCTTCTTAAGAAAGAAATTCGTAACCGAGGATTGAAGCCTTTTAGGAAATCTTAACAATGAAAATTAAAAAAGAATACTAGCTTATATCTCACCCCCTGAGATGCAATTTTTACGACAGACTCATCTTCACTTGAGTCTGTCTTTTTTCAATTTTTGAAACAGACGTTAACTATGCTTCTTACACTTGGATCCATGGTATTCCTCAATTTGTTTGAATTGCTTACTATCCAATAGCCCCATCTTATGAAATAGATATGAATACTGAATCACTTTTTTTGAATTGAAGTTCTTCATCATTACATCCTCCCACCTTATTCATGTCCGAGAGTTTCCTTCGGTAAACTTTATTTTAGTTATCCATATTTTATTCTCTTAGTAAAAAAACGTGAAAAAAAAGCTGATCCATCATCCACTAATGGATGTATGAATCAGCCAAACATTCATCTATTCTTATTCAATCAGGACTACTTAGCCTTCAAGTAGTAAGTCTTCTGGATTCTCAAGTAAATCTTTCACCATTGCCAGGAATCCAACTGCTTCTTTCCCATCAATAATTCTATGATCATACGATAAAGCAATATACATCATAGGGCGATTTTCCATTGTATCTTTATCAATGGCCACTGGGCGAAGCTGAATTTTATGCATTCCTAAAATCCCAACTTGCGGTCCGTTTAAGATTGGAGTTGATAGTAATGAACCGAATACCCCACCATTTGTAATCGTGAATGAACCACCTTGCAGATCCCCAAGAGATAATTTGTTGTTTCTGGCCTTAGTAGCCAGTTCCATAATTTCCCCTTCGATTTCTGCAAAGTTTTTGCGTTCACAATCGCGTACAACAGGTACTACCAATCCATCATCCGTAGATACGGCTACCCCAACGTCATAAAATTTCTTAAGGACAACTTCATCCCCATCGATTTCTGCGTTCACGTATGGGAACTTTTTAAGAGCTGCTACAACTGCTTTTGTAAAGAAACTCATGAAACCAAGTCTTACATCGTGGTCATCAAAGAATTTATCCTTTTTACGTTTACGTAGCTCCATTACTTTACTCATATCAATCTCATTAAACGTTGTAAGCATGGCAGCTGTTTGCTGAACCTCTACTAAGCGTTTCGCAATCGTTTGACGACGGCGTGACATCTTCTCACGAACAACCGGCTTTCCATCATCTTTTTTCGCAGGTGCCTTCTTCTCTTGAACAGAAGGTTTAGATGGTGCTTCAGCCGGCTTACTGCTATAGGCTTCAATGTCCTGCTTACGAACACGGCCTAGAGGATCTGTTGGCACATCGGAAAGATCGATACCTTTTTCACGTGCCAACTTACGAGCCGCAGGAGAAGCGATTGGACGATTCTTTTTGTCCTCTTTCACTGGTGCTTCTTCCGTTGCCTCTTCTTTCTTCTCTTCCTGTTTAGGAGCAGGTGCTTCTTCTTTTGTATCAGAAGTGGCTGGAGCTTCTCCACCTGCACCAACAATGGCAATAACCTGACCGACTTCAACTGTATCGCCTTCATCAGCTTTAAGTTCTTGAATCGTACCTGCTTCTTCAGAAATGACTTCAACATTCACTTTATCTGTTTCCAGCTCAACGATGTATTCGCCCTTTTCCACATAATCCCCTGGCTGTTTCAACCATTGGGCGATTGTACCTTCTGTAATTGATTCTGCTAATTCTGGAACTTTAATTTCTGCCACTGTGATGTCCTCCTCTTTCTTATCGAGTTAACGCTTCGTTAATAATTCGTGATTGTTCTTTTTTGTGTACTGTTGGTTCACCTTCTGATGGACTGGAACGTCTGCGACGACCGACATAATGCACCTCAACACCCTCAGGAGCAATGTCACGGAGTCGTGATTCTGCAAATGTCCATGCTCCCATATTCTTAGGTTCTTCTTGAATCCATACAATTTCTTTAAGGTTTGAATATCTTTCCAGAATGGCTGATATATCACCTTTAGGGAAAGGATAAATTTCTTCTACTCTAAGAATGTGTAACCAATCTTTATCATCGATATTTTGAAGCTTCTCTTCTAAATCAATCGCAATTTTCCCGCTGCATAATACAACCCGTTCAACAGCCTCAAGGTTCTCACCAAGACCCTTTTGCTCAAGGACTGAATGGAATTCTCCATGGGCTAATTCCTCAGCTGTGACAGCTGCAAATTGATTTCGGAGCAAGCTTTTCGGTGTCATGATTACAAGTGGTCTTACTTCTTCTTTTTGTAAAATGGCAGCTTGACGTCTAAGAATATGGAAGTATTGACCAGCTGTAGAACAGTTGGCAACCGTCCAGTTATATTCTCCACCCAGTTGCAGGAATCGTTCTAAGCGGGCACTTGAATGTTCTGGACCTTGACCTTCGTATCCATGCGGTAACAGCATAACCAGGCCGGTTTTTTGACCCCATTTTGCACGGCCAGCTGAAATGAATTGATCGAACATCACCTGTGCCATATTGGAGAAATCACCAAATTGTGCCTCCCAAAGAACCAACGTCTCTGGTGCAAACACATTGTACCCATACTCATATCCAACAACAGCTGTTTCAGTAAGAGGACTATTAAGAACAACAAACGAAGCATGACTGTCCTTTATATTGTGTAAAGGAATGTATTCTTCTCCGGATTTTTCATCATGAAGAACCAGGTGGCGTTGAGCAAAAGTACCACGCTCGGAATCCTGTCCCGTTAATCGAATCGGCGTACCATCCTTCAAGATAGAAGCAAACGCCAACGTCTCGGCATGGGCCCAGTCAATTTTTCCTTTTCCTTCAAAAACCTGGCTGCGTCGTTTTAAAATGCGATCCAATTTCTTGAACACATTAAAGCCATCCGGCCATTGAAGCAGTTCATCGTTTAAACCTTCAAGCTTATTAAAATCAACACTCGTATTAATTTCCGGTAAGCCATTTGCTACGTACTCAGGTGGAGCAAGAACGGTATCGGGATCATCGTCTTTAGCCGGTACCTTATCGTATGCCGTTTTTAATTCTTCTTCGATGTCGGTATCCATTTTCTCTACATCTGCTTCTGTGACGATTCCTTCTGATATCAATTTTTCAGCATATAGTTTCTTAACATTTGGATGGTTTTGAATGACTGAGTACATTAATGGATTCGTCACCATCGGTTCATCCATTTCGTTATGACCAAAACGGCGGTAGCCGATCAAATCAATGACAAAGTCTTTTCCAAATGTTTTACGATATTCATAGGCGAGCACCGCTGCAGCAAGACAAGCTTCCGGATCATCTGCATTGACATGGACAATCGGAACTTCAAAGCCTTTTGCAGTATCAGATGCATATTTCGTTGAGCGGGAATCACGGCTTTCAGTCGTGAAACCGATCATATTGTTCGCAATCAGGTGAATGGATCCACCCGTGTTATATCCACGTAATTGACTCATATTTAATGTTTCAGCGACAACACCTTGTCCAGGGAAGGCAGCATCTCCGTGAATCATGATGGCATAGGAAGATTCCGGTGACTGCTCTGGATAACCCTTATCTTCACGAACTTCTTGTGCAGCACGTGTGTAACCAGCCACAATCGGGCTCACAACCTCTAGGTGGCTTGGGTTATTCGCCAGGGTTACACGTGCTCTCGCTGTTGACGACTGTAGAGGTGAGATTTCGCGATCAGCACCTAAATGATACTTAACATCACCTGTCCATCCGTATGTAATCCCAATTGATCCTTCTGAAGGAATCAGATCCTTGCTTGGGGCATGTTGGAATTCAGCAAAGATCATTTCATAAGGTTTACCAATAACATGGGCCAACACGTTTAAGCGCCCTCGGTGTGCCATGCCGATATTGACTGTTTTAGCACCTGATTCGACTGAATAACGGACCATTTCGTCCAGTAAAGGCACCATAGAATCCAGTCCTTCTATGGAGAAACGCTTCTGACCAACAAATGTACGGTGAATATATTTTTCAAATCCATCCACTTCGGCAAGCCGTTTTAATAACGCCAGTTTCTTTTCCTTAGAAAGAGGAGTGAAATAGGATTCTGATTCAATCTTTTCTCTTAACCAATTCTTTTCTTCAAGCTCATGAACATGAGCATATTCAAATGCCAGTTTCTTAGTGTAGACCTGTCTTAAATGATTAATTGCCTGCATGCCATCCTTTATGTGTGAAGGTGCATTCGGGCATAAGAAATCAACAGGAATCTGCTTTAAATCTTCTTCAGATAAATTAAACTCAGATAGTTCAATTCTTCTTGTGTCTCTATTTCGGTCATTAAGGGGATTAATATCCGCAGCTAAATGACCATATGTACGAATATTATCTGCTAACTTGACTGCAGCTACCATTTTACTTAACGCAGTCGGTTGTGCCGGCAGCGTGAATGATGTATCCCCATGCTGGGCACTTGCGATTACTTGTACGTCTTCAGCTGTAGGAGGGCCCCATTGTTCGAATAATTCTTTCAATTCAGGATCTACGTCTGTCGGATCCTCCAGGAATTGTTCATAAACCTCCATTACATAGCCTAGGTTAGGTCCGTAAAACGATTGCCACGGTTCCCCTTTTGCCGATTGCTTTTTCATTGTGAAAAACCTCCAACTATTTTGCCAGTTAGTATAATTTGGGTATCATGTATTCTTACAATTTCAAAGCCATATTTCATTATGCAAGAATAGTAATTTTAAACACATAAAAACGCTTACAAGGACATTTTATCACTGTGCAGTAGTAAGATAAAGTCTTTATGACAAATTTCTCAAAATTTTGTTTTCCGTATTTTGAATATGGTTATTACTTATATTCCCATAATAAATTACAAGAAAACCTTTTTCTATATCGACTATTCTGAAATAATATTTTATTAAGCGCTTTCTCTTTCACCTTCTTGTATCCCTTATATGAGGGTACTTTTTTCATAAACCATCTTACTACTGTTACTAAAAAAAACCAAATATTTTTTGTTATTTTTCATAATTTTTTATAGATTATTAGATTTTCAGAATGTTAGATATGCCTTATGTGTTTAAATTTTCAGCGCTGACCCTATATTACTTTTTGATTCTTCTCCTACCTATGAACTCATCGCCCATGCATTGCATACAATATAACAATCATGGCAGATGGCCTATATAGATTAAAGCGAGGTGGTTCACATGTTCCCATGGAGTTTATTCCCTTTCAATAAAGACATGAAAGAGCAAATGAATCAGATGAATCCGAAAGAAATGGATTCCTATATACAAGGTATGATGAAAAAAATGTTCCCGGGCGGATGGGACGGTATGATGAATCCTAATGATATGATGAGCGGGGCGCAATCCTTTATGAATCCGTTGGGCAATCAAGGAGAGAAATCTCAGCGGGGCCAGGCTTCTCCTTCTTCTAATTCAATACCTGCAAATGTCTTTGAATCTTTTGAGGATATTTACATCCGGTTTCAGGTTCCAAGTGAGGAGTGGATGAAGCAATTGAAAATTTTCCACACGTCAAATCAGGCAATTATCGAGAACATCCCGGGACATGAGGAAAGACAGGTCATCACACTCCCTTGTCTAGTGAAAAAAAAAGGCGCAGTGGCTCAATACAAGGACGGGATATTAGAGCTAAAAATACCTAAAAGCATCGACATGCAATATACAGAAATAGACGTCTCTGATAAATATTGAGACGTCTTTTCTCGTAGAATACATTTAATGAGCATACTTAAGAGAGATGCGAATAATGGTACCTGCGGGTTCATTTCTTAAGGCTAAGATTTCACCGTTGTAGTTTTGAATGAGCTTTGATGCAATGGCTAACCCCAAACCATAACCGCCTTTTTCACGACTTCTGGCCTTATCCACGCGGTAGAACCGGTCAAAGATCTTTGGAAGATCCTCTTCTGGGATTCCGATCCCTTCGTCTTTCACTTCGATCATCACATCTTCTTCACGATTCACTAGCTTTATTTCAATGTTTGAATGCGTATCAGAGTATTTAACGGCATTATCTAACAGGATGATCATAATTTGTTCCAGATGCCTTGGCATAATAGTCACCATTGTTTCATGATCCAACTCATCCAAGCACAGAAAAGTGTGTTCTTGATGTAGAAACTTAAAGTCTCTAATAACCTTATCAACCACTTTTTGTGGATTGGCACGAACGGTTTGAAGGTCAAATTTCTCACGATCCGCTCTGGAAAGTTCTAATAATTCCCCTATAAGCCTTTTCACTCTTTCAAGTTCTTCCAATGACACTTGTAAAGATTCCTCCAGAATCGTCGGATCTTTTTTTCCCCACCTGTTCAAAAGAGCCAGGTGTCCTTCTAATACCTGTATGGGCGTTCTTAATTCATGTGATGCATCTTCAACAAATTGTTGCTGTTGCTGAAAAGATTTCTCAATTTCGCTCATCATCTTATTGAAAATTTGTGATAGGTCACTTATTTCATCATGGGCCTTCACAATCTCTACTCTCTCGTGAAATCCTTTCCTTTCAATGGATCTCATTGTTTCAGAAAGCTTATTTAATGGACGTACAAAACTTTTAGCCATGAAATAGCCGATAATTGCACTGATCAAGAGCGCTAATACCCCCGTGATGGTCATCATCCAGAACAGGTTCTTCATGATCTTTTCATATCGATTTAAAGGCTGGATAATTTCAATATATCCATTGAATTGATTCGATCGTATCGGAGATCTCCCAATGAGCATTTGATTTTCCTCAGATTCTATGAGTGTAACTGACTTCTCTCTAACGGGATGAAATGGTACGTAAAAAGCTGATTCATTTTCACCCCGTATTTCCAATACTTGATTCCCCTGATGATCTAAAATACGTATAGTCTGGTCCTTTTCAGCTATTTGTTTCATCAAATCCCGGCTATCATAAATGTCCTGGAGCTGTATATTTGGTCCTCTTTGTTTGAAAAACACCGTAATTTCATCCAACACACGACCAAAATTACTTTCTTCTTCATCCACCATCCACTTACTGATTGCATGATATTGAAAAAAACTAAATAAGAAAAAGGCAAGAAATATGGCTGAACCAGCGGCTAATGCCCACTTCACTTTAAGGGAAGTGGGCTTAAAACGATTCAGGAATGTATTCATGTCCTCATCACATACCCAGTACCGCGTACAGTTTGGATGTAGCTATCTTCGTCGGGCGAATCAATTTTATTGCGTAAATATCTTACATAAACATCCACTACGTTCGTTTCAACCTCGGTATCATACCCCCACACTTTATTGAGAAGGACTTCACGGGTCAAAACAATATTTTTATTTTCCAAAAATGCGAGTAAAAGGTCATACTCCCTTTTCGTAACCTCGATTTCATGTTCAAGTTTAAATACTTGCCTTGATTCCTTTTGAACGGTGATATCACGGTAATGATAAGTTGTTTGAGTCGAAGCTGCTTCTTCATTTCCGGCTCGTCTGAATACGGCCCTCAATCTCGCTAACAGTTCTTCAATAGCAAAAGGCTTTACGATATAATCATCTGCACCGCTGTCCAATCCTGATACACGATCCATTACACTATCCCTTGCCGTTATCATGAGGATCGGAATAGCTTTCACTTGACGTATTCTTCTGCAAACCTCAAGTCCGTTTAAATTCGGCAGCATAAGATCCAATAAGATAATGTCCCAATCCTCGTTTAAACCTTTCTCTAACCCTCCTCTTCCATCATGGGCAAGACCCACTTCATATCCTTCATATTTAAGTTCCAGTTCAATGAACCGGGAGAGATTTTTTTCGTCTTCTATGACTAAAATTCTTTTCACATAAATCACCTGCTCTGAATGCTAATACGTCTTATTTTATTTTACTTTTGCTGAAAATAAAATCATTAAGCGCTTGAAAGATTTCAATACCTTGATACGTCATTAATGTAATGGCAGTAAAACTGAAAAATAATATAGGAATTATTCGAATCCACATGGTTCTTACCTCCCTTTTATCATTACCGTCATTTTCCTCCACATTCATTAAAATTGAATGAGAAAAGGGTAAGTTTTCACTTAGAGAAGAAAGAAATTATAAGTTTACATAATGATATTATAATCAAATAAATAGATAGTATGAAATTGCTCCTGTTGAAGAAAATAAGAGTTGTATAAATAAGAATGAGGTGCACGAAATGGAAAGTAAGAAAAAATTGGATTTACTTGCGTTATCCTCTATTCCTTTAGTTATGACACTTGGGAATTCGATGTTGATCCCTGTTCTTCCTCAATTAGAAAAGGAGCTTAACATTACGGGATTTCAATCAAGCTTGATCATCACCGTTTACTCCATCATAGCCATACTCTGCATTCCGATTGCCGGTTACTTATCCGATCGTTTCGGCAGGAAAAACATTTTAATACCCAGTTTAGTCATTGCAGGAATCGGTGGCCTCATTTGTGGATTTGCTTCCTTATACGGTTCGAACGCCTATAATTTTGTCATTGTAGGAAGGGTTGTTCAAGGAATTGGAGCAGCCGGTGCCTTCCCGGTCGTCATCCCTACCGTCGGTGATCTGTATGAGGATGATAATCAAATCACCAAAGGATTGGGCTTAATCGAGACATCTAATACATTCGGCAAAGTTCTAAGCCCGATACTTGGTGCATTATTTGCTGCATGGATTTGGTTTATTCCCTTCTTTTCCATTCCAGTATTTTCACTTTTATCCATTCTACTGATCATGGTATTTGTAAAAGCCCCTGCTAAAAAAGGAGAAGTAGCGAAACAAACCATTAAGGAATTTGTTCATGAGGTGGGAATCGTCCTTAGGAAGGAAAAGAGATGGATCTTCGGAATCTTTGTGATCGGAATCATTTCCATGTTTACTTTATTTGGATTTTTATATTATTTATCAACCCGTTTAGAGCAGGCTTATGGAATTAACGGAGTAATGAAGGGACTATATTTAGCAGTCCCACTCCTTTTTTTATGCCTTACCTCCTATATAACCGGAAAAGTGATCGGAAAGAGCAAAGACAAGATGAAGTGGGTCATCGTATTTGGATCCCTACTGAGTTCGGTCGCTTTCATTCCATTAATTTTGACTGAAGGATTAGGGATCATCTTGAGCATATTTTCCATTGCTGGTATCGGAATGGGTGCAGCCCTTCCCTGTTTGGATGCATTGATAACAGAAGGAATCGAGAAGGAACACCGTGGAACCATTACCTCCATTTACAGTTCAATGAGGTTTACAGGTGTCGCTTTAGGTCCTCCTATAGTAGCGTTGATTGAACCTTTGAGTACCTTTATCATTTTCATCCTTCTATGCCTATTTTCCAGCCTGGTCGGAATGCTTTTCATTAAGGTTCCGGAAACTCCCCAGCAAGCTGTCTCAACTAAAAAGGCTTAAGGATTCAATCCATGATGAAAAAACGGAGCTGAATGCAGGCTCCGTTTTTTCAATTGCACACCCACATCTGCTGAGTAGAATAAAGAAAGATCCTCCTTTACAATCCCGACATGTTTATTTCGATACATAATGTGGTAGATATATCCATAAACATGATAGGGATCGTAAGGGAGGAATATATATGACCTGGATAATCGTGATTGCTTCTCTTTTTGCACTTCTCATTCTGGCTGAAGAAGTCATTAATTATTTTCTACGTACAAAAGTAATTGAACCTCACCCCAAGGCGAAAAGAAGCGAAGGAAAGTTGAAATCTTTGTTTCATAAAGTAAAGCTGAAACTGACTCATACACAGTAAGTAGTACTACATAGACTAAAAGGTGGAGAAGTTCTTCTCTGCCTTCCACTTAAATCACTTCTTTGACACAATATGCAGTGTTTCATTTGATTGATGTGATAACATATCTTTAACCTCTTGAGGATATAATTGTACTTCTGAAAGTTCTTCAATGGGAATCCACTTGTATAATAAAAGATCCCCTTCCAGCCCATGAAAGGCGTCCTTTTGAAAAATTGCCCGATCTGCAGCTTTCACTTTATAGTAAAATCCAATTTCATGGAAATCCCATTCTTTATATGGAAAGAAATTTTCGTTCACCATCATCAATTGTTCTACATGTATTTCAATCCCCAGTTCTTCTCTCATTTCTCTCTTTAAGCTTTCCTGTGATGCTTCACCCATGACGACTCTTCCACCGGGCAACGACCAGTAGCTGTCTTCCACTTGTTTATGTAATAAAATATGGTCCTGTTCTATCCAGACGGCGACTACCCTGTAATTAAAAACGTTTTGGTTTTGTTTAAACACAAGATCCATTCGACCCCTCCTTCTCTTCATTCTAACCAATAAAAAACCAATTTTGTTTAAAAATAGACAAAAAGAAGACAAAAGCTTCAGCAAAACTTTTGTCTCCAAAGAAAAGAAATTAGAATGGGTCTTACATAATAAAGATTTAAACAAAAAGAAAGCTACCCCACTTTCTTTTTGTTTAGGAGTGATAAATCCTTATTCATAAGCAAGATTCATTGTAACGGGTGAAAAGGTGAACCCCATTAGAGCAAGATTAAAATTTGATGAGAAAATCATTTTCCCCCTTAATTCTCCACTACTCTATCAGAAAAGCATCCTGATTAAATGTATGATATGATAAATAAGAATTCAGAATGTTACAATTCATTCCAGTGGATGAAAGGATGGAAAAATGATAATCGATTTAAACTGTGATTTAGGAGAAAGTTTTGGTACATATACAATTGGACAAGATGAAGAAATGATGAAATTCGTTTCCTCCGTCAATATCGCTTGCGGATTCCATGCAGGAGATCCCCTCGTAATGAAACAAACAGTCACAAATGCATTAAGTCACAATCTAAAGATTGGTGCTCACCCCGGATTACCTGACCTTCAAGGGTTCGGAAGAAGAATGATACATATCACTCCTGAAGAAGCATATGCCCTTGTACAATATCAAACTGGCGCCCTTCTCGCTTTCGTCAAGGCTCAGGGAGGCAAGTTGTCACATGTTAAGCCTCATGGTGCCCTCTATAATATGGCTGCGAAGGATTCCGAACTGGCTGCATCGATTGCTGAAGCAGTATACGCCCTTGACCCTAAATTAACATTGTTCGGCCTTTCTCAAAGTGAGCTGACAAAAGCAGGAGAGGAAATCGGGTTGCGTGTTGCTCATGAAGTATTTGCCGATCGAACCTATCAATCTGATGGTTCACTAACTCCCCGTTCCCTTCCCAATGCCGTACTTCATGATGAAAATGAAGTCGAAAAGCAAGTCTTACGAATGGTGGAGAAACAAGAAGTAGTTTCAACAGATGGTGAGGTTTTATCAATTAAAGCGGATACCATTTGTCTTCATGGAGATAACATGGCTGCTTTAAACCTTGCTAAAAGATTATATGAAAAGTTAAGTTGAATCATATAAGGGCTATAATTAGCCCTTATTCTATGGAGAATGTATAGAAGATAGGAGCAGTCTCTAATGAATAAGACTTTACTACTGGAAGGCTTCCGCTGGATGTTCATCTTACTTGTTGCTTGCGTTATTATAATATATGGCTATCAGCGGTTCCTTTTGCACTCTAGCATTGAAACATCTCTACAAACCGTATCTCCCGACTCAACCATCATTGGAATCATTCAAACTCATACCACTGATAATAAAGAAAAAGTGTATGAAGCCCTATACAGGACAAAAGACGGAAAGTGTTACAGAGCTTCATTCGAACGTAATGGGCACACATTCATAGGAAATCAAAATGCATCATGTGAATAAAAGGAGAAGACCGATGAAACGAGCCATTCATATCTTTCCTCAAATGGAATCAGCAGAAGAAATTTGTAGACTCAGAAAAATTCTTGATCCACTATGGGGTAAAACCCCTCCCCACATTCCACTCGTTTTCCCGTTTACTGCGAACATACCAACTTGTGAAATATGTTAAAGAGTACGGCTGGTTTTAAGAAAGCCTTTTAGTGGAATGTAGAGGAATGAGACTTACATAGAAAGGGTCATTGTTATGATAAAAACTCTTACAATCGATACAAAAAAGCGCGATGAAATAATTGATATCACCACGTATGTCCAAGAAGTCGTCAACCGTGAAAAAATGAAGGAAGGCGTTGTCGTGGTTCAATCCTTACACACAACAGCCGGAATCACGGTGAATGAAAATGCGGATCCCGATGTGAAAACAGATTTTCTACGTCGATTAGACGAGGTATACCCTTGGGAACATACTCTCGACC
Source organism: Rossellomorea sp. NRS-1567 (assembly GCF_050467885.1). NCBI lineage: Bacteria > Bacillati > Bacillota > Bacilli > Caryophanales > Bacillaceae > Rossellomorea > Rossellomorea sp. NRS-1567. Next base: position 272,297 of record NZ_JBITPL010000018.1, on the reverse strand, counting down.
TTCATGGAGAAGGAAACACGGCTGCTCATTTAAAGACAAGTACAGTCGGACACTCTCAAACAATCATCGTCAGTAATGGGGAACTTCTATTGGGAACTTGGCAAGGCATCTACCTCTGTGAGTTTGATGGTCCACGTTCTGGAAGAAGGGTTTCGGTTAAAACGATTAAAACTGAATAAGGAACGAAAAGACTCGAGGGGCATTTCCTCGAGTCTTTCTATTCTATAAAACGTTCTCTTATGTTTTGCGAAGGCAGCTTACAACTCTCTTGTTTTCCAAACCATTTGTATCTATTCATGGCAATCCATCTGTAAACCCTATCTCTTAAGGGCTTAGGAACGATTATGCATGTAGTGAAAAACTTCCATGGCCATGTCAAATGAGAGCACACCTTTAAAGCAGCGGTTGATTCCACATACGCTTTATGATCTTCAATTAATACAAAGCTATCTGTTGTATAAGGAATGTTGTGCTTCTTCAATAATTGCTGACCAATATCGCTTTGTAAGGAAGCAAACTGGTAGATTCCTTCAGGATCACGTTCGATAATAAATCGCACACTACTATTGCAAAAATTACATATGCCATCAAACAAAATTATTGCCAATGAAATCACACCGTTTCATGAATATCCATTTATGCACTTCTCATTATAATAGAATTCATAACGTCTTTCCAGAAAGTTACCTGCTCTCAAACTTTATGAATGGTCTGATAGGTGACCTACTTCGTTATAGGAATGAACTGCCCATCGTTTATTTTTCATATGGAGATTGGTCAGGCAACCGTTAAATAGCTTCACATGCCCCAGTATTGCCTCCTCATGAAACTCCCGTAATACTGCACTGATGACAGCACCGTGAGCAACTAACAGTACCTTCTTGCCGGGAAACTGAGCATGAATATCGTCCAGCCCTTCCTGCACCCTCTCGACCAACTCTTCGTACGATTCCATATTAGGAAAAATAAAGTCAGGATATCGCTCTTCTCTTTCTTCTCGGGACAGTCCCTCCCCCTCACCAAAATGGCGTTCCTTGAAATGATCCATTTCAACTATTGGCAGTTCCAGTGATTCATTGATAATATCCGTTGTTTTTCTAGCTCTCATCAAAGAAGTGGTTATGAGAACATCCCATTGTGATTTCTTCAAAAATTCTCTGCATTCTTCTGCTTGAAGCTTTCCAGTTTTATTTAATGGTATATCTGTTTGACCTTGTAATTTACCCAAGAGATTCCATTCTGTTTGACCATGCCTTACTAAACATATATGAGTCATTTCATTTACTCCTTCTGTTAAAGTTGCTGTTTGTAATGTCCGTACATTATCTCATGCTTTAAGAAAGTATAAATCTACTAGATTTTATGATATACTATATTACCATTAAAAGAGATTATTTTGAAAGTTTTAAATAAATGAGCAGTATAAGGAGTTGACTGAAAAGAATGAGAGATGAATTATTATATCTGGGTCAAGAAATCGTATCACATAAATCGGAAATTGCTAAATGTGTAATTGACTATCAGGAACAACGTTACTCTGAACAACTTAAGTTTTCAGGTTTACAAATGGAGAAGATCACAGAGTGGAGAATTGAATTAATACAAATACTGGGTGAATCTTTATATGAAGATCAAAAGGATTCTCTCATTAAAATAAAAGAGTGGTCTCAGAAAGTTGGGGAAATAGCCATAGAAAGAGGTATCTCCCTAAACGACTCTCTAAAAACTCTTTCCACATTCCGTACGGCCATTTGGGATTTTTTCAATGAGCAAATCGACAAACAAATTTCAGCCTCCATTATGCTGCAGTCAAATAAAAAGATAAATCCCTTACTCGATGAAATTGCTTATCTTTTCAATGAGTTATTTATAAAGCAGCAAAATGATCAGTTAGCCCTTGTTCATACTGCTATGGATGAACTTTCAGCACCGATCGTGCCGATAGCTGACAAAATTGCGATTCTTCCTCTTGTCGGGGAAATTAATACTCATAGATCCAGCTCAGTTATGGATACGGCACTTAAAAAAAGCTCTGAATTACAATTAGACTATTTATTTATTGATATTTCCGGTGTAGCAATCATGGATACGATGATTTCACATAATATCTATCAAATTGTAAATGCTTTAAAAATGATGGGTGTCCAGTCGGTATTGACAGGTATCCGTCCTGAAGTTGCCCATACTTTAGGGAATCTCGGTATAACCTTCGACGATTTAAAAACAAGCTCAAGCTTAAAAAAAGCTCTCGAAGACATCGGATTCAATCAATATGATGTTGTCCTTCCCCTATAATGTAAAAGAGGTTGGGACAAAAGTGTTTTAGTCTAAGTAAAACCCGAACTATTCTGCTTTTTAGTAGGCAGATTTGTTCGGGTTTTTTTATTTATTTACGGTACATATGATTTTAGCTCTTTCCAGCGGTTGATTGGAGTGCAAGACGAAGACTCCTGCGGGAAAAGTAGCTTATGTGAGACCCCGCAGGCTTGCCGAGGAGGCTCACGCGCTACCCGCGGAAAGCGTAGTCTTGCACGGAAATCATTAGCGGTATTAAGAACCTACACTACTAATTTTCGTCTTTATATCGTGGTTTTTTAGTTTTGTCCCAGTCTCTTTTTTTGGTTATTTCTTAACACTAGGCACTCCTATTTATTTTATGATGAAATAAAAGTTGAATACTTTGAACTGCCATATATATGGGGATCGACCAATACATTTCATACCCTTTATCAAAATGGAATATACCGATTTTGAGCGTGAACCATTCCATCAAGAGAGAAAAAGCTGTCCAAATCAATAAATAAGCAAGATTCATGATCCCTCTTATCTTTAGCTTTTTATATAAGTATATGAAGAAATAACTATAAGGTCCATACATGATGTAACTTAAAAAGTCAATTGCCTGGTAAGCGGAACTGTCATTGACATCATAAAAATCCCATGGAGGAATGCTAATGGTATGATCATAGAACATTCCTATTGATATGCCATAAAGATAATAACTTAACCCTTCTAGAAATGAAAAAATTTTGGGAGTGATCCAGATCAATAAAAGGAGAGCGATGAGACTAATGATGATAAACCACTCGTTTAAGTCAAATGACCTCTCATAGATTCTGTCCACTATCTCTCTCCTCCTTTTTCTGCAAATAATAAAGCCCTAGTCCTATCCAAATACAAATCAATAAATATGTACCATTCATGATAATTGTATTTAACAGGCTCCATTGAGGATACTCAAGGGTTTTAAAGTGTATGTGAAGGATATCTAATACACTGATAAAGAATAACAAGCTTACAAATAATAAGAATCGATGAGTTCTATTTCCGTCATTCAAGTAACCATTCACCATGACAATCCCGACCAATGGCAAAATGAATTCCCGGTTTATCAATAAGCTGATAAATTGAGTGACATCCTCTGATGCCCTCAACCACTCCAGCTTATTGGTCATAATCGTAATGTAATTCGTTGAAATGATCGATAACGCCATGAACTGTATGGAGTTTGAAGTGAATGAAAGTTTTTTTTGCATAAAAATGACAATATAAATCAGTATGATCAATATGGAAATGAAGAAAGGCAGAGACATTGATTTCTCCTTAGATTTTTCTTACTATCCTTGCCTTAATCGACTCGTTACATAACCAAAATTGGGACAAGAGAGTTCGGAAGTTTGTATTAATTTAGCAAAGGGAAAAGAGTAAAGGAGAATGAAGGAGGTAATTTGATGAAACATGAATCTATTAACCCCAAATATGCAAGAGATGAAATAACAGAAGTCTTTGTTGATGGTTTGCAGCGTGACTTATCACCTGAAGAAGAAAGACTTATCTCAGGATGGACTCAAACCTTTAACAAAGACGAACGTGCAACCATCATCAATCTTCTTAAAGAACTACTAAACAAGCATAAACGACATGACTAAACCAAAAAGAGAAAAGGCCAGCCTGGATTAAGGCTGGCCTTTTCTCTTATATAGTAATGTCCCTCTTACATATCACTTGTCAAATCTAGAAGTTTATCAATATCAATGCGATAGATTGGGCGATTTATATCCTCTTGTCCAAGTTCTACGGTATCTTCTAGTACATCATCAATGTTCATACTTTAAATACCTCCCAAGTTGTGTGTCTACTCTGCATGGCTACAAGCCTTTTGCCTTCTTATCAAAGAATACGAAAGATGGATACCATTCATGGGGGTACTTTTAAAATATTTTATCACGATGAATTGTAGTTAATAATCTGAAATTTGAATCAAATCGATCATTATGTTAATATTAACAACTATTGATTCTACTTAAATAATAATAAATGGGTAGAATAGCTTTCTCCTTAAAGGAGGCATTTCTATGAAACGATTTTCCATGCTTCACGTTCCTCAGGATTATAGGCATAGAGGGCGTCCAGCTATTACCGTTCACGTTCTGCCTGTTCATAAAGAATATTTCGCGATAGGTAAATCATTAAAAGGTAACGGTCGGGCTGCAAACAACAATGAAAAACTAGCCGCATATTATGCGTATCTAGATACTTTAAAATAAACGCTTCTCTCTATAGAATAATTTACTAAAAAAGCTGATCAGAACCTAATCTGATCAGCTTTTTTGTAATCACTCTCAAAGTGTACAGACAGGGGATAAGTTATCCAGTTAAATTTCACAAGGGTGAGAGATCATTACACGGTACCTGAAACACAGACCGAATTAGAACGTTATATATTGACAAGCCTCAAAACCATTTCCATCTAAATCCCAGAACTCAAAAGATGTAACCCCCCCATCCTCTTTTATCTCTCCAACCTTTACGTCCTTCTCCACAAGCTTTAACCGGCTCTCTTCCAGCGCATCAGAAAAGAGAATCGGCATAATGGATGAGGGACGGACCTCCCCCTCTTGAACCGTTAGAGTACAGTCTCCTTGACCTATTTGAAACACAACATACTTTCCTGAATCAAAAACCTGCTCAAACTCCAACACCTCTACATACCATTGAGTAGACTTTTTTAAATCTGTTACACATATATGTACTGTATCCATTTTAGAAAACAATGAAATACCTCCTTCTTCTTCTCTAGTTTTTTAATAGTGTTAAGTGCCCTACAATATCTTTCGCTTCAAACTTTTCCATTGGGGGAAGTGCCACTACTGTTAAAGACCCCTCTTTAATTTCAGTTAACCCGCTATCATGAATACTGAAATATCCATCACCCTCTAATTTCTCCAGCTCACCGGCTTTTCCCTTTAGAACAATTTTTTTCATTCCTGTTTGCACCCATTCTACAAAGTCTGCTTGTCGATTTTGAAAAGGTGAATCAGATGACATCATTGCCAGCGTGCTAAGAGTAGCAGCATGTGCCACTTGCGCTGCCGTTTTCCCCTTTGACATATTCAGTTCCTTATTAACAATAAAATATTGAACGAGATCACGCTTATTCATTCGTCTAATCAGCCCTTTTTATCATTTAGTACCTGTTATTTTACCATGCGAAGGGTATGTACCTCAGTATTATTTACTTCCTTCTTAATTTCACATAATTATTTTCAAGTGAAACTATTTTAACCTTCTCTCCTATTTTAAAATCTAAATATTGGTCACAATCCAGCTTATAGGTATGACCGTTATCAAATTTCATAGAGCATGACGGATCTCTGCTGTTTTCATCTATAACCTCACCTGATTTAATTCCTTCCGCACCTTTTCTATCATTCGCCGGAAAATACTTTTCCTCAATCATTACCCAATCTTCATGGCTGATAACCACCAGCTTCAGAATAAAGAGCCCCACCAGAAGAACAAGCAACATACCAAGAATCACAAATTTCGCCCGTAAGCCCATCATGTATATCCCTTTCCTTCCATATTAAAATCAACAGATGATTATATGAAAGAAAAATGAAATACATTCGATTATTTTGAATTGTGGATTATTTTTTCCCCTCTTGCATAAATTCAAAAATGGATTTACAATAAAACTAACGACCGTTAGTTAGTTAATAGAGAAGGTGAATAAACATGAAAAATGACAACAAACAACTCATAAAAGATGTCGCATTGGATTTATTCGGCCAAAAAGGGTACGAGGATACTTCATTAACGGAAATTGCAACCGCCGTGGGTATTAAAAAGCCATCCATTTACAACCATTTCCGTAGCAAAGAGGATTTATTTATGGAAGTAATTGAGGATTTAAGTGTGTCTGAAGTGACGGCGTATAAGAGTGCAGAGGAAAAAATGAATCATAGTGAACCACTAAGAAATATTCGAATGCTCTTTGACTTATTTTGTCATCGATTGATGACAACAAAAGAAGCTCTGCTATGGAAGAGAGTGACATTCTTTCCTCCAGAAGCTTTTAGAGATCTTATTCAAAAACAATTCATTCAGTTTGAAATGGTTACATCAGCGATTTTAGTATCCATTTACCAAGAAGGCCTAAAACACAAACTGTTTAGTGAAATTGAGGAGGATGAATTTATTGCCTCCTTTTTATGTTTAGTTGATGGTGTCTTTTTAGAACATCACTATTACACGGAAGAAATTTTCAGACAACGAATTGAATCGGCTTGGAAGGTTTATGAATTAGGTATATCAAGTCGCAAAGGAGAGTAGCATCATGGGTTGGATATACGTTATTATTGGTGGTATTTTGGAGATTGGCTGGGCAACTGGGTTATCCCTTTCAGAGGGGTTTACAAAACCTGTCCCAAGTATTGTCACTGCTCTCCTCATCTTGGTAAGTTTTTATTTTTTCTCCAATTCCATGAGATTATTGCCTATCGGGACTGCTTATGCGGTCTTCACCGGTATTGGAGCAGCAGGCACTGCTGTAGTGGGAATGGTATTTCTACATGAAGGGATTAGCGTGTTAAAAGTCGCTTTTATCACACTTCTCATTTTCGGGGTGATCGGCCTCAAAATGAGTGATAAAGAAGAACAAGATACAGGGAGGTCCTATTAATGGCGTGGATATTTCTCATTTTTGCCGGGTTCTCTGAGGTTGTGATGGTAACATTTATGAAGCTTTCTGAAGGATACAAGAAGCTTGCCCCATCCATCGTTAGCTTCGCAGCAGGAGGGATAAGCTTTTATTTATTATCCCTATCTCTACTGGATATCCCGGTAAGTACGGGGTATGGAATCTGGACAGGGATAGGTTCTGCAGGAGCTGTCCTCATCGGGATGATCTTTTTCAGGGAAACGAAGGATCTAAAGAGATTATTTTTTATTAGTTGCATTATAGGGAGTATTATTGGTTTAAAGATGGTTTCATGACCCCATAACAATGTCCAGCCTTTGAGTGTTGCAGTTCTCAGCGGCTGGACACTTTTTTGTTTACTTACACATTGATTTTCACTTACTTACTGGATTTAATTACAAACGGTGAACTCCTCTACCATAAAATTTATTAATATATTATTGAAAAGGAGTCTATCAATTGATTATTCCATGACCAACAATATCAACTTCAATCGTAGGAGTGATCGTAATGGTGGGGTATTTTTCTTCCCAATCAAGCTTTTCCCATGTTTTTGGGTGATATGCAATTAACTCTCTGCCAATACCAAATAAATCTGAATTAGCCAGCTGAATTTTTTCAATCATTTTTTCTGCATCTTCTGTTAAGCGTTTTGAAATTTGTTTATTTAGTTTCTTAAGTTTTTTCTTATCGGTTAATTTATCTTCAGGATATTCTACAACAGATACTTCTGCCTTTACATTTATTTCGACTTGTATATTATTTGGTGAGTCCGAAACAATTTTAAGCTTTGATTTAGATTCAGACATATTGTACGTAATATAATTTTCGATATTCATCTTCTTATTCTCTTCAATTTTGGATACAAATCGAGTCTGCTTAGCCACTTGGTTGCTCATCAATAGAAATAATGTTGTTTCCTCAAAAGTCAGAGTACCTGACATTGAATTCTTATGGAAAATACCCGTACCACTTAACACCACTTCACCATTCTCCATTTTGATAAGAGGAAGAGCAAAATCTTTTCCTTCATCGAACATAAACGTACAGACGGTTTGTAAATTTTGCTTAGGAATTCCAGTAGAAATTTCTGCACTTTTGAGTAGTTCAATGATAAATTCTGAAATCAATACGTTTTTTTCACTTAATTTTGTAAGTATTTCCCCACTTTCTCCTTCAACTATTGCTAATTTGGCAGAAATGGAACTATTGGGGTCCCGGTAAAAAATATCTAAAAACTTATAGATATCTTTTTTTGCTAATTCTTCCCCTAATAAAAACACCCGATTTTTTGATGGCTCAAATACTCCGGAAATTTTACGGTCCATATGCATTCTTGTCTCACGTATGGTTTTCCCTTCCCCTTGTACCACTACATTGGTCGGTGTCCGATCTTTAAAATCACGGATAATGGCTGTAGCTCTTATGGTTTCATCATCAACTAAATCAAAGGCAGAGGAAAAAACCAACCTTCCGTCTTTCAACAATCGTTGATCCCAACAACCCGTTAAAGTCAACTGAATGAGAAATAGAACCGTGACTAAGATGATTCTTTTCTTCATACGTTCTTCCCTCTTTCCTTTTTCTTGAAAATAAAAGAGATTCCTAAAAAGAGAAATGGAATGACAAGTATGAATAAATAGGATGAATTAATCACCCATTTGTTGTACAACTCCATTTCTGCTTCTTTATTGGGAATTAAAGCAATGATAAAAGATAAACTGCCAAAGAAAATTGTTATGATAGAACGATTGATTCGTTTAAACGTATGAGCGACTCCCTCCGTTGATAGAAAAAGGTAGCTGGTTAACGAAGTTATGACACTTACCACCCAAAGGGAAACAAATACCAAATCAATTCTCTCAACAATTTGCAAATACAGGGATTTCACATAATATAGTACCGGCTGAGGAATAATGACTATTTCTTCAGGACTGAACGTCACAAGACTGACTATGGTGAGAAATGCATAGAGCAATGTCACAAAGAGATTGGCCATCGAAGCTGAGAATAAGACGGACCGTTCCCCATTATGCTGAAAATAAGGAAAAAGAAACAAAATCAATTCAAATCCAAGCATTGAAAAATATGCTTCTTTTATCCCTTTTAGAATATTGGTTCCTCCTGAGTGACCAATCGGAAGCAAATACCTCCAATCAACAGGATAAATAATCAATACAACGATAGATATCAAGATCAGAAAGAATATCAATCCCGAAACAACAACATAAACATTGCAGATGTCAGATAATAATTCCCTTCCTAAATAGACTGCGGTTCCCATCAATAGAAGCATAATGATCCATTTTGGTGTAAGTGTCAGCACCCACGTTTTGATGATGGCAGTTGAATACATCATAATAAGGCTGGTAACTAGCAATCCATACACAACATAGGAAATATTTATGAATGTTCCCCCTGCTTTTCCAACCAATTGCATTGAATATTGGAAAAGGGATTTAGCAGGGAACCTTCTGCCCAAGACCCAAAATATCGTGATAAATAATTGAACAACAATACCAGCCAGCAATATTGAAATCCAAGCATCACCTTTGGAAATGGAAAATACGCTGAATGGAAGGCCAAGAACCCCTACTCCAATTTGTGTTTGGACAATGAATAACATCAACTGTATGGAAGTAAGATTAGTCTGATTCTTCATTTTTTTTCCATCCTCGAGGATCTGTCGTTTTCCACTTATACTGTGGTTTCAAATCCTTTGGTCTTTCTTTCATCAGCCACATGGGAACGCGAATAAAGGTGTCTTTCAGTGACTTAAAATCCAAAGGAGCAACAGGGTATAAATAGTATTGACCTAATGATTTAAGCGTCGACATATGGATCAACAGCAACATCAACCCGATTACTATTCCGAGAACCCCAAATAAAGCAGCAAATATCATGAGGGGAAAACCTAGTATCCTAACGGAAGTACTCATTTCATTAGATGGAATAACGAAAGAAGATATAGCTGTAATCGCCACTACGATAACCATGGTATTTGAAACCAAATTCGCTTCTACAACAGCCGTCCCGATAACAAGTCCCCCCACCACCCCAATGGTTTGTGCGATAGGGTTCGGTAATCGGATAGCCGCTTCACGAAGTAATTCCAATGTTAACTGCATAATGGCCGCTTCAATCAATGGAGGAAATGGAACATACTCCAGGGAGCTTTTAATCGAAAATATGATTTCTACCGGTATGATTTCATAATTATAGGAGATGACAGCTATATAAAAAGCGGGTAAACAGAGTGTTGCAATAAAACTGATTAATCTGATGAATCGTACAAATGAACCGATAAATGCCCGGTTATTATAGTCCTCTGATGTTTGAAAGAAAGAGAAGAAATTCACTGGCAAGAGTAATACCGTAGGGCTTCCTTCCATTACCAGAGCAATTCTGCCTTCCATTAGATTTCCGGCTACCCGGTCCGGTCTTTCCGTATTTAAAAACTGTGGAAATGGAGAAAACGAATTATCTTCTAAAAATTCTTCAAAATATCCAGGTGACTGAACTGCATCTGCTTGAACATAATTGATCCGGTCCTCAATCGTTCTTAACAATTCTGGATTTGTTAAGTGTGATAAATAAACTAAAGCGTATTTTGTTCTTGTTGTTTCTCCTATACTGGAATATTTCACAGTCAGTTTCGGACTTGAAACTCTCTCTCTTATAAGATGCACATTTTCTGTGATATTTTCACTGAAGCCTTGATGTGACCCTCTAATCACTTTTTCATTTATTGGTTCAAAACGATTAGTAGGAATTTTAGGCATACTGATAAATATCATGATTTCACTGTCTTCCGTTAGTAAAAGGCAGTGTCCATCCACCATTGCGCTGAGTGCCTCGTCTAAATACAATGTTTCTTTGATGCTATTACTGCTTACCACATCACGTATATCGCCGGAACCTTTCTCTAATATAGGTTTGATAATATACGTCTGTAAGCTCCTATTATCAATGACAGAATCAATAAACATTATGGTCAATTTTTTACTATTAAAAGTTAATTCTCTTAGTTTTAAATCATCAGTATTAAATAAACCATTACGAAAATAAGAGATTTTCTCTTCAAGAGTGAGAAATTCAGGCAGAACTTCTTCTTTTTCTGAAAGCAGCTGCTTTGGTATTCTTCTATTCCTTTTATTAAACGAACTCATATTAGCACCTTCAGTAAGAATCTTTTTTTCTATGCTTCCCAAAGAAGGTGCTATTATACATGTCCAAGGATCCTGTTAACGCTTCTCTCTGACTAAATGTACACCCCACACATTTTCTAAAATGTTTAAGAACGTTTCGTTTATTACTCCCCATTGAAAAGAGTCATCGCTGGGCAGATCCTCCAGAGTCCCCTCCATTTTAAGTAAATCTTCTCTTATGTACTTTTCCATAAACATTAAATTGGGAAACGGAACCTCCTTCCCATTAACTCTTGATAGGAGCATAGAAGAGATGGTAGCCTTCATTTCTTCATTCATAGTAATAGAGTCAACCATTTCGTTCACCCCATTTGGTGGAATCGTTTGATACTCTTTAATCCACTTATAAGCAAGCCACGGTCTGATAATCGTCATCATTTTCTTCAAACCTTTGATCTCCTCTTTCGAATACTTTTCCATATTGCGTCTACCCATGTGATAATAATGAATCAAACAGCGGGCTGGAGAAAAAGTCTGGTCTCTTAGCTTTCTGACTTTCTCTATGTCCGGGTGCTCAATATACACATTTTCATTTGTTAACCACTCCATTAGAGAAGGGTTTGATTTACGAAGAAGTTTGAGTGCTTTACTAAGGTCCCATCCGCTGAATTCAAAGGAATACTTTGCAGGCTTTACAATAACGTCCTTGGTCCCTTGAAGATTTAAATATGCGGTAACCTCCCGTATATATATAAACCTTACATCATAATCGCTCTCATCTGTATGATACCCCCATGCCCGACTCCCGGCTTCGACGGCATACAGAATCCTGACTCTCTCTTCTCTTTCGATACTTTTCAACTTATCCAGAATGATTTTTCTCACAAAATAATTCTCCTTATCCTCTATATATTAGTAGGGTTTTCCTTTCAGTATTTGATATACTTAATCACACAAACAAGTCGATAGGTAGAGGTGAATAGCTTGACCAAGAAAAAGATGTACTCATGGAGCCTTCAGATTCTCATTATTCTTACCATTATTTATGTTTCAACAAAGATTTCATTTTTATTTGAACCGATTGTCGTATTCGCTTCAACATTATTTTTCCCGATCATCATTTCAGGATTTCTGTATTTTTTATTAAATCCATTAGTCAATCTCCTGGAAAAAGCAAGATTGCCGAGAACCATTGCCATCATCGTGCTTTATGCTGCTATTATTGGAGTGATGGTGTTAATTATAGGGAATATCGCGCCGATTCTCTCGAAGCAGATCACAGGATTGTTCAATGAGCTTCCGGAGTATGCAAGACAAACGAGGAATTTTATCGAATACCTATCTGAGACTCAACAATTCAAATGGATGATGAGTCAGGATTATGTGTCACTTAAAGATGTAGAAAAACAGTTAATGGACTTTGCCAATACTTTACCAGATAATATTACAACTGCTCTCAAAGGATTAGTGAGTGTTCTGACCAGTATAACGATACTGATTGTCACCGTCCCTTTTCTATTATTCTTTATGTTTAAAGACGGCCATAAATTTCCTAAGGCCATTTCAAAATTTCTTCCTCCTGCCTACCGGGAAGAAGGGATCAACACTTTAAAGGATACGAGTGATACACTTGCCGCATACATACAGGGACAATTGACGGTAGCTTCCTTTGTGGGGACCCTGACGTTTATCGGGTATTTGATCATTGGACTTCCCTACGCATTGGTGATGGCGTTAATAGGGGCCGTAACAAACATCATTCCGTTTATCGGTCCTTTTATCGGTGCTGCACCTGCCATCATCGTGGCCCTGTTTGATTCACCGACGAAAGCCATTCTCGTCATCGTGGTTGTCACGATTGCACAACAAATAGAGGGGAACCTCCTTTCACCCCTGATTTTAGGCAAGCGCCTCGATACTCATCCAGCGACGATAATCATTTTATTACTGGTGGCTGGAAACCTGGCAGGTATTCTTGGGATGATCCTGGCCGTTCCTTTTTACGCGGTAACAAAAACCATTGTGTTAAATTTAGTGAAGTTTATTAAACTGAGAAGATCTGCTATTCAAGAATGATGATGGAGAAACAACCGGGCTTTTCCCGGTTGTTTATTTATGGCGTGACAAAAACGTGGTAGTTATATAGGAAGAAGGCTAAGGTGCAGATATGTCACTTTCATATTGCCTCGATCCCGACAATCATATCTGCTTATACATAATCACATGAGGCCCGATTGGTTCTATTTCAAATACGTCCCCCAACTGAGTTAAACCCAATTTCTCATAATATGGCCCAGCCGATATTCTGGCATTGCACCACCACATTTCACACCCTTTTTCTTTTAGAACCTTTTCGCTGTATTCGATGAGCTGCTTTCCAATGCCATTCCCCCTGTAATCCTTTAGAGTGGCCATTCCCCTTAGCCGGTAAGGCAGATATCCATTTAAACCCGGTTGTGCCTCCTGATAAAAGGAACCGATACTGATCAGCACCTTTCCTTCAAAAACGCCAATGTGAAAGGAACTGTCGTCTGAATCTCCTTCATAATGACACTCTTCTATTGATTGCGTCGGCCTTAAGATTTGTTGTCTAATGGCATATGTATCGGTAGCTGAAATAAAACGAATATCAATCATTTTCACCCTCCATTTTTGATCTCTAGTTTTTCATCCCTATTTTATCATAGCATCATCGTCATATTTGAGGTGAATAAGAAAAGGAGCCATCCCTCCATAGGAGATAGCTCCTCTTGTATCCTTATTTCTTTTTAAATAACTTATTTGATGCACCTTTGACTGCCTTGCTTGCGGTGTCTACTGTTTTCCCGACCATTTTGTTCCCTGTATTGCTTACATTTTTCACAAAATCTGCCGATGTATCTGACACTTTCCCTACAAGTCCGCCTTTACCGCTTACACTTTTGATTATTTCATTAGCTGTGTCTGCCGTTTTATTCACTAGCCCGCTGGCTTGCTTTGACGTGTTCTTTACAAAGTCACTTGGAGTATTTCGTTTATCTTCAGCCATGATGTTCTCCTCCTTAGAAAAAGACTCATCACTATCCCTATGTCATCAAATATAAAAGTATGCTGATTCTGGGACTATCTTTTTACCTCTTTTTTAGAAATTCTGTGGATAAAATCGTTTCGTGCATATCGTCATCTCTCTTCTCGACCCAATAGGCAGAAGCATGAACTCTTGAACTCACTACTCTATAAAGACTTTCATCAATAAAATGTAAAGCTGCACCATCATCCGCTCCATAGCCTGCTTGAAGTATCCCTTTACGGATGAATGAATGAAAAAGGGGGCGCCGCTCTTCTTCGCCGTCATAATGAGGGGAGTGGCTTCCCTTCAAGAATCCCAAACCTTTAATCGTTTCTAATTCTTCACCATACGAATCAGTAATTCCTTCTTCAAACCAACAGATCGAGCCTGCGCTCAAACCTGCAAGAATCGTCCCTGATTCCCAAGCTTTCTTTAGTATGGAATCAATCTTCCACTCCCTCCATAGGGCAAGCATACTCTTTGTATTGCCCCCACCCACATAGATAATATCCTTCTCAAGAAGGAATCCCTCTAAATCTATGGTTGGTAATTTGAATAGAGACAAATGTGAAGGCTCACACGAAAGCGAGTGAAAAGCATTGTAAAATCGCTCTATATACCCTTCTGCATCTCCACTGGCCGTAGGCAAAAAACAAACCTTTGGATTTGATTGCCCAGCCTGTTTTAATATATATTGATCTAAAAGCAGATTCTCAGGCTCCATGGAAAAGCCTCCCCCACCCATTGCGATAATCTGTTTCATTGAATCCACACTCTCCCTCTATTCAAAACTTTTCGATAAGTATCTTAATCCTAACAAAGTCGTTGTCGTTGGCGTATCATTTTTTTCATTGAAGCAAAAAAATCCAATAGAAGAACCCTCTATACGAAATAGAGGGTTCTTCACTTATTTTATTTCATCTTCTGTTAAGTAACTCACTTACCAGCAGCAGACGTTCTATTCTTTCTTTTTCATTTTCATTTCTTTTTGGAATGAAAGAATTAATCCATATGTCATGACAAATAAGATAATCCCCAATGGTAAGGCTGTGATGATGGTGGCTGCTTGCAATCCACTGATGCCGCCAGTCCCCATCAGGATCGCCGCAATGGCAGCCAGTACGATCCCCCAGCTGAACTTCACGAAGAATGGAGGGTTCAAGCTTCCATTGGACGTTTGCATCCCCAGTACAAATGTTGCAGAGTCGGCCGACGTCACAAAAAATGTGATAATCAAGATGAGGGAAATAATCGACAGCACCCCACTTAGTGGCATTTGATCATACACATAAAATAGTGCCGTCTCCAAACTTTGACCCGCTACATCTACACCTTGAACAAAGTCGTAATACAATCCTGTTCCTCCGAATACTCCAAACCACAGGGCGCATACGATTGTAGGCACAATGATGACGGCGATGATAAACTCACGAACAGTCCTTCCTTTTGATACCCTCGCAATAAAGGTTCCCACAAACGGTGTCCATGAGATCCACCATGCCCAATAAAAAATCGTCCAATCCTTCACCCATTGATTATTCTCCACATTAAATGGGGAAAAGCGTAATCCCATACTAGGAAGGTTCTGAACATAGCTCCCAAAAGTGGTCAAAAACAATTCCAGAACAAATTGCGTAGGACCTGCGATGAGAAAGACAATGAATAACAAGACCGCCAATATCATATTGGCATTGCTCAAATATTTAATTCCTTTTGATAAACCAGTAGCAGCAGAAGTAATAAATAGAACCGTTGCAACTCCCATGATGATCAGCTGAACTTTAAAGTCAATCGGGGTTCCCATCAGGTAATTAAGTCCACTGTTAATTTGTTGTGCACCAATTCCAAGTGAAATCGCCACACCGAAAATCGTGGCAAACACAGCGACAATATCAACAATATACCCTATTGGACCTTTCACTCTATCCCCAATGACTGGATATAATGTGGCACTCATCAACCCTGGCATGCCCTTCCTGAATTTATAATAGGCAAGGGCCAATGCTACGACTGCATAAATGGCCCAGGCATGGAATCCCCAATGAAGATATGTATAGCGTAATCCGATTTTAGCTGATTCTATGGTCCCGCCTTTTCCAAATGGTGGAGTGGAATAATGAGAAACAGGTTCCGATACTCCATAGAATAGGAGTCCGATTCCCATTCCTGCACTAAAGAGCATGGCAAACCATGTCAATGTGGAATATTCAGGTCTATCAGTGTCTTTCCCTAATCGGATCTTCCCATATTTACTAAATGCAAAGAAGATGGCGATGATGAAAAAGAATGAAGCTGAAAATTGATAAAACCAGCCAAATTTGTCTAGAAGAACTCCTTGGGTATTGGACATGATATCGATCAATGCCTGAGGAAAAATAACCCCCCAAGCCACAAAAATGATGCCGATTGTAATCGCAATCCAAAACATTGGTGTAAAATTTTTCAAATGACTTCCCCCTTAATTCGTTGATGTAGCTCTATCATGTAGAAATAGGTATGTAAAGAAAATAAATGCACGAACTTATTAGTACCCCCCTTTTCTAAGGGCTAAACTAGTAAGTAACTGGAAAGTGAGGGACGGACCTCTTCAAGGTCCGTCCCTCACTCAAAATTTGAATATGTAAACTTCACAAGTTTAATTTGATTTTTCATGTATCTTTTTTTCTTTTCGGGGCAAATTATAGTAGACGGAGGTGATAACCATGACTAACAACAACAACAAACCACAGCAACAAAAAAATGAAGCAGAATTTGCTCAAGAGCAAAACGCTGCTGAAAGAGCTAGAAAAGCTGCTAAACAACAAAATCAGCAAAATCAACAAAACCAACAAAATAAATAAAACATAGTGACACAATTGAATACTTAACAAGAGACTAGTCAACTGACTAGTCTCTTTCTATGAAGCCCGTCCCTATCAGCGAAGGAATTCTTTAAACAACTCCGATGAACATCTCCCTCATACATATTTAACATAGAAAAACCTCCCAGGATTGTTCCGGAAAGGTTAGTGAGATTAGCTTATTCTTATTGTTATGAAGTGTGCACATGGACAGAAATAAGGTAAATTCAGCCAGGTTAAGCCTGATCTTTCTTCTTTAACGGTTTGTACGCAACAAAAACCGCAAGTACAGCTGCTGCGACATTGATTAAGGTCCCGATAACGGGAGATCCTTTAAATCCATTACTATGATACAAATTTGTTAAAATCAGACCAGCAATAATACTTAATATGATGTTACTTCCTATGAAAACTCCAATAAAAATAAAAAATTTCTTAGCCTTTTTCCACAAAATTCAGCACTCCAGTAAATAAAGTATCGTTAACAGTACAGTAACAGAATTTTTCAGGAAAAACCAGTATAGATACTGAAGTCGAGTATCCACTGGACGTGGGAAGACACAAAAAAAACAGAGTACGTCGGCCGACGTACTCTGTTTGGAGTTTTAAGATTGAATTACTTTTGAACGTTAGCTGCTTGTGGTCCACGAGCACCTTCAACGATTTCAAATGTAACGTCTTGACCTTCTTCTAATGATTTGTATCCTTCACCTTGGATAGCAGAGAAGTGAACAAAAACATCGTCTTGACCTTCAACTTCGATGAAACCGAAACCTTTTTCAGCGTTAAACCATTTAACTTTACCTTGTAACATAAAACAAGTACCTCCTAGTGCAGTTGCACATAAAAATTATATTCCTGCTCTGATTAAAATTCAAGACGAATATTCTTCAATCGTGCATATTAACCGAACAAAAATAACTATCTTTACTATAACAGAATCTCATGCAAAATTCAAGAATATGAATGGGTCTTTTTGTAAAATACGATGTAGGATTTAGTCCACGATTGAAATATTGTGTTCTTTTGCATAGAGTTTTTTGATCATACGTATTTGTCCCCTATGATTGATTTCATCTTCAAATACATGAAACCATTTAAAGAAGTTATTTCCTTTTTCACCATACCACCAGTCCGTTTCTTCATATAGCCAATCCTCATCCAGTTGTTTGAACTGCTCCACCGTTTTGTCCCTGGTCATCTGCAAGTTCTCAAGGTAAAATTCGACTTTATTTCCTTTAATTCCTTCGGCTGCCTTACTGCCTAAGCTTAAGGCAGGTTCCAAGGTCATTGCGTATTCCTCTATTTCATCATCACTTAGGTTTCCGAAGGTAAGTACCTGATAAATTTTTTCAACTGCATCAAAATGGGCAAGAAGCATACCGATTGAATTTGCTTCATCATGACATCGGTAGTCTAGCATTTCAACCGGTAAGTTCTCAACTTCGCTGATAGAAGTGAACCTTGCATAGTCCATCATTGAAAGGAGTAAAGAAAAGTCTTTCTTCATTCCATTTTTTTCTTTAATTAAATATATTGAGTTGATTTCCATTGTTTCTCCCCCTCTTGTTCTTCTCTTACTATATATTGGATAAATAAAGGAAATCTCCTTGTTTTTTTGTCGATTAATCAATTATTCAGGACTGTGCCTGGGATCTTTTAATAAATCACGTATCTCTCTAAGAAGTTCTTCCTTCTGATCGACCTTCACTTCCGCTTTGATCTCTTCTTTGCGTTCCATTTTCTTATATATGCGTATAATAAAGAATATGACGAGGGCTATGAGGAAGAAATCCACTACGTTTTGCAGGAATACTCCATAGGTAATGACAGCTTCTCCTACCGTAACTTTTAAGTTCGTAAAGCTAATGCCACCAAGCAATATACCTAGAAGGGGCATAATGATATCATCGACCAGGGATTTGACGATTTTACCAAAAGCAGCACCTATAATGACCGCCACTGCAAGATCTATGACATTACCTTTCACGGCAAACTTTTTAAACTCCTGCCACATTCGCATTCTCCTTTTGTTTATATATGTACAGGCACTTTGCCTGTCAGGATTTAGTTTGCCACAATTATACAAATTTATATGTTGGATGACTTTCTTTCTGCTACACTAGTCTTTCTGAATTTCATTGTTTTCTTTGTTCTTATTTGACATACATATTGTTTGATTAAAAATACCCAAGGCTGGGATTCATACCTGTAATCGGCCAGTTATGTTACGATGGAAGAAAGTCGATGGGAGGGTTATCTATCATGTTTACGAAGATACCAAAAGAACAGAAAGATACTATGATTGAGCGAATTCAGACATTTTATTATGAGCAGACCGGTAACGAAATTGGAGATTTAGGTGCTGGTAATTGGTTTGATTTCTTTATGAAAGAGATTGGTCCATACCTCTATAATCAGGGAGTGATGGATTCTAAAGATGTATTGATGGATAAGATGCTTCTTCTCGAGGATGATTTGTATGCCTTAAAAAGACCGGTCAATACCAAGTAATCAGAACAGACAAAGGAGCAGGACATTGCGGTCCTACTCCTTTGTTACATTATGAAGAACTTGATCATCAATTCGACCGTTATCATTAACAAGTTCAATCGTGACGGCTTCTTTATCTTTATTCTTTATTTCACTCATTAACTTATCAATCTCTTCCGGTTTTTTAATATCCACTGTTTTCTTAACCTCAAACTCTTGTGGTGATTCTCCCTGTTTACGGCTCTTTAACTCCTCATCTGTATAAATCAGATCCGTTCCCAGTGCGTTTTTAATTGTGGTTCCCTGCAGGTAGAAACGGGTTTGAAACGGAGTATCCGGTTCAAGTGCTTTGTCTGAGAGCACTCCTCTGAATGTAATCGTATTGGCCTTTTCATTTATTGTCACTCCACCACTCATGACCATTTCAGCAGCATTCCGGTTACAGGCACTTAATAGAATGGCCATAAGCATTACGGCTATGATTACTACTTTTGATCCTTTCACTAAGGTGTCCCCCTTATATGTATGTACTATATTATTTTACCAAATGTTAAATGAAAAGTGGAAATTGATGATAGGGGTTTTTATAAGAAATTATTAATTGAGATAGATTTCAGGGGACTTATTGAGTTGAGGTATGTATTTTTTGATAAATACAAACAGAAGTCCTGGGGTGAAAGGACTTAGCCATCCTATTTTATCTTTGCATAACAATACGAAAAATCACTTGGTGGCTGGATCAAAGTAGCCATGTATACTCCTGGCTATAGTACACAGAGTGTGTAACGATTTCCTATTTAGCTTTTTTGATTCTTCATTTTTTCGGTTTGATCTTACCACCAATCGATAACATCCAATAAATCAACCGGATGATTTTTAAGATATCGATAGATTAATCATTTCCAATAGAGAAGCAAAGGAGTCTTAGATGAACGGCATAGGAATCTCCGTTATATATATCGGCTTAATGACTTCATGAACATGATGAAATTGTACGTTTTTCTAAGGAGCATATAGAAAATTCCTGTTCATTACTTTTTGAGATGCTTATTACATACAGCTTTAAGGATAAACATTTTTTCCTGTACACTTAACATTCTCCAGCATTTAGCGCGAATAATCATAGTTATTTCCCCTCTCCTTATTTTCATCATCTTTTGCTTACTTGTCTTTACCTCCTATTAAACCATTACAAACACTTCAATTTGCTACATATTTACAAACAAAAATACTTTCTCCGACATGTTGCCCTATCGAAAAAAGTATTAATTGAAAACGAATGTCAATACGTATGGGTAATTGTAGAATTTCTTTTTAGAAAGATTTCGTTTTTATTTGAAATTATGTTTAATGGACGTATTACGAAAGAAGTTTCACAAAATGATGAAGAACTCTGGCGGTTAATCCCCATATGACTTTGTCTTCATAGTAGTAAAAATGTTCTTTCATATTTCTAGCCTGCCAGTTGTAATTTTCTCCGCCTGGAATTTGTTTGAACGGAAAGCTCTCTTCGGGCTCCATCTTGAACTTGATGTTATACAAGTCAGGTTCCCTTTCCTGTAGATAGGTCAATGGTGTAGTAAAGATTTCCTCCACCTCAGCTTGATTCGGTTTTAACTCTTTTATGGATACATTTATTTTGCCTACGTATGGATAAATGATGGTCCCAAAAGGAGACACGATATAATCGAGTGGATACACATCTGTAATGGTGTCCGTATGAATTCCCAGTTCTTCTGATGTCTCACGAATAGCTGCTGCTTTCTCATCCGAATCACTTCGATCTATCCGCCCTCCAGGAAAACAAATTTCCCCTGGTTGTCTTCTCATGTTTAAGGAACGAACTTCAAATAAAACATGCGTTTGGCCGTTGACCTCAATCAAAGGAAGTAGAATAGCATATTCAGAAAATGTTTCACTTCCAAGTATTCTGGGTGTTCTCTCTTTGAATAGCTGCAGTATCTCATTCACATCCATTCTATCTCCCCTCCTCACATAATCTATTCTATGATTTTCTTTATTATAGTATGAACATGAAGCAAGACCAAACTATACGTTTTCGCAGCCTTCCTATTCCATTCTTTCGTGTACTGAAGGAAGCTTAGAAGACTTATTTTAATCCTGAACGAATAAACATCCTGCTGAACTTCTCGGCAGGATGCTCTGTTTCTTATTGAGGTTCCGGTTTACTTCCTTTCCATTCCTGAATACCATCATCCTCGATGATCCCCAACGTTACGTCTGCAATATCCGGGTCACTCATTAAATTGTCCTGAATGGCAAATTTAATATCATCTGCTTCAGAAAGTGGTAATCCTCTTTTCAGTTCAAGATACGATTCAACATGATAGTATCGACCTTCCTGAGTTATTCTTAGTTTGAAGATATCGATTACTGCTTCGTGCTCAAAGATCGTACTTGCGATTCGGTCCTCGACTTCCTTCGGGGCAGCAACTCCTATTAGACCGACCATGTTGTCATAACCAACCCTGAAGGCGACGCCTACCATGAGGAATCCAATGACTATAGTGACGATTCCATCCATTAGCTGATAGGCGGAGAAATATGACACCAATACAGCAATCAAGGCCAAGATAGCCCCTGAAACAGCGACCAAATCCTCATAAAATACGAGCCTTGTCGGTGGTGACGCACGCTTTACGTTTTTAAATGCTCCTGAGAAAATTCCCATGCCTGTTCTTTCAGCTCTTGCTTCCTGTCCGATTTCCTTCATCACTTTATAGAGGATGGCGCCATCGATAAGGATATTCAGTAGTAATACTGACACATTCAGCCAAATGCCCTTCACAAGAGCGGGATGTTTTAGTAAATGAATCCCTTCCCGTATGGTTTCATAGGCCATAATGGATACAACGATAACCGCAATCATACAAAAAAGATTGATGACTCTTCCGAAGCCCGTCGGAAATTTCTCCGTTGGTTGCTTCTCAGAAAGAACACTTCCGATAAACACAAAACCCTGATTCACTGCATCAGCTAACGAATGCATCGCCGAGGCAAACATTGCTCCACTTCCACTGATGAAGTAGGCTATCCCTTTTGCAATCGCCAGAATCCCGTTCCCCACCATGGCGAAAAACGATGACTTGTTTCCTTTCTTCACCAACGAAAAAAAAGATTGATTCCCCACATAGCACACCACCTATACTTAATTCTTAACAAGTAGTATCTCACCAGAATGAACTTTCATAAGTCAATTGACGAACCTTTTCAGCTTTTCTATACTGTAACAATGAATGTATAGATAATTACATGTAAAACGAATCTATTTAGGTCAGGAGAACAAAACATGGATTTTACTATTCAGAACCTCTCCTTCTATTTAATACAAGTAGAGGGCAAAGGCGAAGAAGCCGATAAACGGCATAAGCATTTTCAGACGTTAACGGGAACCGAGTATGAAGATAGTCCCTTAAAAAGCTTTTTAGATGGCGAACTAACCAAAATTGTGAAGCGGAAGGTAGACCGACATTCAAAGTCCGAGTCTGCCCCCACAAAAATTGGACGCTTTGTAGTAGAACCGGGTCATGAACTGACTTCCAATCCAAATTATAATTTATTTCACCGTACCCGGTTTGCCGAAAACAAAGAGGACTTTCGCGAAGCCTGTGATCAAATTGTTCAAATGTACATAGAAGCGAGTGCTATCCGAGGTGGTGCATTCCTCGTTGCGACTGCAAAGCTGACGAAATTCTTTGATGATCCGTTTGTGTTCATTATGAAATGTGATTTTGAACCAAAGGTTGCCACCATAACCGATGAAGCGACTCTGATTCACAATGTCGAAATGGCGATTACCACGAAAAACATGAAATCCATCCAATATCCCTACATGCCTGAAGAAGGAATGATGGACTCTGCCGAAATCAAAATCCATCAAGCTTCACACGCCAGATACTTTGAAGATTTCTTGAAATGGGTGGAATATGAAAAGTCCATGCCCGAAATCGTAAAATCCCAAGTTTACGGGATGGTGAAGGAACATATTTCAGAAACCTATGCTGAAGAGAGCGATGAACGTGTTGAATTTGAAGAAGCGGTGGAAGAGTGGGCAATCAGTCCAAAGCGTGAGCTTCAGGAAAGGTTCACGACTGAACAAGTGGTAGAAGCCACCTCCCAAATCGTCGAACAATCACCTGAAGTCGAACTGAAAGTAAAACTTGATCATGTTTCCGTGAAAGCCCTTCTCTCCGACTTTGGTGACAGCATTCATCTGGCGAAAGTGAACGGTCGATATGTACTGATGATTGAAAGCGAATCCGTCATGTTTGAAAAAGGCTTCTCCCCTCTCGAATTTTTAAAACCTGATGAACTGCATGAAGTGATTCAGCGAATACAAGAAAAAGAATAAGCTGGAGCCATGTTATAAAATACATGGCTTTTCCCAAAAAACTCTTGTCTATATGAAGGATTTCCCATAAAATTTAGTGAGAATATTCTTTATATTTTGATTAAATGGGGATGAAACATGCTTACTTCAAAACAGCTTCAAGACATTAAAAACCTGCAGATCGTCTGCGAAAAACACGAAGATATAAAAGTAAAACTGAACTGGGATATGCTTAAAAATCGTACAAACAGCCTGGATGATTTTCTTCTTTATAAAGAGGATCAACTGATTGGATTTTTAGGATTGTACGGCTTTGGTGAAACTTATGAATTATGTGGGATGATTCACCCGGATTACCGTAAACAGCAACTATTTCGTGAACTATTCCAGGAAGCCATCCAGTCACTAAGATCACGATCTGTTCGAAAGCTCTTACTTAATTCTCCCGGCTCATCAGCTTCCGGAAAGGAATTTATTGAGAAAATAAATGCCTCTTATGATTTTACTGAATATGAAATGAAGTGGAATAAAAAAAGCTTATCTGTAAACGCCGCTGATGTCCAAATAAGAACTACTACTGAAAAGGATATTGAAACCATTATTGACCTTGATGAAAAATGCTTTCACGTTGTAAGGTCTGATGCTGAATCCTATACCAAGAGACTGCTAGAAGAATCAAGGGAAGGCAACTTAATGATTGTATATAATGGAGCGACCGTAGGGAAGATTAGAATCCAACGAGTGGACAATCGAAGCTTTATTTATGGATTTGCTATCCATCCCTCCAATCAGGGAAAAGGCATCGGTAGAAATGCCCTGTCTCAAGTCGTGATGAAGGAATCCGAGTGGACCAGCGATATTTACCTGGATGTAGCTGCTACAAACAGAAATGCACTTAAGCTTTATGAATCAAGTGGTTTTCAAACCTTCTATAGTCAGGATTACTACCAGTTTACTTTATAAGATTTAAGCCATATTAAGGATTAAAGCACAGAGGCTCAGCCCCCTGTGCTTTTTTAACGGTAAAATTTATGTTCTAATTTCCACGTGTCTTCAATGGTCAAAACACCATGTGAGAAGTAAGGGAGCTTCCGTTTATCAGTGGGAGATCCGGGATTAAACAGTAGTCTCCCTTTCATATAGCGGGAATATGGGATATGTGAGTGACCAAAGACGATCAAATCTACTTCATCAGATTCGAACGCTTCAAGAGCTCTTTTTTCCGTTGTTTTTCCCTTCCCGTCTCCGTGCACCACACCGATTTTCAGTCCTTTTTTCATGATGATTCTTTTTTGGGGGAGAACCTCCTTAAGATCCGGATCATCCACATTTCCGACAACGGCAATCAGTTCTCCATACCCCGTAATCTCTTTATAAACATCAAGGGTTTGAAAGTCTCCGGCATGGATGATTAAATCACTTTTCCTGAAATCTTCCTTCAGAATTTCCGGAAGCCCTCTCCTTTTTTTAGGCATGTGGGTATCGGACACAACTATGATCTTCATCTCATACTCCTTTTGGTTTCACTGTGCTTTCTCTTTCAATTGTTTCCGTTCTATCTCAATTTGATCAATGTCAATTCGATTAAACAATGGTGTTGTCGCTTCAATGCTGATCTCTAACGGCAAAGATACCGGCGCCCATACGGACTGTCCGCTCATCCCCAGCTGATCAGTCAATTTTGAAGAAGTAAAGGGTAAAAACGGCTGTATGAGATTCCTCAAGTTACATATTACGTACAGGAATTCCTCTAATACCTTTCTTCCTTCCTCCCTATCCTCTTTTATAACATTCCACGGTTTCATTTCATCAAAACGCTTATTCGACCATCGTATGAATTCGAATGCTTTTTCAATTCCCTGTCGAGTGTTCCCTTCTTCAATCGATTGACCGACAGAAAGAAACGTTTCTCCTATTTTATTCTTAATATCATTTGGGACGACAGAAAGTGTGAGATCATGACCAAATTCTTTCCCATAAAATTTTAACGTGCGTTGAACCAGATTCCCTAGAGCTCCCAGCAGTTCACTGTTATGACTATAAATAAATTCTCTCCAGGAGAAATCTGCATCTCTCTTTTCCGGTGCATTAATGGTGAGAAAATACCGAATGGAATCTGGATGATAGTCGTTGAGAAGATCCTTCACCCAAACAGCCCAATTTCCGCTCGTTGAGATTTTCCTTTTCTCAAGCGTCAAGTATTCATTTGAAACTATATAGTCAGGAAGATTCTTTTCGCCGATTCCTATAAGTATGGCCGGCCAAATAATACTATGAAAAGGGATATTATCTTTTCCATGAACATAGTAGGACGTGGTTGCCTCCTGCCAAAAGTCTTTCCAATCACGCTGATGCTCCCTCGCCCACTTTTTTGAAGCACTCAAATATCCGCTCACTGCTTCTATCCATACATAAATTTTCTTATCATGAAAACCTTGAACCGGAACCTTCACACCATTTTCTAAATCCCTTGTCACCGGGCGGTCATGCAAGCCCTCTTTTAAATAGCGACTTGTGAGCTGAAGAGCATTATCTCTCCACCTGGTGCCGTTATCCTTCAGTAATTGTTGAAGAGGCTCCTGCAATTTAGAAAGAGAGAAATATAAATGCTTTGTCGCTTTAAGTACCGGCTCATGGCCACAGAGCTTGCAGGATTTATCGATTAGATCTGTCGGATCCAACACTGTAGAGCATTGATCACACTGATCACCTCTTGCCCTCGAACCACAAACGGGACAGGTTCCTTCTACAAACCGATCCGGCAAAAATTGATGATCATGCTCACAATACGTTTGCTCCACTTCTTTTTCATAAAGCCAGCCCCTCTGATAAAGGGTGGTAAAGATGTTTTGAACTTCTTTATGATGATGCGAGTGGTCAGTTCTTGTGTACTCATCATAACTAAATCCTAAAGCGTGGAAGCACCCGAGGAATTCGTTGTGATATCGATTCACGACCTCTTCAATACTTGTTCCTTCCTGTCTGGCCCTAATACCAATCGGGGTTCCATTACAGTCACTTCCTGACACGTAGAGAACATCCTCCCCTTTTAAACGGTAATATCGTGAAATTATGTCCCCTGGCAATAGGGCTGCGATATGCCCTAAATGTAACGACCCATTCGCATATGGCCAGGCGCCACCTATAAATATGGTCATGCCTTTTCCTCCTCCTGAATAATATAAAAAACCCCTCGTCCTTAGATATCAATCGACATCTAAGGACGAGGGGTTGAACTCGTGGTACCACCTTAGTTTACAGCTTGCTTACACAAGACTGTCTCAGCAAGTACGGAGCATAAAAAAGCTCTTATACCGTGACATTGATAACGGATGCCCATTCCCGTTCTACCCTACACCAAAGCGGTTCGAATAGAATGCTCCGAGACCATTTTCCATAACGAGTTACCCTGCTTCTTTTCAGCTGCCGAAGCTCTCTGATAAGGGACCCATCTATGTACTTTTCTCATTAACGCAAAATAGATTTGTTTATATTATGCCACTTTTTCAAAAAATTGCAACATCTCTTTCAAGGTTTTGTTTGTGTGTATTAGTGGAAAGGTGAATAGACGATACTATTTTATAAAAACATATTTTAACAAAAGAGGTGATGCCCTGTTGTTTTCATTACAAAAGCAATTCAAGCGTCCGAATGGATTACTCGGCTGGTTTGTCGGAAAAGTAATGGAATTCGATAATCGAAAAATAAATAATTGGTCCATTAAGCAATTGTCCATTAAAGATGGCGATCATATTCTGGAAGTAGGCTTTGGGCCCGGATATTGCATACATCGAATTTCCAGTCGTTTTCCTAAATCGCTTGTGGATGGGGTTGATATCTCTGAGACCATGAAGAATGTTGCACAAAATAAAAATGAAAAAGCGATTGAGAACGGAAGAGTACGCTTATTTGTACATGATATTAGTCAATTTGAATTGAACACTGTTGAATACGATCGGATCTTTTCCGTCAATAACTATCCCCTATGGAAGGACCAGGAAAAATCCCTTTCACACTTATATAATATGCTAAAAAAAGGCGGCACCCTTCTCATCACCGTCCAGCCACGCGGGGATGAAGAAAGGGATGACCGGGCGAAACACTATGGTGAAAGTATTTCTGAAGCTTTGCATGAAGCTGGCTTTAAAGAAATCACTCTTTCTTATAAAAATGTTAAACCCGCTTTAACGGTATGTGTGAAGTGTGTGAAGTAGATTTGCAAAAAAAAAGAACCTCCTTAAGAAAATCAATTCTTAGAGGAGGTTTTTGCTTTACCGTTTAAATGTTTTTAATCCTCTTTAACCCGTACAAATCATTAATAAATTCCCGTTGACATCTCTAAAGTTAAAATAAGAAAAGTCGGGAAACGTGATGATCCCGGATTCAAATGTGACTTTCTTTTCGCGAAAGTCTTCTCTTACTTTTTCAATTTGAGTGGTATGGAAATTGCATATTGGAACATTTGAAGCAGGTGGAGTGAATCCTTTTTCCTCTTCTAGAGTCAGTGATGTTTCCCCCATCTGAAAAGTATAAACGGGAAGCTTCTCAATCTCATTATACTGCAAGGGATCGATTTCAAAACCTAGCACTTTTTCGTACCAATCCACAGACTCTTTTAGATTAGCCACGGGAATGAATACTGTATTCAGTTTTCTATGAATCATGTGAACTCCTCCTTATGTAGCCGGCATTTCAACCAGGTGAAAATCAATTTGATTTCCGTGAACTTTAAGCCGGGCCCGGATTCCGTTTGGAAGGATGAACATAGGGTCGGTATGACCGAAATCCAGATCCGTAACGACCGGGATTTCATACCCTTCTGTGACACGGGATAAAATGCCAGCCAGTTGATTTTCTTTAAAGCCAACGTGATCATGAAAGCGTCCAACGACAAGACCATTAATTTTAGAATATATACCCATGTGTCTGAGTTGAGTTAAGTATCGATCAATTGACGACGGGGTTTCCTCTGGATCATCTTCAATACATAAGATGGCACCATCGAGATCTGGAAAGTATTCTGTACCCGCGAGAAGGAGCATGGTTCCCATATTGGCTGCAATGATTTTCCCTTCTGCTCTCCCTTCTTTGACTACAGAAGGTCCCTTATTTTCAACTTGTTCTCTTAATCGATTGTCTTCTTCGTCCCACCACAGATGTTCCATTACATAGGAAGGAGAGGCGGAGTAATCCACTCTTTCGCCTTGTACAAGTGATTGGAAGAAGTGTTCCTTTGTGTATGTTTGCACTCCTCCATATTCCCCAAACTGAGGCAGAACGGCAGGTCCTAGATATGTTGTGAGACCGGTCTTTTGATAAATCGCCATGTGGAGAGCCGTTATGTCACTGTAGCCGAGGAATATCTTTGGATTTTTTTGGATTAAAGAGAAATCAAGATGATTCAGAAGTTGATGAGAACAGGTGCCTCCTATGGTGGTGATGATGGCTTTTACATCCTTATCCCCGAAGAGATTATGCAGGTCCTCCACTCTTTCCTCGATGGTACCAGCCATATACTCTTCAATTTTCAACGTGTTTGGCGCTACTTTCACGTTAAAGCCTAAATTCTTAAGCTCTTCAATTCCCCTTTTCAATCTCTTAGGGCAATGAGCAGCGACTGGAGAAGATGGGGAACAAATCCCGATCGTATCTCCTATTTTTAATCGATTTGGAATCATCATTCGTTTGACCTCTCTAACAAATATGTCTTGTATTGTCAGATTAATAGAAAAAGTCGTTGAATACAACCTGAATCTTGTGTTTTCTTATTCAAATATAAAACAGTCAGCCCGTAAAGGACTGACTGTTACCATTTTACTCTTCTGTATTGCTCTCTTCAGTGTTGCTTTCTTCTTCCATGTTCTCTTCCGTTTCAGTTCCTGTGTCTTCTTCTGTGTCGCCACTGCATCCGGCTGCAAATGTTACTACTGATAGAGCTGTCATTAACATGAATAACCACTTTTTCATACTTTTCATTTTAATAGCCTCCTGTTATGATGCTTTGTTCAACTACATCTCTATCATACTGATTTCAGGAGGAAAAAGAAGGCTATTTACCTTTATTTAACACACATTTAGAATCTGTTAATCTAGGCATTCATTTATTTACGAAGAATTCAGTAATCTTTACAAATTTAATGCTTTAGCTTTTGAAGCACTGATTAACTCTTTTATTTCATCAAACGATTCATGCCGAATCAGATCGATCACTTTGCTTCCAACGACTACTCCATCACAGTACTTACTCATGGTACGCACATGTTCAGGAGTGGATATTCCAAACCCGGCAAGTACTGGGACCGGACTGTTTTCTTTCAATTTATTCAGGTGATTTGAGATATTATTGCCAAACCCTTCTCTACTTCCAGTAATACCATTGATTGTAACGGCATAAAGGAACCCTTCAGTAACGGAAGCCAATTCCTGAATTCTTTCTAACGGACTCGTAAGCGTTGCTAATTGAATAATGGCGATTCCACTTTCTTGAGCTGGTGCCCGGACCATGTCATGATGTTCAAGTGGCAGATCAGGAATGATTACACCGTCCACCCCTGCATTCTTACAATCCCGAAAGAAACGCTCTACTCCATATTTGTAAATGGGATTTATATACGTCATAAAGACTAACGGAATGCCAATTTCCTTTCTGCTTTCCTCTAACTCTTCAAACACCTTTTGCAGTGTCGTCCCATTCTCCAGTGCCCGCTTCCCTGCCTCTTGTATGGTCGGGCCGTCGGCTACGGGATCCGAGAACGGGATCCCGATTTCTATGGCCGTCGCCCCTCTTTCTTCGAGCATTTTCAAGGTCGATATCAAAGTCTCTATACCCCCATCCCCTGCCATCACGTAAGGAATGAATAGTTTGTTTCCTTTATCCAGTTCAGCTTTAAACGTAATTTCAAGAAATGATTTACCCATGCTGACTACCTCCCAGTAACTCTTTCACTTGTTCCACATCTTTATCCCCTCTGCCGGATAAACAAATCACTACTGACTCATCTTTCCTCATTTTTTCAGCTAACTTCACCGCATAGGCGACTGCATGGGAGCTTTCCAGTGCCGGTATGATTCCTTCTGTCTGGGACAACTGCTTAAATGCATCTAATGCTTCCACGTCTGAAATGGAGGTATATTCTACTCTGTCAATGTCTTTCAAGAAACTATGCTCCGGCCCGACACCAGGGTAATCAAGGCCTGCTGAAACAGAGTGGGCTTCTTGAATCTGTCCTTCATCATTTTGCAGCAGGTACATCATGCTGCCATGAAGGATCCCGACGGACCCCTTTGTTAATGTGGCAGCATGTTTGTCGGTTTCAACCCCGCTCCCAGCCGCTTCCACACCGTATAAGTCAACTTCCCGATCATCAATGAACGGATGGAATATTCCGATGGCATTGCTGCCGCCTCCAACACAAGCGACGATGGCGTTCGGCAGGCATTTTTCCTTTTCGAAGAATTGTCGCTTTGTTTCTTTCCCAATCACACTTTGAAAATCCCGTACCATTTTAGGAAATGGGTGTGGCCCTAACACGGAACCGATGATATAGTGTGTGTCCTCTACATTAGCGACCCAGTAGCGCAAGGCTTCATTGACTGCATCTTTTAATGTGGCACTGCCCTGGGTGACACTCACCACTTTCGCTCCCAGTAACTCCATTCTGAACACGTTGAGCTTCTGTCTGCGAATATCTTCCTCTCCCATAAAAATGACGCAATCCAGGTTTAATAGAGCGCATACGGTAGCCGTTGCTACACCGTGCTGCCCTGCTCCTGTTTCCGCCACGATTTTTCTTTTGCCCATCCGTACAGCGAGCAGGGCCTGACCGATTGTATTATTGATTTTGTGAGCACCCGTATGATTGAGATCCTCACGTTTCAAGTAGATTTTCGCTCCCCCTACCTGTTTGCTTAGATTTTCAGCAAAGTAGAGTGGGTTTTCTCTTCCTACATAATCCTTTAAGTAGTTTTGAAGTTTCTCTTGGAATTCTTCGTCCTTAGAGGCTTCATCATAAGCCCTTTCCAATTCTTGAACAGCCTTCATCAATGATTCCGGAACGAACCTTCCCCCGAATTGCCCGAATAACCCTTTTTGATCTGGTTGTGCGTATATCATCTCAATTCCTCCATTCATTGGTTTAAAAAATCGTTATACCGACTTCGCCTCTCGAATAAATGATTCTATCTTTCTTCTATCCTTTTTCCCATCCGTCTCCACACCACTTGATACATCCACCATATAGGGACGGACCTTGGTGATTGCCTCCCGAACATTTTCCTGATTCAATCCACCGGCAAGGATTAAATGTTGAGAGATGTTTTGTGAATGGACATAATCCCAATTAAACGTTGTCCCATTCCCTCCACGATGTGGCCCATTTCCACTGTCCACCAAAATCATCTCTCCGCCAAAGTGTTCGATCCCATCTAAATCTTCTTTTTCTTTTATTGAAATCGCCTTGATACAAGGAAGATTGAGACCATCACAAAATTGGACTGATTCATCTCCATGAAGCTGAACGTAATCGAGATTTACGGTTCTGAATATTTCTTCCAACTTCTCTTTAGCCTCATTTACAAACACGCCAACTTTTAATACATGCGAAGGTAGTGAAGCACTTATAATTGCTGCTGATTCCACGTCAATTTTTCTTTTACTATCAGCGAAAACGAATCCTATCGCATCTGCTCCTGCTTCAAGGGCCCACAGAGCCTCTTCTTGCCTTCTTATTCCACACACCTTTACTTTGGTCATTTCACCACGTCTTTTCTCACTTGTAAGGAGGCAAGCTTCGTTACAGGGTCATCACTTCTCATTAACGTCTCTCCTACAAGGACCCCATCCGCACCTGCGTTTACAACTCGGTGACAGTCTTCTTCATTTCTTATTCCACTTTCACTGATGAACACGATATCTGTTCCATTTACCATGGAGCCGAGAGTTTCTGTGATCAGAAGATTTACTTCAAAGGTTTTCAGGTTTCGATTATTCACGCCAATTATGGTTGCCCCTAATTCCATTGCGACATTCATTTCTTCTTCATTATGAACTTCCACCAGAACTTCCAGGCCAAGCTTCGTTGCATAAGAATATAATTCTTGTAGTCTGTTTACATCCAGGGCAGCCACGATAAGAAGGATGACATTTGCCCCGGCGTCTTTGGCACGATCTATCTGGATTTCATCGATAATAAAGTCTTTACACAGAATAGGGAGGGAGACTGCTTTTCGAACATTCGCGAGATCCTCCATACTTCCTTTAAAAAAAGGAGCATCGGTTAATACCGATATGGCACAGGCTCCCGCTTCTTCATACTTCTTTGCTTGAATCACAGGATTCACTTCTGTGCGGATATCTCCTTTTGATGGAGATGCCCTCTTAATTTCAGCAATCACCTGTAATCTGGATGCTGATTTTAATGCTTCATTTAAGGAATTCCTGGGAGTCCCCTTGTAATAATAGGATTCATACCCTGCACTCTTTAACTCTTTCACTTCCTCTTTCTTTTTTTCAAGAATGGTTTGTAGAATGGTAGACACTTAAATCACCTGCTTTCGACGTTGTTGACTATAACGGACCAAGGAGTGGAGCTTTTCTTTTGCACGGCCGCTTTCTATACTTTCCCTGGCAAGCTCTACACCTTCTGCAAAGCTGGCCGCTTTGCCATGAGCGTAAAGCCCGATTCCTGCATTGAATAAGACCGTATCAGTGTAAGCTCCTTCCTTCCCATTTAATACTTCTTCTAAAATAATGGCATTGTCTCCCGCGTCCCCTCCTCGTATCTCTTCGAGTGTATAACATGGGAGGCCGACATCTTCTCCCTTTAATGTGAGTGAAGTAATTTCCCCTTGATCCAGCAGAACGAGATGATTTTCTCCTGCTAATGAGGCTTCATCCATGTAATCAGCTCCATTCAGCACAATCGCTCGTTTTCTGCCTAATTCATGTAAAACATGGGCCATCGTTTCTAATTTATCTCTTCTATATACCCCTAGGAGTTGAGTTTCCAGATGAACCGGATTCGTTAATGGCCCAATGAGATTAAAGATGGTAGGAATCCTTAATTCTTTCCGGACCTTCATTACCTTCTTTAAACCTGAATGAATATGGGGTGCAAATAGAAAAGCAATATTGGTTTCATCCAGTAGACTTTCCACCTCATGAGATTGAAAATCGAGTGCTATCCCTAAATGTTCTAACACATCTGCACTTCCTGTTTTACTGGAAATACTTCTGTTACCGTGCTTCGCAACCTTCACCCCGGCCCCCGCAAGAACAAATGCACTCGTTGTACTAATATTAAAGCTCTGGGATCCGTCTCCACCTGTTCCGCAGTTATCCAATATTCCTGGTAATGTGCTTTTAATCGGCATCGCTTTTTCTCTTAAAACTTCAACAAGAGCTGTAATTTCCTCCACTGTTTCCCCCTTCATTTTTAATAAGGTCAGGAAACAGGCGATTTGACTATCCGTTGTTTCTTCAATGAACAATTCTTCTACTGCTCTTCTCATCTCTTCTCTCTCTAATGAATGACCGCTAGATAGCTTCTGTAGATAGGGTTTCACGGTTATTCTCCTTTCTCATCTGAACTAAAAAGTTTTGAATGATTTTCTTTCCTGTTTTCGTACCGATGGATTCCGGATGAAATTGAACCCCGTACATTGGATACTTCATATGCTTTATCGCCATGATTTCTCTATCATCCATGGACAATGCGACAGTCTCTAATTGTGTCGGCAGGGTCCCCTCCTTAATCACCAGGGAATGGTATCTCATCACTTCTAATGGTTGCGGAAGATACTCGAATACTCCGCTGCCACTGTGTTTAATGAGGGATGTTTTTCCGTGCATGACTTTGTCAGCCACTTCGATGGTTGCCCCGAATGCTGCCCCGATAGCCTGATGCCCTAAACAAACCCCAAAAATCGGCACACTAGTGTGAAGATTCTGTATAATCGAGATGCAAATGCCCGCATTTTCCGGTTTCCCTGGACCAGGGGATAGAATGATTCCCGCAGGATTCAATTCCTTGATTTCTTCTAATGAAATAGCATCATTCCGTTTCACGATTACTTCTTCACCGAGCTCTTCTATATATTGATACAGGTTATACGTAAAGGAATCATAGTTATCAATAAGAAGGATCATCCTGTCACCTCCAATAATGATTTAGCTTTATTCATGGTTTCTTCATATTCACTGGCTGGGTCTGAATCATACACAATCCCGGCACCGGCTTGAACATATGCCGTTTTATCTTTAAGAACCATCGTCCTGATGGCAAGGGCAAAATCCAAATTCCCGTTCACCCCGATATACCCGACGGCACCTGAGTACACGCCGCGCTTTGTGGTTTCAAGTTCATTGATGATTTGCATCGCCCTGATTTTCGGTGCTCCACTGACGGTACCTGCCGGTAAGCAGTTTGATAATGCTTTCAGTGGTGTTACTTCTTCTTTTAATTCACCCTTTACTTCCGAAACGATGTGCATGACATATTTATATCTCTCAATTGTTAAATACTTTGAAAGGTAAATGGAGCCGATTTCACAGACTCTGCCTAAATCATTCCTGCCTAAGTCAACCAGCATTCGATGTTCAGCGATTTCTTTTTCATCTGTCAGTAATTCTTTCTCGAGCTCCCTGTCCAGATCATGTGTTTCTCCCCTTCTTCGCGTTCCTGCGATTGGATTCGTGGTGATTTCCCTCCCTTGAACTTTCAGCAAGCTTTCTGGTGATGCACCCATTACGACATAATCCTCGAAATCAATGAAGAACATGTAAGGGGACGGATTGGATTTCCTCAAGCTTCTATAGAATGAAAAGGGATCTCCAGAAAAGGACGCCTTAAGTCTTTGAGAGAGCACGACTTGAAATATCTCACCTTCTCCTATGGATCGCTTTGCCCTTTCCACCTTTTCCATGAATTCATCTTTCGAGGTTTGAGCATGGAAGGACAGTCGATCCAGTTTCTTTTTATGAGTTTCCAAATACACATTGTTCAGCTCAGCCTCTACTTCCTTCACCTTTTTATCCAAATCTCCTATTTGATCCTCTGTCCACTCATTCATAACGACAATAAATACTTTGTGCTCCAGATGATCAAACACAATGACTTTTTCATAAAACATGAGATGAATATCCGGCATTTCCAATTCATCTTGGGGAGTTATACCGATGTCTTCGTAGTGTCGAATAACGTCATATCCCAGATATCCAATCCCCCCACCTGTAAAAGGAAAAGGCGCATCTTTTAGATTGTGGGTAGGAATAAGATTTTGAATGATTTCAATGGGATTTCCCTCTATTTCATCAATTTCATTTACAGATGATTTTTTTAACTGTACGGCATTTCCGTATGCTTTACATTCTAAAAATGGATCACTCCCTACAAATGAATACCGACCGGATTGTTCATGCTTCAAAGAGCTCTCCAATAAAAATTTTTTCTTACCTTTTAACGATTGAAAAAGTGAGATGGGTGTAAATATGTCTCCATTTAATTCTTTCACCACATAATCCAATGCTTGATGTTTCATCATTTCATGCCTCCAATTCAATGTTCCGCACTTAAAATAAAATAAAAAAGTCCCCTATGAACAGAAAGCTCTGTTCATAGAGGACGATGCTGACCGCGGTGCCACCTCTGATTGAGATACTTTGACGTATCCCCTCTTGCTTCAAGTACAGGGAATGAATAACCCGATACTCTATCCTTTTAACGGTGGAATTCCGTACGATCCTACTTCCATTCAGATCATCTCTCATAAGTCCATTCCAAACAAGCTATCATGCCAAGGTCTCACCATCCTTAGCTCTCTGTCATGCATCACTTGAATGTACTCCTCTTACTCAACGATTTATCATTATTCAGTTATAAAAAAAGGGCATCCCTATCCATTTACATCATGTAAAGGACGAGATACCCGTGGTGCCACCTTTGTTGACTGCCTGAACAGTCCACTCAATCGTATCGAAGCGGTTTGCTTGAATACGCGTCTTTTGTAACGATAAGACATTCGCCAAAGCCTACTCCCTAAAAGTTTCGGTCTGGAGGCTCAGAAGTCCATTCCCAAAGATCGTTCACACTGGTTCTCACCAACCACCAGCTCTCTTAAGTGTCGATCAGAGGTACTCCTCTTCGTCAAAGCCATTCGCTCATTTAATTAATTGTTTATTATACTAATAGCATTCCTTCACAATGTCAACTATTTATATAAAATAATATTCCGATATGTATCAAAAGGTTCACACAATGGAAATCATCATCGAATCGCAAACGGGCTTATAGCCGATTTCCATATAAATCTTGTTGGAGGTGGGATTATCCAGGTCCGTATAGAGCGAACAAAAGGAGTGGTCCTTCAACAAAAGACGACTCAGTTCTGCTACAACAGAAGATGCGTACCCTTTTTTCCTGTATTCTGAAGGGGTGTATACAAAATTTACGGTAATGCCGTTTTCCGTTTTTCTTGCCCCCCGTGCCATGGAAACAGGCTTTCCATCCACTTCCCACAAGAACACATATGGTTCATTTTCAATCATATCCCTTGACCGATTCAATGCCTCTTCCTCAGTAAGAGGCAGTTCCCCGGTATCTTCTACAAAACCTATCAACCATTGGGCAAGGAGCTCTTCATGTTCTTTACGCACAGCTATCATCTTCCCACCGCTTAACGGGATATCATTCACTTTACCCAGTTGATATACACGCTGATTCATTTTCACATTGTATCTATCTCCCGTTAAATGACACCAAGCGTGTGCCAATTGAAGTGCGAGCTCCTTCTCTGCTAAAAAACCCGGGAAGTTGATACCCGTATTTTCACAAAACGAATGTAGCTCTTTGACTATCTCATGTACGCCTTCTTTCTCCACCTTAAGTGTACTGACAAGGTAATGAGGAGGGGTCATGATGAAAGATCCCATCACCGTCCCGACCTCATTTTCCACTAAAAGAAGAAGCGGATCTTTATATTTGTCACTCGTTTTCATCGTGTTCAACAAACCCAAAGGCAGGTTATTCGCCGCTTCATCCTCCATTAAAAGGGAATGGACCTTTTCGTGGAAGACTGTCGGGTCTTTATACTGTATCAGCTTATACATATTATCACCCCATTCCCAGAATTCGACATAAGTAGTCGAGGTTCCTCCTTACTTCTGAAGTTTTCTGCCTGTAATGGAGTGATATACATGGTAAGCACTTACAGATACACCGATGGTCCCAGCACCAGGAAAGACTGAGTCACCGCATACCCATATATTTTTCAATGGAGTCCTGTGAGAGAGACTATTGAAGAGAGCATGGTCATTGGATTGAGGAAATCCACCGACTATGCCCCCAGGCCGCCCGGTAAATCGTTCCCAGGCTTTAGGTGCCCCTGGGTAAATATCTACAATGCTATCTCTTAAAGTTGGAATAACCGACTCTATGGAATTGATCATTTTCTCCTTAAGATTCTCCTTGTAAGAATCATATCTTTCTTTGGTTTTCCATTTTTCTAATTTAGTATGTGTTGATACCGTTAAGGTACGGAATCCTTTCGGGGCACGCTTACGGTCATTTGGATGGGATAGCGATAAGAAAAGATGGTCTCCTTCTGTCATATTTCCATTTGGGCTTGCACAAATTTGGGAAAACAAAGGATACGATTCCGGTAGTGATTCTTCTTTCAATAACATGTATAGGGACATGGTGCCCCAAATAGCTTCATTCTCTTTTGCTTTTAGATAGTTATCAAGTTTGTGTGTATATTGTGGGGGAAGAAGATTTTTTAAGGATTGAACCGGAACGTTGCATACAACATGATTTGCACGATATTCATTGCCTCTATGATCAAGGATTTTCCATTCTTGACCAGAATGATCACGGTCGATGCGAACCACTCTTCTCCCTAAAGTCGCTTTAACCCCTTTGGATTCTGAAAATCCGACAAGACTATGGGCTATTTCGAATAATCCACCATCCAGATAAAATGCTCCTTCATGATAAATATCCAAACCGAGGCATCCCAGCAATAAAGAGCATTGATCGCTGGTAACCTGCATGCTATCGATCAGTTGTCCATCGATAAAATGCTTAAAAGAAGAATGTTGGTGGATTCCGTGTTTTTCTAATAAATCGAGCATTGTTTTCTGAAAGGAAGGAATCAGTGTCAGAGATCTGGGGTGTAAACTTATCGTTAGCTCCACCCAATCTTTTAGCGTTTTAGGAGGAAGTATCGGGAGCGCGACCATCAGCCTTCTAATTTCGCCGGCTATCTTGTACACTTCTTCATAAAAAGCGCTGAGCTTCGCTGATATTTCGGGATATGCTTTCTTCAACTCATTCACATGTGTTTCTCTATTACGGTAGAATATCAGAGTTTTGCCAGGAAGATGAATGTCCATAACCTGATCAAGCATGAAAGACGCAGGGGGTTCTATCCCTAAATAGTGAAAAATACGCTGATGGATCCCTCCTTTTTCAAAACCCATTCCAAGAGTCGCCCCTACAGGAAATAAGGCTTTTCCTCTCTGGAATTTACCAGCGCATCCTCCCCATTCCCTGGAAGCCTCAAGAATCTGTACGTTGTAATCAGCACTTCCAAGGAGTGAAGCTGCGGTCAGACCGCCGATTCCTCCACCTATTATGACAACAGAATTTTTCAAGATACTTCACCCAATTCATTGATTCTTTTCTAAAATGTACGCTTTTCCCTTGATAAATACAAAAATGGATGGGTTAAACCCATCCATTCTGCCGATATTGTGCTTGAGTAAACAGGGAAACGACCACATACATGAAAAACGAAATGACAATAGGGAAAATGACTGTGTGCATATCCAGATAATTAGGTGCGAAACTGTGAAATAAGATGTACGCTACCAGTCCTGAAATCATTGAAGCAAAGGCACCATGAGCATTTCCTTTTTTCCAATATAAACCTAAAACGATTGGCCAGATAAATACAGCTTCAAGTCCTCCAAATGAAAATAAATTGAGCCAGATAATTAATTCAGGCGGACTCAGCGCCATAAGAAAAACGAGTATTCCCGTTAGACTAGTCACCCAAAAGCTGATTTTTTTGACTTGTTTTTCCTTTGCATCCTTATTGATGAAATTCATATACACATCTTTCACAATAGCCGAGGATACAATCAATAATAACGAATCCACTGTCGACATGATCGCGGCCATCGGAGCAGCCAGGACAATCCCGGCAAGCCATGGCGGAAGAACTTCTAAAGCGAGAAGGGGCATGACTTTATCAGCCACTTCAATTCCCGGGACTACGACCCTTGCAAGCACACCAATCAAGTGCATACCGAGCATAATGGACCCGACCACAATGGTTCCGATTATGAGCGCTCTGTGCAAGGATCTGGAATTCTTATAGCTCATGGCTCTAACTGCCACTTGAGGTAATCCGACAACACCCACACCCACTAATATCCAGAAAGAAGAAATATAGCGGGCACTTAATTCTCCATCAGGACCATGAGGACTTAATAAGTCAGGGTTTTCCGCATTCAATCCCATCATGATGTTCTCCATGCCACCTCCGGCTATGATGGTGGCAATCAACAGAATAATGGTCCCACCAAGCATGACCACACCTTGAATCGCATCCGTGATGGCAACCGCACGAAAGCCGCCGATAATGACATAAACAAGTACCGATACGGCAAACAGAAAAAGAGCACTCTCGTAAGATAAACCGGTTAAAGATTCAATGAGCCTTGCTCCCCCTACCCATTGAGCAATCATGGCTGAGAATAAAAAGATGATGATACTGATGGCCGATAGAATTGTGATCTTATTGCTGCCATATCTACCTTGTAGATAGTCGATCAAAGTAACGGCCTTGTATTTCCGGGCCATAATCGCGAACTTTTTCCCAAGTATAAGGAGAACAAAGTAACCTGTCACAACCTGTGACATGGCCAGAAGAACCCACGATAAACCATATGTATATGCTGCGCCCGGCCCTCCGATGAAACTACTGGCACTTCCATAGGTCGCAATCATGGTCATCGCCAAGATAAATCCGCCAAGCTGACGGCTTCCCAAGAAGTATTCCTGGACAAAGGAATCTGCTCTACTCACATTTCTGGCAGTATAAATTCCCACAACAAAAATCAAGATTAAAAAAGCGAATAAGGGAATCAATGCCATACTATTCATGATCATCCCCCTCATCGTCAAAAGGAATATCGGTAAGCATGTACTTTACGACGATAATCACTAACAATACCATAAGAAAAAAGCCAACGATGCAGCTGTAAAAAAACCATTCAGGCATCCCGAGGATCCAATCGTAATCTGAAACCGGTTGACCACCTAAACCGAATGCAAAACCATACCACCATATGAAATTTATAAGAACAAGTGCTATTCCTATCAGTGCCTCGTGGCCAGCAACCCTGAACCGTTTATCTTCTTTATGATCCACTTACTATTATCCCTCCTTGAAATACACATCCTTTAACAATTTACGACAGGAAGAAATGAAATGCAATATAAAAAGACAGACCGGAAGCATATGCTTCGGGTCTGTCTTTTTATATTTAATAAAGGGGGTTTTTCATGAACCATTCTCTCTATTGAAAGAGGGGGAAACTCTTTTATTCAAATGAGAATGATTTTCAATATCATTGTAATCCCTCTATTAATAAATGTCAACATAAAACTTTTATTTACCGAAGGAAATATTTGGTGCCTCGAAATATGAATTATGGTAAAATTCTAAATTGAGCTCATATTATAGAAATAGAGAATCGAGGGGGATATGTTTGAAAGAGAAATTCAAATCATTTGGAATACCTTTAGTGTTAATCGTTCTGTTTATAGGGGCACTATTTCTCCACCAGCTGTTACAAGTCAAACAACAACCACAGCCTGATTGGAGTAGATCCATCCCATTAGACTACACTTCTGAAGAACGCCCTGTTATCTTTAATGGAGATGATGAACTCTTCTTGGCAAGTAACGGGAAAATTACAGGGTTTACTTTCGAGGAAGCATTGGATTCAACCAGAGAAACAACGCTAGACACCAGCGTTACCCGGGGCCATCCTTTTTGGACAGACGGTACGAAAGTCATTCAGATCAAGGATGACAAATTTATCTCTACAGAGAGTAATGAAGTAACGACGATTGCTGAGGAAGCAACAGGGATCAGCACGGCAATGAATTCTGTGTATTTCTGGAATAAAGAGAACCTTTTTTCTCTTAACCCTGCTGATTTATCAGTGAAAGAGGTTTTCAGCTTTTCTAATGAAATCCTGGACGTCTATATTGGAAATAATGGCAGTTCCGTAATACAGGTTAGACAAGATGACGGTCATTCTCACCTGTACTACATGGATGATACGTTACAAGTAGTGAAAGATCCATTTGCAATTGTAAACACAGCAACGAATCATCATATGAATGGATTAACCTTTACCACAGAAAACAATCAATTGACTCTTCTTTATAATGAAGAGATGCGAGCACAGGGAACATTGTCATATAAGATTTTCAAGTTGCAAACACCGAAAGATGAAATAGGATCTTCTATTTTGAAACCGACGAAAATTGATTTTACGAACGAAATGTCAGGGGGCAAACTTCAAAGTCCAAGAACCGCACAACTTCTTTCCATTAATGGAGAAAAGTCCATTCTCTTCACATCAGAAGGTCATCGGGTTGGGGATGATAATGCGATTAGTCTATATGTAGCACCTTTCAGTGACTCTAACCAATTAACGGCGGCTCCAGTCAGTACAACTAAACATTTTACGTATTCTCCACTTCAGCTTACTAATAAGAGCATTGCCTGGTTGGAATATGATGGAGATACGTATGAATTATTTGGCGCTTCACAGGATGCACAAGTTATCGCCAATAGCACAGAATGGTCGAAACGAAGTGTCAAAGAAGCCGTTAACAATTCCGTACTAATGATATTCAGTAGCTTAATCACGATTATGGTTTCATTTTATTGGGTATTGCCTTCTCTATTTCTTTTAATTCTGCTTTATATTTTTAAACCAAATATATTTGAGAAGGAAGAGATCAACTGGGTTGAATATGCCTCTATCATTATGTTTTTAGTCATGCCGATAACCTTCATCACTAAAGCGATGGGCGATTACTTCTACTTTGCCGCTCCGGAATACCTGATGTTTTCAGGAAGTGAGTATATAGTATTACTCGTTATCAGCGCCATTACTTCAATACTATGGAAATTAGGGAGAGATCCTGACTGGGGTACTTTTGGTGGAGTATTTTATTTCATGGGTATTTATATTCTTCTTTATGCCACTTCCATTGGACCGTATATTTTTAATTTATTTTAATGATAATGGAACAAAG
This sequence comes from Rossellomorea sp. NRS-1567, assembly GCF_050467885.1. NCBI lineage: Bacteria > Bacillati > Bacillota > Bacilli > Caryophanales > Bacillaceae > Rossellomorea > Rossellomorea sp. NRS-1567. The sequence continues at coordinate 229,094 of NZ_JBITPL010000018.1, read as the reverse complement.
CGCTCAGAAGAATTTCTGAGCGCTTTGTTTCCATTTAATTCTCACTTTCTTTCCAATGTTTTCGTTTATGGAAGTATGCATAAATGACGATACAAAGCGTCAACCAGGCACCTCCTGCAGTGAACCCTCCAAGAATGTCACTTGGATAATGCACACCTAAATACACTCTGCTTAGACCAATCAATAGGACCAGAAAGCTGATCGCAATGACACTTGCCCACTTATACCGTTTATGATCTAATGCTCGAAACAATATGAATGCAAGAGTCCCGTAGAAAATAAAGGAACTCATGGAATGACCACTGGGAAAGCTATAACCGCCTTGCTCGATCAGTGCTTCAATATCAGGTCTTTCACGTTTGAAAATCCATTTGAGCAGCCCGTTAAACCCTGCCCCTGATGTGATCGTAATCGCCACAAAAAGAGCCAGTGGATATTTTTTTAAAAACAGTAAGATGACAACCACACTGAAAGCAATGATAGTGATTCCTTTTATTCCACCTAAGAAAGTGATGAAAGTCATAAAGGTCGTTAACTTCGGTGAGATAAATCCTCTTACTACCTCAAAGACACCATTGTCAAATTGTGCGATTTCATTTTCTTTCCACTCTTCGACAATCGTGACGAATCCCCATGTAAATGCAATCAAACAAATGACCGATAGTGCAACAAATACTCCTTGTTTTATATGTTTCTCCTCCAAAACTTGTCCCTCTCTTTACTAACGACTTATGTTTTATTGAGCTTTTTTCTTTGAAGTCGTTTTCTTTTTCGTCTGCTTCTTCGCCTTTTTCGGTTTGGATGAATCAATGGAGGCTTGAAGCGCCGCCATTAAATCTGTCACATTTTCTCTTGGCTCTTTTTCTTTCGTTGTGACTACCTTTTCCCCGGTTTGCTTCGATTCAATCAACTGACTCAAGCGTTCACGATACTGATCTTTATAGTTCTCCGGTTGAAATTCAGTTGTGAGCTGATCTATCAACATCGTTGCTGTTTTCAGCTCTTTGTCCGTTATTTCATCTTCTTCTGGAACATTCGGTACATCCCCTGTACCCCTCACTTCATCTGGATAATGAATGGTTTCCATTACGAGTGTATTTTCATATACCCGAACGATGGAGAGTTGTTCTTTCGATCTCATCGTGATTTTGGCGATACCTACTTTTCCTGATTCCTGAAGAGCTTTTCGCAATAATGAATATGCTTTTTTCCCTCCATCATTCGGTGAAACGAAATAACTCCGATCAAAGAATATCGGGTCGATTTCCTCCATTTTGATAAAGTCTACTATTTCCACGGCTTTATCCCCGTTCGCTTCCTTCAATTCCTTCAATTCCTCTTCTTCAAGAACGACAAATTTCCCTTTCGTCACTTCATAGCCTTTAACGATGTCATCATGTCCGATTTCTTTTTCACAAGCTGGACATACTTTTTCATATTTAATCGGTGTATGACACTCTTTATGAAGTGAACGAAGCTTAATATCACGATCTTCTGTAGCAGAATGAAGTTTAATGGGGATGTTCACCAGTCCAAAACTAATTGAGCCTTTCCACATCGTATGCATATATCAATACCCTCCTTCACATAAACTAATCCCTTATCCTTATCATTTAGTTGTCCGATACTCTTCATTCCCTTAAACATCTGGAAATAAATAAACTCTCATTGGTCACACTAATACTAAAAATCAGGTGAATAGATATGAAACCGATGCTTCCTACCTTATATGATGAACTCCCTGAAAATGAGGAATGGCTTTATGAAGTGAAATATGATGGATTTCGCGGAATTCTCTACGTCTATTCTGAGAATCAGATAAGTCTTCAAAGTCGAAACGGGAAGGAATTGCTTCCACACTTCCCGGAAATTGAAAAAGAGATTAAAACATTACTCAATGAAAGAGATTTACCTACACCTTTCATTTTGGATGGCGAGATTGCCCTATTACGCTCTTCCTGCAGCAGTGAATTCTTTGAACTGCAGGTAAGAGGCAGAATGCGAAATAAGCAGAAAATCAATCTTGCTGCAGCCGGAAGACCCGTTAAATTTCTGGCATTCGATTTACTCCAGTATGGGAAGAAATCATTTGCCACCAAACCTTACCTTACAAGAAAAGAAAAATTGAAAGAGGTTTTTACCTTTCTTCAATTGCCGTTAGAACCTACCCCCTCTCTCCCATCTTCCCTTCAAATGGTTCCCTATTTCAACGATCGGCAGGAAATATGGGAACTTGTAGAAAAAGAGGAAGGTGAGGGCGTTGTCGCCAAAAGGAAGAATAGTAAGTGGGAAGCAGGAAAACGAAGTACGAGCTGGGTAAAAACTAAGAATTGGAAACACTGTCACTGTTTCATCACTGCCCTGGATGAAACGAACGATTACTATCACATTGGCGTTTTCGATAACGAAAAGATTATGCCTATAGGCTTATTTCACTTTGGTCTTTCTCCTGAAGAGAAAAAATCATTAAAAGCAATGATCAAAAAGAATAGTACGAAGAATGAGAATTCCGTTTATTACATAGACCCAGCTATAACCGTGGAAATTTTATATTTGAATTGGTATGAGGATCAACTGAGGGAACCACATTTTCATCGTTTTCTATTTTCCATTACCCCGGAATCCTGCACCATGGAGCAATTCAAGCTGGACGAAGCCTCCCTTCCGCGTGGGGTTGAAATTACTCATCCAGATAAGGAATTGTTTCAGAAAGTCTCAATGACTAAGCTTGATTACGTTCGGTATCTTCGGAAGATGTCCGTCGCTATCTTGCCTTTCCTGAAGGATAGGTCATTGACTTGTATTCGTTTTCCACACGGGCTCTTTGGTGAATCCTTTTATCAAAAAAATACGCCTGATTACGCCCCTTCATTTATTGAAACGTACGAGGAAGACAATATCGACTATACGATATGCAATAACTTGGAGACATTGATTTGGCTTGGAAATCAGCTTGCATTGGAATTTCACATTCCTTTTCAAAGGACGAAGGATACCTCTGTCAACGAAGTGGTCTTTGACTTAGATCCACCCAGCAGGGATCAATTCTCCCTGGCGGTAAAAGCGGCTTCCATTATGAAAGAACTATTCGACCGACTCAACCTGCATAGTTTTGTGAAAACGTCAGGAAATAAGGGACTGCAAGTGTATATTCCCATACCACCGGGATACACATGGAAGGACACCGGCTTGTTTACTGAATTCATTGCACACTACCTTGTGACCAATTATCCTGAGGATTTTACGATCGAGCGTTTAAAAAAGAACCGAAAAGGCAGGTTATACGTGGATTACATTCAGCATGGAGAAGGAAAAACCATCATTGCGCCTTATTCCCTAAGGGGGAATGAAGATGCTTTAGTCGCCACTCCCCTCTGGTGGTATGAAGTAAATGAGGACCTCCATCCAGAACACTTTACAATAGATGTTGTTTTGCAAAGGTTCCAGCAGATGGGGTGTCCCTTCACTAAATTCGAATGGGTAAAAGATCTCCAGCCATTTGATGACGTGATCCAATTTTTGAAACAGCAATCCAATCACAAAAAAAAGAGTGCCCCAAAAGCTTAGCTTTTTGGGACACTCTCGCCTGACTTACACAAGCTCAGGCTTTTTATTCGTTTAGGCACTCATAAATACTTTACTATCAACAATTGATTTGGCGTGATTTTGAAGCAGTTCGTACGTTCCTTCTTCAGTAAAATCCTGTCTGGAAATCTCACGATAATCTTCAGGATGTGTGATAGACAATTCGAATTGGGCCTGGTAGAGATACGTTGCATTCCCGATCAACTCCATATTGTATTGCCCTTCACCTAATTGGTTCACCACGACACGTACTTTTCCACCATTATTAAATACATCTATTTCCTTGCCGAACTCATTCTGATTGAGTAAGCATGTCACAAGGCTGGAAGCAGACATAGCCGTTCCACAAGCATTTGTAAAGCCTACTCCTCTTTCGAAGGTACGAACATAAATCGCACCTTTTTCTAATGGATGAACAAAACTGACATTGACTCCATCAGGAAAGAGATTATTGGGACCATTTACTGTTTCAGCAATCGTCTTCTGTTCATTTGAAAGAATATGTTCTGTGCTTACAACACTAATGAGATGAGGATTGGGCACCGCCAGTGCAGTAAACGATAATCGATCTGAAATTTCAGGAATTTTCTCGTCCACTACCTTTTCACGATCCATATTCATCGGCAATTTATCCAATTCAAATAAAACAGGGGAAATTTCAACATTATATGTCGGTATATTTTCATATATAGCTTCTTGAGCTGAAACGCGCAGATTCGCTTTCATCGTCTGAATAACTATCGTCGTTTTGTCAAGAAGCTCACAGACATAGCGACCTACACAACGAAGACCATTCCCGCACATGGATGCTTCAGATCCATCTGCATTGAATACCCTCATTTGTGCATCGCAATGTTCACTTGACAGCACAAATAGGATTCCATCCGCTCCAATACCCGACTTTCGATCACATAGCGCAAGGGCAAGATTTTGCCTTGCTTCTTCAGTGAATTCGTATCCATTCGTCATTTCATCAATCAGTAGAAAGTCATTTCCAGAGCCATGACATTTAATTAGATTCAAGTTCATCGTGAATCCCTCCACGGTAATTTACTAGTAAACTATTCTTAATAGTCTTAGCTTGCCACAAACAAGCTCTTTTCGCAATCATCTCACCCTATATTATTAAAGATAATCCTCAAGGAGTGACTTGTAGAAAACTTAAAAGTTGAATTTCTGCGTCCATTTAGAGAAAATGGGGTGGGTGATGATCATGAAGGATGAGTATACTTTTCGGTTTCAAGTTCAAGAGGTAGAAGAAGCGTGTGACGAATTCCATTCCCGGGATGTGACTGTATTGGCCCATATTCTGAATGACAAAAAAGACCTTTTACATGAAGGTCTCTTTCGTGTACGTTTCAATCAAATCGGCATCTATCCTTTTCCTAAAGATGTAGCCCGCCAAATATCTTCTAAGCACCTACAGCGATTACTTCTAATTGAATTGAAGAGATATATAAAGCCCCAAAGAAAATATCTGACTCCAGGGGAATATAAACCTGTTTGGTAACTAACTGATCTCTGCTATTTCATGATGTAAGAGGTCTCGGGTCCATTTACATGATGTTTGATAGCATTCCATCACATCTTTTTTGTTTAATTTCAGTTCGGCCATTTTTGTTTCGATTGCTGTCCAGTCAGCTTTTTCAAACAAAACAACCAGCTCCAGAATGTCTTTGAACTCGTTTGAGACACCCGTTAGTGCATTGCAGATTTCATCATTCAATGGTAATTCATTCAAAATGACTTCAAATGGCATAGATAATATAGTTTCCATCAATGAAAACATACCCGTTAGGAAATAGCTCGACTTCACTGAACCGCGATTGTGCTTCTCTGCCAGCAATTCACACATTTTTGCCCTCGTTAATGACAATGTAATAACTTCGTTTTCTAATTGCTTCCTCTTACCTACCTGTTCCCTGACAGCTAAAACATAAATCCATCTTTTAATTTCCAGGAGACCCAATAGAACAATAGCCTGTCGAATAGAATGAATTTTATGTTTAGGGCGGTAAGATGGTGAATTGATTAATTTTAAAAGTTTATAGGACAAAGAAAGATCCTGTTCAATCAATCGACTAATCACATCAATGCTCGGTTCCGTCATTTCCAGGCTTTGAATAATCGAATAATAGGAATGAAAATATGTAGGTACGTCATGAGTAGAAATGATTTTTGGTTTACTAAAGAAATACCCTTGAAAGAAATGGTATCCATTTCTCCTTGCTTCTTCATATTGTTCCTCTGTCTCCACTTTTTCTGCCAGAAGCTTGTACCCCAGTAAATTAGCGAAAACTTCAATAGTTCCCCGGTCAGTGTCCGTTGTATGGAGAAAATCAACCTTCACATAATCCGCAATTTTCATTAATTTTAAGTAGTTAGGATCCGATTCATTAAAGACAAAATCGTCTAAAGCGATTTTATAACCCAGTTCCTTTAACTCTAAGCAAATATTCAGGATTTCAGGACTAGGAACTACATTTTCCAAAATCTCCACGACAATTTCCTTGGGATTGAAGTAGGTAGGGACTCTATGCCTTAAAAGATTTTCTGTGAAATTGATGAAGCATGGCTTACCTGCGGACAAGCTTTCAAGACCAATATTTAAATAGCTATTAATAATGACATCGGCTGTGGCATGGTCTCCATCTATATTCGGAACCATATTCATTTCATTATTTCGGTACAGAAGCTCATAAGCTACGGTTTCTCCATTCCGATCAAAAATTGGCTGTCTCGCTACAAACACTTCCACTACACTCACCCCTGCTGATTTCCTGATATATGTATAAAAATAGTTCAAAAGTTTCATTAATCACTATAATAATACCAAGAAATATGTGGAAAGTCCACGGAATTTGGAAGTAGTTGTAAGGACCAAAAAAACTCAAGCAGACATGTCAGCAACTACGATTACAATCGTAATGGTGAACAAATCCACTTGAGTTCTTTACCGCTTTAATGAATCGAATGAACAAAGAAGTTCATAAGGAACAATGCAGCAATGATATATAGAGGAATGGATACTTCTCTCGCTTTACCTGTAGCCAATTTTAAGATTGGATAAAGAATAAAGCCGATGGCAATTCCATCTGCGATACTGTACGTAAATGGAATCATCGCAATGATAAAAATGGCTGGAAATGCCTCTGTTAAATCACGAAGATCCATATGTCGTATATTTTGAATCATTAAGCCGCCAATGATAATGAGGATTGGGGCGATAGCATGATCTGGAATCCACTTTAAATACGGAATAAACAACACAGATCCCAAGAATAATACTCCAGTAGTCAAACTCGTTAGTCCCGTACGACCACCTGCTGTCATGGCTGCAGCACTTTCTACAGTAGAAACCGTCGGACTCGTTCCGAAGAATCCTGATGTAAAGGCAGAAAATGCATTCGCCTGGAAGGCTTTAGAGTATTTATGAGGTTGATCGATCATATCCGTATGTCCATGAACGAGACCGATGTTTTCAAATACCAGCACCATCGTAACAGAAAAAACCGCAATCCAAAACGGAATCTCCAAAATGGCACTAAAGGATATTTGACCGAAAACCTGACTGTATTCACTTAATTGGAATGAACTGGACTTAATCGATGGTTCGATCCCAAAGATGAATCCCAGTATGGTTCCAAAAGCAATACTCCATAAAAATTGACCTTTCACATTTCGAACAAACAAAAATATCGTCACCAGGAATGTCAGCACCGTGGCCAACACCTTTAATTCCCCAAAATCACCAATCATGATGATGGCACTCTCTCCTCTTTGGATGAGACCGCCTTTTTCAAGACCGATAAACATTAAAAACATCCCTAATCCTACAGTGATGGCCTCTTTTAATGTTTTGGGAATGGCTTCCGATAATACTTTTGAAAGCTTTGTAAATGCAATGATCATAAAGAGTATTCCTGAAATCACTACGACAGCTAAAGCTTCCTGCCACGTTAAGCCGGATGATTTTACGAGAGTAAACGTAAACATCGCATTAATTCCCATACCTGGAACCAGAAGGATTGGTGCATTTGCCCAAAAGGCCATCACCAAACACCCAACGAAGGAGGCAAGAATGGTTGCCATAACCGCTCCTTCAAATGGAATTCCAGCTTCAGAAAGAATTAAAGCATTCACAGCGATAATGTACACAATCGTGAAATAACCGATTGCTCCAGCCATCATCTCCTGCTTCATCGTGGTACCGTGATTCTTTAACTGAAAAATACCTCCACGTGCTTTCATAATATAATCTTCCTATAAAACTGCCCTCTCCCTACCCGCTCCTCCCATAAATAAGGGGAGCCACAAAATACTATTCTAGCAAAAGGTCTGACGTTTGCCAATATGTATTTTAGTGGGTGGGGTCTGCGGGATTTTGGTTCACCATCAGGAATCCGGCGGCTTTTGTGAAAAATCCGGCCGTTTCTGGGAATAATCCAGCCGAAATGGAACAGAATCCAGCGGCTTTTGTGAAAAATCCAGCCGAAATCACCAGGAATCCAGCCGTTTTGGAGAATAATCCAGCCGTTTTACAATTTTATCCACACACCCCTCGGATCCGTCCCTCGTAAAAAGCCAAGCTTCCCAAAATGGAGGCTTGGCTTGGTTGAAAAATTTTACTTATCAATCTCACGAATCAGATTAGCCATTTCGATGGCTGATACTGCTGCTTCCCAGCCTTTATTTCCTGCTTTGGTGCCGGCTCTTTCGATTGCCTGCTCGATTGTATCCGTCGTTAAAACACCAAAGATGACGGGTACATCTTCCTGCAGGCTTAGATTGGCCACTCCTTTTGCCACTTCTCCACTTACGTATTCAAAATGAGCGGTTGCTCCGCGGATGACCGTTCCTAGTGTAACAACGGCATCATATTTCCCTGAACGGGCAAGTTTTTTGGCAATCATAGGAATTTCAAATGCTCCTGGAACCCAAGTGACAGAAACATTTCCTTCTTCCACACCGTGGCGCTTTAATGCATCTTCCGCCCCACCCAGAAGCTTTGATGTGATGAACTCGTTGAAACGTGATACGACAATCGCAACTTTTAATCCTGAACCTACTAAATGACCTTCATAAATTGTTTTCATTGTATATTCCTCCTAAAATTTAAGTATATGTCCAAGTTTTGCGTGCTTTGTTTTCAAATACTTCTCATTTTCGAATTTCGCCGGCATTTGGATCGGCACTCGACCTGCGATTTCTAATCCGTACCCATTGATTCCGGCAATTTTTCTAGGATTATTGGTCAGTAGACGCATCTTTGTTATGCCTAAATCTCTCAGAATCTGTGCTCCGATTCCATATTCCCTCAAATCATCACCAAAGCCCAGTTTTTGATTAGCTTCAACGGTGTCATAGCCTTCTTCCTGGAGCTTATAGGCCTTCAATTTGTTGATTAAACCAATCCCACGGCCTTCCTGTCTCATATAAAGTAGTACACCTTTTCCATGCTCTTCAATTTGAGTCAGTGCTGTGGCAAGCTGAGGTCCACAGTCACAGCGATTGGAACCGAATACATCTCCCGTCAAACATTCAGAGTGAACGCGAACGAGTACATCTTCATCCTCGGACCACTCTCCTTTCACAAGCGCGATATGCTCTTTTCCTGTAAGGTTTTCTGTGTACGCAACGGCCTTGAAGTTTCCAAATTCGGTTGGAAGTTCAATTTCCACTTCTCTCGTTACGAGCTTTTCTTTTTTCCTTCTGTACCTGATAAGGTCCTCAATGGAGATGATCTTCAGATTCCATTTATCAGCCAGTTTCATCAACTCAGGTACCCTTGCCATCGTGCCGTCTTCATTCATGATTTCACAAATGACACCTGATGGCTTGGCATCTGACATAACAGCCAAATCGATGGCAGCTTCTGTATGTCCTGCCCGTTTTAGTACCCCCCCTTTTTTGGCGACAAGGGGAAATACGTGACCGGGTCTTTTGAAGTCCTCGGGGAATGAGTCCGGGTTCAATAATTCCTGTATGGTGGTCGACCTCTCAAATGCACTAATCCCAGTAGTTGCGGATTTATGATCGACAGAAATCGTAAAGGCCGTTCCATGAGGATCCGTATTTGACATCGTCATGGGTGCCAGCTTTAGTTTTTGTGCAATCTCCTCTGTTATCGGGGCACAAATTAAGCCTCTTCCTTCTTTAGCCATAAAATTAATGACTTCTGGAGTCGCTTTATCGGCAAGGGCAATAAAGTCTCCCTCATTCTCACGATTTTCATCATCGACTACGATGACGACTTTACCTGCCTGCAAATCTTCCAGAGCTTCTTCGATTTTATTAAACATGGGGCAACCCCTCCCTATTAGTCAGCAAAACCATTTCGACTTAAAAATTCATAGCTCATGCGGCTTGAAGTATTCTTAGACTGTTCCTTTGCTTCATAGAAGCGATGAAAATATTTCGCCATTACATCACATTCAATGTTGACACGGTCCCCTACTTTCTTCTCGCCAAGAACCGTGTCCCCTCTCGTTTGTGGGATCAAGGAAATCGTAATGGTATTACTTTTCACACCAAAAACAGTAAGGGAAGTGCCGTCTATTGCGACAGAGCCCTTCATAATAAACAGGTGACTCTGATTTTCCTGTATGGAAATGTCCATATACCAGGCATTTTCAACTTTCTCTATTCTAACGATCGTCCCTATTCCATCGACGTGCCCATTAACGAAATGCCCGCCGAAACGACCGTTTGCAGCCATCGCCCTCTCCAGGTTCACTTTAGAACCATGGGATAGGTTTCGTAGCGTTGTGCCTTCGAAGGTTTCAGGCATCACGTCCACTTGAAATTGCCTGGAGCTGAATGAAGTGACGGTTAAACAGACACCATTCACACTGATGCTATCTCCAATATGAACGTCTTCCAGAACGCGGCCCGCTGTTATCGTCAGTTCCATGGATGAGGAGGATTTTTTCATGCGTTCAATTGATCCTATTTCTTCAATGATTCCAGTAAACATCCATTTCTCCCCCTTTCAAATTAAAAAAGATTAACTCATAGGTAAAGCAACCATCTTAATGTCCTTTCCTACTCGTTCAAGACTTTTAATCTCCATTTCCAGACCTTCTGCAATGGTCGGGAAACCTTCCCCTCCAAAACTTGTGAAGGCAGAGCTTCCGCCTACAAGCTTAGGTGACATGTACATAATCAATTCCTGAAAGGCTTTTTCCTTTAAAAAGGAAGAATGAATAGTAGATCCACCTTCTACATAAAGGGATCCGATATTCCGGGCACCCAGTTCTTTTAATACTGTGTGAATGTCCATCCTTTCTTCTGAAAGGGTGATGATTTCACAGCCTGATTCCATATATGGCCGCTTCTGTTCTTCATTGACAGAACTGCCCGTGAAGATGAGCGTCCTGCTTTCCGAGTCTCTCACTACATGAGAGTGGAGAGGTGTTCGTAAATAGGTATCTAATATGATTCGAATGGGGTTTTTTCCACCTTGGGGCAAACGGGTGGTAAGGTGTGGGTTATCCTGAATGACGGTATTGACTCCTACTAATATCGCGTCATGCCGGTGACGATCATAGTGGACATCTGTGCGTGAAGCTTCTGACGTAATCCATTTGCTATCTCCTGAAGCTGAAGCTGTTTTCCCGTCTAATGTGACAGCTGTCTTAAGGGTTACAAAAGGTGTGCCGTATTGAATGAAATGGAAAAAATGCTTGTTTAGTTCGAGTGCTTCTTCTTCAAGCTCCCCGACCATTACTTCTATGCCTGCATCCTTCAACTGTTGAATTCCTCTTCCCGCAACAAGGGGATTTGGATCAGTGCTGGCAATATGGACCCGCCTCACTCCGCTTGAAATCAGCAGCTTTGAACAGGGAGGTGTTTTCCCGTAATGAGAGCATGGTTCCAGCGTCACATAGACGTCACTCCCCTGTGCTTTGTCTCCTGCCATCTTTATGGCATGAACCTCTGCGTGACCTTCTCCTGCTTTGAGGTGCGCACCCATCCCAACGACTTCTCCATTTTTCACCACGACCGCTCCTACGGCAGGATTGGGCGATGTTTGACCTTGGGTGGTCTTTGCCATTGAGAGGGCAAGCTTCATATATGGTGAATCCTTCAAACGTTTTACCTCCCTTCATTTATCACTATTATTCTAAAATAAATAAACCCCAAGTAAGTTTTTACTTGGGGGAAGTTGGCATGACTGAATAAAGTATTCACATGATTTCTTTTTTGGGAAACAAAATCCCCGTAAAAAAGGTAGACTTCTCGCGTCTAGATCAAGTAAATACTGCCGTTCCTTCTCCCATCCAGACTTTCACTGTCGGCTTTGGAATTTCACCAAATCCACCGTCTAATTTTCATTAGCCGGGTCACGGACTAAGAGCATGCGCTCATCACCGCCGGTAGGGAATTTCACCCTGCCCCGAAGGAAACCTATTCGATTATCATTATTCTATCATAGTTTCATAAATGAAATCATGTAAGGAGCTCTAAAATTTTATTTTTGTACTAATTTTTTGAATACTATATCGCAAACACCTCTCTGATCCCGACTGCAACCATAAATCAGATGCACAGGATGAGTGACAAGGATTAAAAAATGCCTCTACTTAATAGAAGCATCCTTCACATACTATGCTAATTGCTTTCTGCATTCTTCCGCACATTCAAAACAGGCTTTAGCGCAGTCCTTACAATGCTGTTGATCATGAGAATTACATTCTGTTCCACACGCATCACAGATTTCTGCGCAAAGGACCAGAATTTGTTGAACAAATTTACTGCTTCGCTGCATGGCATTAATGGCATAGGAACAAATATCAGCACATTCCCGGTCCAGTTCAATGCACATCATCATCGCTTTTTCTTCCTTAAGGGATGCATGATAACATACATTACATGCTTCCAGACATCGTTGCAAAGCCGTTAAACATGGTTTGTAATCAGCATTCATCATCTCACCTCCACAAATGTTCCTTTTTAGCGTACCCAAATAAAAAAAAAGGATTACTATGCGGTAAGAAAATAATCACTGTCTACATACCAAAGGAAAATAAGAAGCCAATCCAGTTCCTCGCTATATGTTTCATAAAAAGAAACATAACTATGGTGATAGTCAAAGAGCTTTTGAACACTTTGAGGAAGATATCCTTTTTGTAAGGATAAATAATTTTTTTTATTATAATTCAAGATCCATCGTTTGTTTCCTTTATAAATGACAATCGTGTCACCTTCATCACTGCGCCATTCAATAGCAGTAGAGCTCTGGTATTTCAAGTGAAAAACCCTTCCTGCTCCGCCCATATCGATTTTCATGGATCTGCTCCATTTTAAGAATGGCAGCGGGTGCTTATGTTTTCGGTGAAGCATATAGTGTTTTGGGTTATTGATCAAGGACGTTCTTTGAATGAAGTATTCTGACCATCCATTCGTTTTTAAGTAATAGGAACCTTCTTTCGTATGAACTCCGACTAATGAATGCCGGGATACAGGTATTGTTTCATAAAATAATCGGGTCGCTTTCTTTAGCTCCTTCTTCATACTAAAACTGAGATATAGATTTGAACACGCAGGTATAAAGATTAACAGGGGAAAATAATATAACTGTCGGGTTACAATCAGCATTCCTACACCTATGAGAAAATACATGATACTTCGATAAAGCAACGTATATTGTTCATTTTTGTAGATTTGGTAGAGGTTCATGAAATGCTCGTCCTTTCAAGGAATCTCTATCATATGTATGTAGAAACCCCTTAAATAGACCATTCAAATAGAAAAAACCAACGCTTGCAGCACCCTCTAAAAGAGAAGAGAAGACTTTCTGTCATAGGTTGGCTTATATGTTATGACTGCACTGGAGTGGCTGAGGGATTCCATTCCATTATTTTTTTATCTTTAGCCTCTGCATCATGATAGCCTTGCCAGTACAATTCGTCCAGCTTTTGTGGATTTTTTTCAATACGGCTTACTTTTAATGGATGTTGAGGTTGAATGATCAGGACATCCCCATTCTGTTCTCGCGTTTCTAATTCCTTAATTGTTTGATTGTAACGCAAGTACCGGTTAAACATCGTCTTATGTAATTCAGGATATTGAGGATACTTTCTTTTCACAAAGAAAGAAAATCGTGAGGGCTTTTTATAATAGCCCTTGTTTCTAGTTAGAATAACTACATTTTTCTTAAACCCGTCCTGCTCAGCTTTTTCGATGGGAACAGGGTCACTTATTCCTCCATCGAGAAGATGACGGGATTCAAATTCAACGATCGGAGCGACGAATGGCAGGGAACTTGACGCACGGATAATCGTAAGAAGCTCCTCCCCATATTCTCTTCTTGAGAAATACGCCGGTTTTCCTGTATGACAATCTGTGGTTCCGACAATAAATTCCGTTGAATTAGAGTGAAAAGCTTCATAATCGAAAGGGACAAGCTTATTTGGAATTTCATCAAACACATAATCCATTCCAAATAACTCTCCTGTCTTCCAATAGTTTCGCCAAGATAAATATTTCGGATCACGGATAAAGTCTACATTCACCTTTTTATTGCGTCCATTTTGCTTAGATAAATAGGATGCTGCATTACATGCACCCGCAGATACTCCGACAACATAAGGAAATTCAATGCCTCTTTCCAGGAAGTATTCCAATGCTCCCGCCGTGTATATCCCTCTCATTCCTCCACCTTCGAGAACGAGTCCTGTGTTTTCAATCATCATCTTCTTGTCTACCTCCCTAATGATGCAAGAATATTCGTCACCGGTATCGAATAAACGACTTAATTTTCCCACAAAATAGTATGAATGTGTACTAACTTGCTCACTGATCAAGCCACTGATTGATTTCATTCTTGATGATTCCGTCTTGGTATCTCACTCATCATTCTCCACAGGAATAAGCTTAGCGTTACACTTTTTTTCATAGAATTCGATCGGTCCAGCTTCTTTTAATACAGCGTACATATACCCTTTTTCTTCCATGCACTGTAATGCATGATAAAGGAGTCCTTTTCCCACTCCTTTATGACGAGTGACTGGGAGCACCCCCATCGGCCCGTAAATCCCTTTTTTATTTTTATACACATCAAAGGCTGCAAATCCAATTAATTCACCTTTTTCTTCCGCTTTGATAATCGGGATGAATTCCTCGGATGATTGAAAGGCCTGTAACAACGTTTTTGACCATGATCCTCCAAAATGCTCCTCAACCCATACCAATAGTTCTTTTTCATCTTCAGCCTGGACAGGTCTGATTTGGAATTCAGGGTCCACTTCATATCTCCAATCTTTGTTCAATAAATAAACCGTCAAATCCCGGGCTGTAGTAACAGATCGGATAATCTTTTCATGAGGTATAGCATTAAGTTCTTTTTGCAGTCGAGGGTGTTCTGGTAGATGGGCGTAAAACGCTTTAATAATATGACCTTCGTTTAAAAACGTTTGATTGTATCTTTTCATGACTTCAATCGATGTGTTCCATACCTTTCTTGCGTGGGTTGATAATGGAATGGAAAAGCGATCCATTCGTTCTGTATACGAAGGCTCCGAAGGAATGGTTTTAAATATGTTTTCTATCTGTTCCATATAGGGTTCCAAAAGGTGATACATCTCCCTTAGAGTACCTTCTTTTACGTGAGCGGCTCCTAAATATAGATCCATGCTTTGAATACTTGCATGATGATTCCTTTCGGCAATCATATGAGCGTTTTGAATCAATTTGTTTACTTTATGGGTGTATTGAAGTTCTATCATGCAGCCTCCTCCCTTCTATTACCATTATTCGACATAAAGTAAGGTAATCCTTTTACTTTAATTGAGGTCCGTCCCACTAAATATAGAGCTGACTTGGTCAGATCAAATCTTTTTTCTTATAGAGTGGTGGTGCTATGAGCAAGATGGCCAGGCAAAGGATGGTAGTAAGGATAATGGTCCCTGTGAGGTGATCCGGCCACGTGTTGTGAAGGATGACTTCATTTACATAGTTGGTTAGCTGACTTGGGGACCACTTTAAGGTTCTGGTCATGAACCCTGACACAAAGGTTAATAATATGGTGATCCCGATCGCAAAGAATGCTGCCAGTCCCGACGTTTTTACTAAACTACTAAAGAAAACGACCATAGTTAAGATAAAGGTAAGCCACAAGCCATAAACGAGGAATCCCTGCACGAATGCCGTAAAATCAATTCCGTTAAATAATACCTGAATATAATACCAACCCGATAGCATCCCAAGGCCATAGGAGACCCACAACAGAACAAATGCAGCCATCCATTTGGAATAAATATAAGCTGCATATGAGACGGGCTTCACCAATACCATTACAGCATTTCCGCTCTTTCTCTCTCCCGCAATCATTCCCATGAATCCTAATACAATGATGAGGACGCCAAAGGTATTAAACTGACTGATGGTCGACAATAATACTTCTTCAGATGAGGGCGTTGGAATGCTGATGACCGTTCCTTCCGGCAGATCTCCTACTGATTGAATAATGTCTGGTAAATAAAAGGCCGTCAATGGTTCCGTTAACCCAAATAAAATGAATACGATGGGCATCCAAATCAATTTATAATTTCGTGTTAGTTCCAGCATTTCTTTTCTGAATAAAATCCAGCATATTTTCATACTTTGATCACCTCCATGAATAGTTCTTCAAGGCTCTGTTCACTTGTTTCCAATCTTGTTACTCCCCAATGCTTTTCTGAGATCATTGAAAAGATTCTCGCTCTATCCCTCTCCAGTTCACTTACTTCGAAAGAGAGTCGATTTCCTTCTGCTACAAGATGATGAACCCAATCTTTTTGCAGCAGATACGGTTTATACTTTTCGCTATCTTCGTTAAAGTACAGGTTCAATCTCGGTGTCTGGTGCCTTTCCTTTACTTCTAAAAGAGGCCCTTCTTCAATCAGGACTCCACCGTGCAAGAACAACACGTCCTCACAAACCTGTTCTGCATCATTTAAAATATGTGTAGAAAAAAGGATCGTCGTTTCCTTTTTCAACTTTTTTAACAGCTCCAGCACTTCTCTTCTCCCGAAAGGATCTAAGGCAGATACAGGTTCATCAAGGATTAATAGCTTCGGCTGATGAATAAGAGCCTGAGCTATCCCTAATCGCTGCTTCATTCCACCCGAATACTGACCAATTCTTCGATTTTTTCCTTCCAGCAAACCGACTAACTCTAAAAGTTCTTCACATCGATTTTGGGATGTTTTCCTGGTTAATCCTGCGATTTCACCGGAAAAGGTGAGAAATTCTTTTCCTGACATCCATTCAAAAAAGGAAGGATATTGGGGCAGATAGCCTATCAATTGCCGTATATCTTTAGAGGAATCGCTTGTTGAAATTGATCCATTAGTAGGTGTAATCAACCCTGCAAGCATATTTAAGGTAGTGGTTTTCCCTGCACCATTCGGACCCAGCAGAGCTGTGCAACGACCTTGTTTTAATTGAAAGGAAAGGTTTTTTACGGCAAGCTTTTCCCTATACTTCTTTTCTAAAGAAGATACTTCTAATACGTTCATCCATCATGTCTCCTTCCAAAAATGAAATACACAACCGGCCCAATGATATTGATAAACAGTATAATGAGAACCCATAGCCATTTAGGCCCATTCGTTGCTTTAATCCGGATCAAATCAATCACTGCAACCACCATGAGTATGAGTTGAATAAGGATAACAGGAGCAACAAGCCCCCAATTTATTGACTGAAATGCTTCTTGTAATTCGTTCATCTCGAATCCTCCTTTTGTTTTTCAAATATAAGACGGAGGAAAATGAAAATCGTTCATTATTCTTTTTAAAAAGTTTCTGAAACAATAAAAAGCACTGAGCCCCATTCAATGAGGTTCAGTGCTTCATTAATGCTGATATAAGGAATACAGCTTAGTCACCTCCGTTTTAACGGTGTCCACTAGAGAAGGAGGAGATATGACTCTCGCCTGGCTTCCAAAATTTAAGATCCAGTTCACCAGGCCACTACTGACACGGGCTTTTGTGGTTAGAATAAAATGGTCTTCACCATCTCTTTGAATGTCTACATCCTTTCCGAACTTATCGATGATCACATTGATGAGATGGTTTTGAAACGAAACTTTGATCCATTCTTCATCACCTGCAAACATATGAAAAGTGGATTGCACATACATAGATACATCAAAGGGTTCGTATGGAAAGGTTTCAGAAAGGGAGTCTACATTCCTTAATCGATCAACCCGGTAGTGGCGGATTTCGTCTGCTTCAAAATTATAGGCAATGAGATAGTAGAAATCACTTGCCCATGCAAGGGCATAGGGCTTCACTTTATAGAGCTTTCCGTCATGGCTCAAGTTAAACTGTTTCATCACATCGTATCGACCATATTGGAACGTAATCATTTTACGCTCTGCTATTGCTTCATGAATATCATGGATAGCGAGACGAATATAGGGACTTTCATTTTTAATGGAGGAATCGATTTGAATTTCATTATGCAGTTTTTTGCCTTGATGAAGACTTGTGAGACGCTTTATTTTTCCAGTCAGCTGTCTCGTTTCCTTCTTTGATATAAATTTGGCCGAAACGACTGCATCGATGAGCATGCGAAGTTCATATAGCTCGAACAGGCGATACTGATGACTATAATATTTAGGTAGCCCTTCTTTTTCCTGGTTTATGGTGACATCGAAATTATTTCTGATAAGATGCTCAAGGTCATCTTTTAATGAATTCTTGTTTAATTTCACGTCCGGGCCAAACATCTGCTTAAAACGAAGAATAATATCATCCAAACTCAACTCATGATCCTCATCCGTTTCTTCACTCAAAATACCCATCAACCTAAGCACTCTCTCTTTATTATCCACCCTCGTCATATTGATATGCTCCTTTCGGGGACAAACCTATTCTTCTAAACGAAAAGACATTTTTATAAAACTATCAATATTGAGATATTTTTGTCAATACTTTATTTCTAAAATGCATTTTTATGAAGGTACTTTTAGAAGATTGATATTTTATATAAGGTCTGCTTGGGCTCTGTCCATTAGTAAGTGCTGGATGGTGAGGGGAACTGCTTCGCTTTCCGCGGACGCTCGGCTAAGCCTCCTCAGCTTCGCTTCCGGGGTCTCGGCACGCCCGTACTTCCGCAGGAGTCTACGCAGTTCCCCTCACCATCTACAAGAAAATTCCGTGACAGAGCTTAATAGTGACAAAATCAATCTATAGAAAACGGACTACTCTTCTCTCCTTTAGAAGTTATTTAACGTGGGAGCATTATTTGGTTCATTTGAAAGATCGTTCAATGATCCACCGATTTATGAGTTAACATAAAATTTTCTTTTACTCCTTTATGGATAGTTTGTTTTAGAAAATCAAATGCTCAACCTATCTCCAATAGGAGCTTTTTTGAGTTTGTCTATATGTAATTATAGGCAGTAAGAATGTAGTAGCACAGAGTGGATTGTAGCGGAAGGCACTTGACTCCTGCGGGAGATAGAGGAAAAGTCGAGACCCCACAGACGGAACGTCGAGGAGGCTCGACTTCCTCCCCGCGGAAAGCAAGTGCCTGGAGCGGAAAGGAACGGACCATGTTTTCTCATTATCACTCCTTTAAAGGAAGGATTTACTTTTATTGAAACCTGTGCAATATCAGTGGGAGAGATTACGAAATGGCGACGAGGATGCCCACCTGCCTTACTTTCTCAGTGTAAAGACCACCAAAGTTAAAGGAAAGAACCTTAATAAAACAGAAAAAAAGAACCCGTGAATGCTCATGGGTTCCCAGCTGCTATTTAAGTAATCGAAAGACTGTCGGAATTCTATAATGCTCACCCTCATAGGCTCTGATCGCTCCTAATATCGTAAAGATCAAGGCCAGGACCCCCACGACAGGAGCCAGAACAAATCCGATCAGCACCACCATCAAAATGGTGCTTACCAAACCATAAACGGCATATGAAATGAGAAAGTTGAAGTATTCCTTTCCATGAAAGTCCACAAACTCCGATTCATCCTTCTTGATAAGCCAGATGATCAATGGTCCAATGAATGCTGTGAAGAAGCTTAATATATAAATAAGAGCAGCCATCATTCTTTCATCTTTTGTCGGCATATTAAAATTCCTCCTTTTCACCGCTCACCCTAAATTAGAGTAAACAGTCAGTTTGATTCTATCCTCCTCTATATTTACGTGCATTCAGTCAGAAAGTTTCATCTTATCACTTATTTTTTTAAACCCTTAAAGAGAAATTCATCAAACTTCAGGACAGTCCTCATGAAACGTGATGGGATGGAATATATGTTAAAAAGAGGAGTTTGTCCTTAGAGGACTTGCAGAAAGGTAGTGGTGGATTTGAATAAATTTGAAGCCTTTATTCTGGGAATCATCCAAGGTTTAACTGAGTTCCTTCCAATCTCAAGCACAGGTCACCTTTATCTGGGGAGGCTTAGCTTTGGCTTGGAGGAAGCTGGACTTTTCTTGGATACAATGCTTCATATCGGAACATTGATCGCTGTTCTCGTTGTATATCAAAAGGAACTTCTCTACATGCTGAGGCACCCCTTTAGTAAATTATCGTGGATTCTCATCATTGGAACGATCCCGGCTGTAATCGTTGGTTTTTTGTTCGAGGATTTCTTCGACTCAATCTCAAAGTCGGGTACCACCATCGGATGGGAGTTTCTTGCAACGGGATGTATTATGTATGTTGCAGATGGAGTGAAAAATGGCTATAAAAAATTGGATGATCTTTCTTACACAGATGCAGTGGTGATCGGAAGCTTTCAGGCAGCAGCCATATTCCCGGCATTATCAAGGTCAGGCCTAACCATTGCGGCAGGTTTGTTCAGGAAACTGGACAGGGAAACGGCGGCTTATTTTTCCTTTCTCCTCTCTACCCCTGCCATACTCGGAGGGATCGTGCTTCAAGGAAAGGAAATGATAGGAGGAACTGTTGAAGCGATTTCTTTTTCAAGTTTAGCCATCGGAACAGTAAGTGCCGCAGTGTTCGGATACTTCGCCATCCTTACGATGGTAAATTTCTTGAAAAAGCACTCGCTGAAAATTTTCTCTTACTACGTGTGGGCGTTAGGGCTCTTGATTCTCTTTCTCCAATATTCAGGAATCATGTAGGAGGAACTCGATGAACCATGAAACGATTGTACACATCCTGACACAATTAACTGATTGGGGTTACACAGGAATCGCACTTGCACTCATGATAGAAGTGATTCCAAGCGAGCTTGTATTAAGCTATGCAGGCTTTATGGTGAATGCCGGTAAGATAACCTTCATTGGAGCTTTCCTTAGCGGGGTCATCGGAGGCACAATTGCACAACTATTTCTCTATTGGCTTGGCTATTAT
The DNA here is from genome assembly GCF_050467885.1 of Rossellomorea sp. NRS-1567. Classification (NCBI taxonomy): domain Bacteria; kingdom Bacillati; phylum Bacillota; class Bacilli; order Caryophanales; family Bacillaceae; genus Rossellomorea; species Rossellomorea sp. NRS-1567. The sequence continues at coordinate 208,186 of NZ_JBITPL010000018.1, read as the reverse complement.
GGTGGCCGCCCCTTCTTCGAAAAATATGGAAAGTATCTTCTTATTCAGCAAAAGCATTTGACTGCTGCTGAAAAATGGTTTGATCAACATGGTACCATCGTCATTTTCACCGCTCGATTTATTCCGATTGTCCGTCACGCCATCAGTATTCCGGCGGGCATCACCCGCATGCCTCTTTCTACTTTTAGTCTTTATACCTTTGCAGCCATGCTTCCCTGGACTTTATTGTTTATAGTCATCGGTATGGAGCTGGGTACTCATTGGGAGCACATAGAAGTAATCGGAGTACGTTATATTAAGCCTTTGAGTTTCATTGCGGTGTTAGGGACATTTCTCTATCTGATTTTTTCCAAATGGAGAAACAAAAGGAAGGAATAACTTCTTTTTTTCGATGAAATTGTTTAAAATAAGAAGGAACAAGACCCACGAAAGGATTAACTATGAATTCCATACTATTAAAGAACGCAACCATATACCCCATCACATCAAAGCCCATTCAAAACGGCTCTGTACTCATAAAAGACGGAAAAATCAAACAGATTTACTCACATAGCGTAGAATCATCCCGAGAAGTTTCAGTGTATGATTGCCAGGGGAAATTTCTTTTCCCCGGTTTCATCGACTCCCATACCCACCTGGGATTATACGACGAAGGGACAGGGTGGGCAGGTAATGATGCCAATGAAACCATTGAGCCCATGACGCCTCATATCCGGGCTTTTGATGGCGTGTACCCATTGGATCCCGGTTTTAAAGATGCCCTGAAGTACGGTGTCACAACGGTTAATGTCATGCCGGGGAGCGCAAATGTCATCGGTGGTACGACTGCTGTGATCAAAACCCATGGCTCAACGATTCGTTCCATGATCATTAAAGAAACCTCCGGATTGAAAATTGCCCTGGGGGAGAACCCGAAGCGGATTCATAGCACTGGCAACAATGATTCCATTACTAGAATGGGCATTATGGGTATGCTTAGAGAAGCATTTTTCTCAGCTAAATATTGCGATCAACCAGAAGAGCTGAGGGTTGCACCTTTAGTATCCGCTTTAAAACGTGAAATTCCGGTTCGGATACATGCGCACCGTGCAGATGATATCCTGTCTGCGGTCCGGTTTGCCGACGAATTCAATTTGGATTTACGAATCGAGCATTGTACAGAAGGACATCTAATCTCCGAGGAATTTCACGATAGGAATTTAATGGTTTCAGTAGGTCCAACCTTCACAAGAAGATCGAAAGTAGAGCTGAAAAACAAAAGCTGGATCACATATCAAAAACTGACGGAAGCTGGTGTCGAAGTATCCATCACGACAGATCACCCTTACACTCCCATTCAATACTTAAATATGTGTGCGGCTATCGCTGTACGTGAAGGATTGGAAGAACATAAAGCTCTTGAAGGCATTACCATCCTACCCGCCAGAAACCTCGGTGTATCTGACCGGATCGGTAGTATCGAGATGAACAAGGATGCCGATTTAGTCCTTTGGAGTCACCATCCATTTCATTTTATGGCGAAGCCCATCATTACGATTGTGAATGGAGAAATCGCTTATCAAAATGTGTAGATATTTGTTAAAAATTTTCATCAAAATTTAGCATTTTGCCTATTTCCTTTTTGAGATATTTCGTATATGATACAAATGGATAATATATTTCCGGTTACAAAAACGCGTTCTATTATTTTATAGAGTGATTGTAATGAAGGGAAGGCAAAAGGTGCGCCACCAGTTTCTGACTGGTCTTAGTGGGTTCGATTCCCACCCCGAAATTTTTTAGTTACCATTTAAAAATTTCGAGGGTGGGATCGTACGCAAGTAGACTGCCCTCAAGGAGGGTCTACTATGATCAAGAAACGTGAATTACATGAGTGTCATGAGCTCCATGACCTGATGGTGCACCCGGATGTCTTCCCTTTTGTGCGTCAAAAAGCTCATTCCTATGAGGAGCTCCTATTCTTAACGAAACAAACGATTGAAGCTGAGGAACGCGGTGAACTCATTTCACGAACCATTTTGGACGAATGGGGCAACCCGATCGGAACGATAAATTTATTTGATATTCAAGAAAATGCTGGATTCCTGGGAACCTGGATTGGCAAACCATATCACGGAAAAGGATACAACCAGCCAGCCAAAGACGCATTCTTCGCTGAGCTTTTCTTTGAACTGGGTATGGAAACCATCTTCATGAGAATCCGCAAAGTGAATACCCGCTCCCAAAAAGCAGCAGAAAAACTTCCATATGTAATTAGTGCGAATGAAACAAGAAAATCTCTTTACGAACAATTAAATGCTCAAGAAGAAGTATATGATTTATATGAAATCCCTAAAGACTTATACACACTTTATCTATATCAGCATCAACAATCCCAAGAAGAAGAGCAAGCTTTGGAAGCTTAGGATATAAACCGATTTCCCTATGAGGAAATCGGTTTTTTGTTTAATAACAATGCATATACGATCCCCTCTCCTCCTTCATACATAAATTCAAGTTACATCCGGGAAAGCTATAGTGAAGAAAAAGGTTTATAGGAGGGCTGTCACAATGCCTATTCGAATTATTTTAGTTGTACTATCTTGGGGAAGCCTGTTGTTTCTCAAAAAACAAACCATCCTCCGCTTCTCTCCCGCTGCGATTTTAGTGAGCTTCATTCTAACAACCATCACATTATGTAATTCTGTTCTAAAGTTATGGGAGATACGCGGGAATAAACAAGAAAAATTACTTGGTGATTTAATGTTTATTCTTGGCCCGTTCTTATGTGCTACACTTTGGGTTTTCAGATTAACCTTTCGATCCTTCCCGCTCTACATGCTCTTGAATGTCTTCATTAATTATGTATTTGCCTATCCCCTTACCTCATTCTTTGAGAAAAAAGGCATATATAAATTAAAACGGATGAAAAATCATTATATGTACATGTTTACGATCAGCTATTCCATTATTATTTATTGGTATCAATCCCTTATCGAAAATAAATTCATGAACAAGAATGAAGACTTATCCTCCCACAGATTCAGCGGGAAAACGAACGATATCATCGCAAAAAAATCATTATAGCTCACACAAAAAAGGAGCTGCTGATCGTTGACGTCTTATCTCTTTTAAAAGATAAACACTAACTACAGGCAGCTCCCTTTTTATTTTTTTTTCGCTACTTTCTCGAAATACAAATTTCTTACGACATAGGTTTTATAATTCTCCAATTTCCTTTTTTCCAGCGGATGATAATGGATTCCCGCCTTTTTTAGCTCTTGGAGGTACCACCCTTTTGAAAATTGATAAGCCATTATGCCTCTCCCCTTCAACCATTTATACACTATATGCTTAAAGGAGAGTACAATGACTTTTTATCTTGACATAGATGAAAGTTCCTCATACATGTCTTGTATGGTATAAGCTTTTTGACCTTTTTCCATGTTGTGGATATAGGTATCTCGATTTTCCTTTAACTCCTTGACTTTCATGAGGAAGCTCGCTTCTGTCAGCTCTTCTTCTTCCAGTTTTAATGCATATCCATGCTTTACGAAGCTGTTAGCGTTAAGGATCTGATCTCCCCGACTGGCTTCCCTTGATAAGGGGATCAGTAACATTGGTTTTTTCAACGCAAGAAATTCAAAAATCGAATTAGATCCCGCGCGCGAAATCACATAATCTGTCATCGCTAAATAGTGTGGAAGCTCACCTTTTATGAATTCATATTGTCGATAGCCTTGGGGGGTATAAGTTTCATCGATATTCCCTTTACCGCATATGTGTATGATTTGGAAATCGGCTATCAGTTCATTCAGATTCCCTCTTACCGCTTTGTTAATTTTTCTGGCACCGAGACTCCCACCCATAATCATCAATACAGGCTTATCTTCATAATACCCGGTTAATCGTTTTCCTTCCCGTGCATCTCCTGTAAACAACTCTTCACGTATTATCGCTCCTGCACATAAAGATTTATCACTTGGAAGTGATTGAACCGTTTCAGGAAAAGTGGTGAAAATTTTGGTCGCGAATGGAACCGCTAATTTGTTCGCGAGCCCCGGCGTTACATCTGATTCATGAATAGCTACTGGAACCTTTGCCATCTTGGCAGCCATGACGACGGGAACGGAAACAAATCCCCCTTTTGAAAAGATGATGTCTGGTTTCGTCTTTCGAATGACAGCTAATGCATCGAACACGCCCTTCATCACCCGGAATGGATCCGAAAAGTTTTTCCATGAAAAATATCGTCTGAGCTTTCCGCTTGAAATACTTTCGTACGGAATATGAGGAAACTGTTCTGTTATGATTTCCTTTTCGATTCCGTCTTCCGATCCAATATACGTTATCTCCCAGCCTTCTTTTTCAAAGTGTGGGATCAGTGCCGTGTTTACTGTAACGTGACCTGCTGATCCTCCACCTGTAAATAAAATACGTTTACTCATATGTATAAACTCCTAACTCGATTTTCTACTATCTTTCTCATTCATCATTATACACTTTACCAAAAATGCAGGTAGGATAGAACTAAGAAAATTTGACAAAAGAAAAGGGTTCCTCCTGTTATGCTCAATAAGAACCCTTTCAATCTTTGCGAAGAACCTATAGAAGGATGTAATGAAGACTTCCTAAAGCAGTGCTTCTTTATCTCGCTTCAGTATGTAATTCGCTACATTTCTTCCGCTTATTGTAACCATCGGGGAGCCTCCACCCGGATGAGTCGTACCTCCGACATAGAAGAGGTGCTCAATGTCCTTGCTGACGTTGGAAGGGCGAAGAAACGCTTCTGTCATCCGGTGGGAAGCAAGACCATATAGAGAGCCTTTATAGGCGGAGAATTTTTGTTTGATCGTATTCGGGGTATATACCCTCTCTACCTCTAATGATTCACGTATAGGTAGACCTTTTGACTCTAATTTCTGATAAATCTTCTCCTTATAAGCATCGGCTTGCTCGTCGGATAACGGAGCGGCTGGAGCATTCACAAGGATGAACAAATTACTTCCCTTTGTAATACGGGAATCTGTGGCAGCTGAATGACTGATATAGATCGTAGGATCACTTGGCAGCTCTTTTTTCATGAAAATCTCCGAGAACTCCTTTTGATAATCTTCTGTAAAATACACTTGGTGATGATGAACGGAATCCTGAAAGGTCCGTAACCCTGCCAGAATGACAAAAGCGGAAATGGAAGGTTCATAAGCATCCAGTTTCCTATCAGGGTGGCTTGGTCGATCTTTCTCTTCAATAAGATTTTTAGTAGCCGTGATAAAATCTCCATTCACTATCACATCATAAGCAGATATTGTTTCACCGTCTCCAGTTACAACACCCACTGCTCTTTTGTCCTTGACCACAATCTCTTTAACTCTTTTTCCCAGGTGGACAGTCCCCCCCAGTTCTTTAAAGAATTGATAGAAGCCCTTAGCTATCTCAGTGTTTCCACCATGCGTATAATACACCCCTTCTTTCATCTCGAGGTGGCCGATCAACGAAAAGGTCGCAGGGCACGCATACGGTGAGGATCCAATATACGTTGCATAACGATTAAACACCTTCAACACATCCTCATCCTGAAAGAACCTTCGGTGAAAATGATCCATCTTTTCAAAGGGACGGACCTTCATAAAGCTATAGGATAGCTGAGGGGAAAGATAATCCTGCCATGAACCAAAAACCCGGTAGAAAAAACCCCGCTCGGCTAATGTATACAGCTTTTCCACTTCCCTTAAGTACTCTTTGTAATGAGATGCCCCATACGGATCCAGTTTTTCAAGTTCCGTACTCATTTCCTCCGGATCCGCTGATTGATATAGAATTCTCCCATTGTGAAAGACATTTTTCGTATGTTTTACAAGTCTTTTAAACTGAAAATAATGAGAAGAGTCTCCTCCCGCATCATTGATCACCGATTGAAACACTTCAGGCATGGTAATGGTATTAGGACCAAAATCAAAGGTATAACCATCCATTTCAACAGGCATCATTTTCCCTCCAGGATGAAGGTTCTCTTCTATGATCGCTACGTTGTAGCCTTTACTCTGGAGAGAAATACCGGCAGACAATCCCCCTAATCCACCTCCAATAATGACGATATCCTTCATGAATAGGTCCTCCCCTTCCAAACGTATCCCTGTTTCTTCATTCCTCTCAGCATCGAAGCCCACATAATGATGATAAAGCTTATAGAAGCAAGCGGCATGATAAGAAAATGCCACCTGGATTGATTGGATGCCATATCAATCATGAGGGTTTGTACCCATATCGCCACCAACGGAACACAATAGCTCCATTCTCCCGCAATTAATCCATATAGGAACAAGGGAAGAGGCAATATGTAAAATACGAAGTAAAAAAGGGAAAGCAGAATAACGGAAAATGGACTTCTCCCTAATCCTATATAAATATTTTTCAAGAAACCTGCCCATACTTCCCTATTGGTATCATACATATGACATGTCACGTCATACGTATTGTTGACGATTGTTACCTTCCAACCCTTCTCTTTCACTTTCCTTGCAATATGCACATCTTCTAATAAAGATGATTTCACTGCTTCATGACCACCGCACTCTTCATACGCTTCCCTCCTAAAAAACATAAAGGCTCCGTGAGCAGCCGTAAATGCTTTTTTAGTCGTATGATTGGCAATTGCAATGGGTAAATGAAAATATACCAGAAAGTGTTGAAAAGGAACCAGCATCTTACCGAGCAAAGTAGGGATGGGAAATTGCGGGAATCCTGTTACAAGCCCTGCATTGTAGTGGTTCATCTGGAACAATACTTTCTCAATGATCGACGGGGACACCCTGACATCTGCATCAAGGAATAAATAATACGTTCCCCCTGCATGTCTGCTAAGCTCCTTGCATGCATGGACCTTTCCTACCCATCCTTTAGGAAGGGGCTTCCCATTGACTACCTTGAAACGGGAATCCCCTTTCGTCAGTTGAGATAGGAGCTCTTCGGTACGATCCGTCGATCCATCATCCAATATGATAAATTCTACATGTGAATAGGTAATCTTCTTTAAATTTGCAATTAATCCTTTCACATTCCTTTCTTCATTTCTCATTGGCACCAGGACTGAAACAAGTTCATTCGAAGATAATTTACTGGAAAGCTTAGGCAAAAAGAGGAGATTGATGAATGTGACCAGAACAAATAAGAGCGGGATGAGGATATAATGACTCAATGTCTATTCACCTCCGTTTCCTTCTTTTCCAGAAACTCAACCATTCACTATTCGTTGGGAATCCTTTGAGTAATAATTGAAAGCTAGAAATGTCTTCGTTTATGATATCAACTTTTAGGGAATCGAGCCTTTTTTCCATAATCGTCCTTAAACTGTCTGTAAGCTCTTTTCTTGATTGATGGCTATGATCACCATTCTCTTCACAGATCCGGATAAATAATTCAGGTCTTTGATCATGACGAAATGTGTAGTAAAACGTGACCACCGTAAGCTTTATCCCTGGATTACGTTCACTTAAGAAGCCAGGTCCACTCATAAATGAAAGAGGTCTCTTCTCAAGATGCTCTTCCTTCCCCTGGGGAAAGATCCAGACAGTTTTTTTCTGTTGCAGGCATTTTTCAGCAAACTTTAAAGAAGAGACTAAGTCTTTAGGTGACTCAGGCTTCACAGAGAATGCCCCGATTTTGCGAAAAAAAGAGAATTCCTCCATTCCTTTCTGACTCATCATCGCATAGCTGTCTTCTTTTACAACAAAATGATTTAAGTAAAAAACCATCAACCCGTCCCACCAGCTCGAGTGATTCGCGAGTATCAAGTGTCCGGAAGGTGATGTACTTTCCTTCCTCTGATCATCGATCCATACACGATAGAAATGTTTTTTCAGCTGATAAGTAAGGTAGCTGGCCAAGATGCGTTGAAATCCCGGACTTTTCTTCGGTTCGATCATACTACCTTCTCCAATCGTTTTCTAAGTATGAGAGACACACCGTAAAGTGCCAATGTAACCCAAACAGCCAGCCACAGGCCTTCTACGATCGCTGTCACGATAAACATAAAGATCACGAGGAAATACAACCGTCTCATCCGCAAGCTCCAATGTGAAGAAACACCCTCGTGTTTTATCCAATAGTACAGGATAAATTGAATGAAGAACGATACAAAAAACCAGCCTAAGAAATTTTGAGTTGGAATATCATAATACATCCCACCCTCATCCCATATCCAGTACTCACGGCCTTTAAAAGCTACTGGATCAATAATCAAGTCCATCGTCACCGCTAAAAGGGATGTGACCGTGCTATAAATAAACGCTCCCATTACAGTCCTTCTTTGGTATAGTAGAAATTCATAGTGTGCCATACTCGTGAAGATCACCATGACCCAGGCAAAGCCTATCGTGATGGGTACGCCAACCAGTTGAATGCCAAAGTCTTTTTCATAATGGTACGAACCGAATATCAGACCATAATGAACACCTAAAGACTCTGCAAAAACCGTAAGCAGCATTATAACCATCGCGATGATGGCCCCATTTTGTCCTCCGAATTTCCTCATTGCATAAAGAATAGCCAAAAAACCGGCCAAATATAAAAAAACGGCATTTGCCCATTGAAGGGACGGTGGAAGCCAATCAAGAGAAACGAGAATGATCCCCACTCCGTACCATATTAAAAACACAATCCAAATCCAGTCCTGCCATTGTTTAATCATTCTCTGCCTCCCTGACGACTTAATCTTTTCAACACCCATTATATAAGAGTGATCCCATAAAATGCATATTTGACTCTCTATCACTTGAAAATATGATACAGTATGATAGTGAATTTATCATATGTTCAAGGGACGCGTTTAGTAAAGGAGCTCATTCTATGAGAGAAACACACACTATTAAAGATAAAATCAAACAATTTTCCCTTATTCTCATTCCCATTCTGGTCACCCAGCTTGGTATGTTTGCGATGAATTTCTTTGACACCATCATGTCAGGAAAGTATTCTCCCACCGACCTGGCAGGTGTCGCCATAGGTTCCTCCCTTTGGGTTCCGGTATTTACAGGGTTAAGTGGCATCCTGCTCGCGGTTACCCCAATTGTCGCTCAATTAATAGGAGGAGGAAATAAGAAAGATGTTCCTCACACTGTGCTTCAAGGTGTCTATGCTGCCATTGCTCTATCACTTTTCGTGATGATTGTCGGTGCATTCGTTCTTAACCCAATTCTGAACGGAATGAATATTGAAACACAGGTCCGTACTGTGGCCAAGGATTACCTTATTGGACTTTCGTTTGGAATGATTCCATTGTTCATCTATAATGTGCTGAGATCGTTTATTGATGCTTTAGGAATGACAAGGGTCACCATGTTTATTACATTGCTTTCCCTTCCGATCAATGTAGTATTTAATTATATACTGATTTTCGGAAAACTCGGTTTCCCTGCATTAGGAGGAGTAGGTGCGGGTTATGCATCAGCCATCACCTATTGGGTCATTACTCTCATTGCCTTTTGGGTCGTGCATACGAAAAGTCCTTTTAACCATTTCTTTATCTTTAAAACCCTTCATAAGCCAAACCTTCTTAAGTGGAAAGAGCTCTTTCAAATCGGGGTACCCATCGGTTTATCGATTTTCTTTGAAGTAAGCATTTTCTCTGCCGTTACTTTGTTAATGAGCAACTATAACACCGTTGTTATCGCAGCTCATCAAGCAGCGATCAATTTTGCATCCTTTCTCTATATGATCCCTCTTAGTATATCCATGGCATTAACCATTGTTGTAGGGTTTGAGGTAGGAGCGAAAAGGCTTCGGGATGCAAAGATCTACAGCTGGATGGGGGTATGCTTTGCATTACTATTGGCAGTCATATACGGTGTGATCTTGCTCGTGTTCCGTTCAGAAATCTCGTACCTTTATTCAGATGATTCATATGTATTGGAATTAACGGCTCATTTCTTATTATATGCCGTATTCTTTCAGCTATCAGATGCCATTCAGGCTCCGGTACAAGGGGCACTCAGAGGATACAAGGATGTTAATATCACCTTTATGATGGCACTCATATCCTATTGGGTCATTGGATTACCGCTGGGTTATGTCCTGGCAAACTACACTGACTTCGGTCCATATGGATTTTGGCTCGGTCTGACATCCGGACTGACGGCAGGAGCCATAACATTGACTGCCAGGCTGTTATTCATACAAAAAAAGTATCGAAAACAATATAGCCTGATAAGTGAATAAACCCATAAATGAAATCAATAGACACGGCAGATTCTATTTTCTGCCGTGTCTATTCTTTCATTCACTGACGAAATACCTTTCCCAGCACATCCTTGCCCCCTGTAACGGGAATGATGGAGCCGGTAATGAAATCAGATTCTTCTTTACAAAGAAAAGAAATGATCCTCGAAAGGTCTTCCCCTGTCCCTGGTCGCCCGACCGGTGTGCCCGGATCATGATATTCTTTTGCTTTATGGATCTTTTCTTCTTTCCATTTGCCTACGATATCTCCAGGGCAGATCATATTGGCGGTTATTCCATTACGAGCTTCTTCTATTGATATCGTTTTCGTAAAGGAAGCGAGTCCCGCTTTTGCTGCCGCAAACGCGGAACGATAGATCCAGCCTGGTGCAGTTTCAACTCGATCATATCCAAACGTAATGATTCTTCCCCAGTTCTTTTCACGCATTTTAGGAATGATCAGCCTTGATAAATAAAAAACGCTATTTAAATTTCCATTTACTATGTAATTCCATTCTTCCGGGGAATAATCCACAAATGACTTCCGCTCTTTTACGTAAGGACCTGCATTATGAATTAAGATATCGATACTATCGACTTCAGTCCATATTTCCGCTACCATTCGTTCACATTCTTCCGGTACAGAAATATCACCTTTGACCGTTATTAATTTATTGTTAAATTTCTCCTTCAAGTGGGAAACAAGGTCTTTAACAAATTGATCGTCTTTCCTGTAGTTAATGATAACGGTATAGCCTTGTTTCGAGAATTCTTCTACCGTTCGCCGGCCGATCCCCTTCGACCCTCCCGTTATTAGCACAACTTTTTCTTTCATCAAGCTCACTCCACGTACTCGTTATACTTCAATAGTAAGAATGATTAGGCTGAATTGCAAATGTGAGGTCTTAATTCATGTGTTCATGAACTTACACGCACTATTCTTTGTATATCTTTCCTAGTTGAGTGAAAACCTAATCTTAAACCTTCTTTGTAGGCTTTGTTGTGCCAAATGTGAACATCAAAGTGGAAAAACACACAAAAAAACAACCTCTCCAAAAGAGAGGCTGCTTTCATGGTTGCGTTATATTATTTACCAATGAACTGTTGAGTCCAGTAGTTACCATTTTCTACATGTCCTACACCGATGTGAGTGTAGTTTGAGCTTAAGATATTTTTACGGTGACCATCACTGTCCATCCATGCTTGTACTACTTCTTCTGGAGTAGCTTGACCCATAGCGATGTTTTCACCGGCAGAGCTGTATTGGATGCCGAACTGTTTCATCATGTCGAATGGTGAACCGTACGTCGGGCTATCGTGAGAGAAGTAGTTATTCGCTTGCATATCACGAGACTTTTCACGTGCAACTTTGCTTAGCTCAGTATCTACTTTAAGTGCTGGAAGACCTTGTTTTGCACGCTCTTGATTTGTTAATTCCACTACTTTTTGCTCATATTGGCTTAATTGACCTGTTTCTTCACTAGCCTGTTGTTCTGGTTGCTGTTGCTGTTCGTTTGCTGCAGGAGCTGGTGCAGGTGCTGGTGCTTCTGCTTTTGGAGCTGGCGCCTCTGCTTTTGGTGCTTCTTCTTTAGGAGCTGGTGCTTCTGCCTTTGGTGCTTCCTTAGCAGGCGCTGGTGCTGCCTGAGCTTTAGGAGCTTGTCCTTTTAACAGCTCTTGTACATTAATATCCTTACCATCGATTTGGTATTTTGCTAGAGTATCTTGTACAAATTTATTTAAATCTTCTTGATTACCACTATATTTAAATGCGTTCACTTGTTGAGCAACCTTATCTGTTGGACACGGTGCTGCAGCGTCAGCTTTACCTGCCGCGAATGGTGCTGCTAATAAAGTGAATGCTGTTGCAGTTGAAATCATCATTTTCTTGTTCATAAAAATGAATTCCTCCTTAGTGAATGTGTTTTTCTTTGCTGCACATTCATCATACCACCCTGTTTTTGTTACATTTACGGGAGAACTTGGTAACTAGGAATCAATTGTTCTGTTTTGAAAGACAATTACTCTATAGTACTATAGTAATCACTGATTCTAGTAGGAAGAAATGTATTTCCATAATGATTAACTTACATTTCCAATAGTTGTATTATTTAGTCTTGTAGACTAATAATTACCTGTATATCAATATTGACAGCTTTTATAAGGTCCTTTCATTGTAACGGATGTTACAGTAACATTTCACACAACATGCGTTTTTATCCTAAAGATAGGTATTCATTGCATTTTTTATCAGATTCAATGATAATATATCCTTCTACTTGAAAGCCAAGACGTTTTAATTGTCTAACCCCTACATTGCATTCAATAGGATTACTCCCCATTACCACGATTGGACCCTCAGGGATATCGTGATAATGCCTTGTTATATATCCGCATGGGATCGCTACAATATTATCGCACTCTTCTTTAGATGAATCTTGATAATCCCGAACATCCACCACTACATTCCGTGAAGTCACCTCGAGAGAAGACCATTGTTTTGTTCTAACAGGAAAATATCGATAGTACATCATATAAGAAAGTACACTAAATAGAAGTAAGCTTATTACTAGCATACTGGCATCATCCTTTTTAATAATCTAATCATCATTATATACCTATGCAGGTATATAAGAAAGTGAAATGCTCAGAATGAGATGATTTGTTTATTTTCTGATACCATCATGAATGGATACGCAATGTCTGTCCTCGGTTATACATGCTAAACGTTTAAATGTCTTTATGTATCTCCGTTCAATTGTGAGACCATTTCAAGATGTACCTTTATTAATGAAACTTTCTCTTCACTCGTCAGGTCCGATTCAATCATTCTCTTCGTAGCTGATAGGTATTTTTCTTCTTTTGATTTACGCACTCTTGGATGACTATTTCCGTCCAATAGTTCACGTTTAATGGTTTCCTTCAGGATCTCTTCTGAAGAAGTACCCTCACTTATTAATAATCGGTTTTTCCATATGTGCCTGTAGGCCTCTAATAATGCTTCGAATGATTCTAATCTCATGATCCCACAACCCTTACATAAAAAGTTTATTTATTAAGCATACTAGAAAAAAACAAGGAAAGGTGATGTACATGACTACACCCTATCGCTGTCCCAGCTGTAAGACGAATCGAACCCGGTTTAATATTATACAACAAGTATCTCAGAGTGTGAAACTCGATCCTGCCTCTGGAGAAGTTGTTCAAAGTTATGAAGAAGGGCAGATCGAGCCTTTTCATCTAGCATACAATGGACCGGATTTAAAAGTACAATGTGCCGCTTGCGGTTTGGTAGAGGATGAGATGACGTTTAAGAAATTTGGAGAAAGTACGATGTAATTCATTTTTAAAAAGGGGTAACTGGTTGGCTCTGTGTTTGAGTACAGATCCACCCGGTTACCCCTCTTCTTATTTAGAACTGGATCCAATCAATGATTGGAAGCTTCTTTAAGCTTTGTTTCTTTCTCTTCTTCAGTTACATCTTTATTCGACATACGTAAAGGAATTTCATTCATAAAGAACGTTAATACAAAACCAACAAGAAGAATGATAGCACCAATAAAGAAGACATTCGTTAAAGCGAAACTTAACGACTCTCTCACTCCTTCGAGAATGGTTGCGTATATCCCTTGGTATTCTTGAGGTAATGTTGATTGTAATTCTTTTAATTTCTCCCCATTCATAATGTTTTGAGGATCCTGAAGCTGCTTCAGCACTCCTGATGTTTCAGGATTCGTAAGTAGTGGTGAGTCTTTCACTTCTGACATTTGCTCCTTCATCTCTGAGGACATGGAAGTATTCATCACGGTACCCATGATGGCTACACCAATCGTACCGCCGATTTGTCTGAACAATTGAGTCGCAGCGGTAGCCACACCAAGGAACTTATGCTGAACAGCGTTTTGAACGGTTAAAGTGAACACAGGGAAGCTCAGCCCAAGACCTGTTCCTACTATAATAATATTGATTAGAGCCGTTGTATTGGTTGTGTTTGTATCCATAAAGGATAATAGAATCATTCCTGCACTCATTACGAACAAACCGATTAGGGCTAGAAATTTATATCTGCCTGTCTTAGTGATGATCTGTCCACCAACTGTACTTGCGATCACCATACTTAATGTCATCGGCATCATCACCAAGCCAGACTTAGTGGCAGATGTCCCCATGACCCCTTGAATAAAGAACGGCATATACATGATGGCTCCAAACATCCCGGCACCCAGGATAAATCCAATGATATTGGATAACGTGAAGATTTTATTCTTGAACAATTGAAGTGGAAGAACGGGATTGCTTGCTTTCTTTTCCGTAATGATAAATAAGACAAAAAATAACACCGTTGCTGACAGTAACCCTATTATCGGAAAGGAAACCCATTCATAATCATTCCCACCCCACGTAAAGGCCAATAGTAAAGGAATAATCGTCAGAGTGAGCATAATGGAACCTAAGTAGTCCACTTTCAATCCTCTATTTGGTTTCTGTGAAGGAAACATTTTATAAATCATCCCAAAGGCGACGAAACCTACTGGAAGGAATACCCAGAACACCCAGTGCCAGTCTGCATTATCAACGATCCAGCCTCCTAATGTTGGGCCGAACACACTAGCGAGACCAAATACACTACTCATCAAACCTTGCCATTTCCCTCTTTCCCGAGGCGAAAACAGGTCTCCTACAGCCGTAAACGCAGTTGACATGATCATCCCCGCTCCAAAGCCCTGAATCCCCCTGAAGATGATTAATTGAAGGATGGAAGAAGAAAGTCCATTCAAGAATGACCCGATCATAAAGACACCGATACCAAGGAGGATGAACGGTTTTCTTCCATACATATCCGATAATTTCCCTACTAATATGGCTGTTACCGAACTGGTTAACATAAAGATTGTAAATACCCAGCTATAGTAGTCAATCCCGCCGATTTCAGAAATGATCCTTGGTAAAGCGGTTCCCACTATCGTTTGATTCAATGCTGCGAATAACATGGCTGACATGATGGCTATCATGATCATTACTTTTTTTCGATGTTCTAAGTGTTCCATTTTTAAGTCTCCCTTAATATTTATAATAAGAATAATTCACTTACTTAAGTAATTCAGCATAATAGAAGGGATGACCCAATCCGGTCAACCCTTGCTCTTTCATGCTTACACTTATTACTTGCGATTTGATGCTAATAGTTTTTCAAAAAGTCCAATCAGGTGATTTATCTCTTCTTTATCAAATTTCACAAATAATTCCTGAAAGTATTGAGTCTTTTTTTCTTCACATTGAGAAAGCATTTCTTCGCCCTGAGGGGTCAAAGCTAACTCTACTACCCTACGATCTTCGTGAGATCGCATTCTTGTGATATAGCTTTTTTCTACTAATGTATCTGTAATGGAAGTAATGTGACTTGCCGATACTTCCATACGTTTGGATATTTCAGAGGATTTCAATGCCCCATTCTCTCTTATGAGCTGAAGTACCCGAAATTCTCCATTGGAAATGAACTCACCAAAGATGGTTCGAATATCTGATTTCATCATTCTAAAAACGGATCTAAATAAACCCTCTAACTCGAACATTTCTTTTCCCACTAATAATCGACCTTTCTCACTTCTTACACTAAATAAATAGTTCACTAAGTTAACTATTATAGTTTAAACATTTTCTTCTGATCTGTCAATGGTTATGAACCGGTCATGACCATGATGGTTCTGACTCCCACCTTGGAGAATAAAATGATACTGATCGATAATCCGATCCCACATAGAAGACCGGTCACCAACCGTAACGAATTAGTACTCGTTCTCCACTTCCACTTCTGGGTGTATCCATCTGCCAGTAGAGGGATGATGAGCATCCCCACATATAGCAAATGAACGAATGTTACCAAAGGGAAATACAACCATATGAACGGGATCCCGATTAGGATTCCCACGAGAATACCCATACAGCGGAAACATAAGGGAAATTGTTTTCCTCTGACGACGAGTGAACGTTCTCGTATTCTATGACAGGGCATGAAGGATAATGTAAGGATTCCTTTCACTCTATCCCCCCCCTATGGACTGCAGTCCGGTGTACAATCACAGTTCGGTGAATCACAGTCAAATTTCTTTCCCCGTGGTAAAGGAAGGCAGTCAGGTGAATAAATTGCACAGTCCCAACAATCATTGGTCCTTTCCCTTTTATGTTTTTTTCGCTGATAATACGCGATCGTTGATATAAACATGATGACACTAAGTACGATTAAGCCGGTAAAGATAACGAACTGCAGTGTTGTCTCATATATACTCACCCCGTAGATTCCACCGATAAATATGATCAGTTCTACACTAAACAATAGAAACACCATGAATTGTTTCTCCACCCCTTAGGTTATTCTGTTATATCTATCTCCTGCAATGATCGTATTATTTCTGATTTATGTAATTTTTCTCCAATTATGACGAAATTGGTAGGATATTTCATATCTCCAGGCATAAATAAAGGCATACCATATGAATATTGAAACAAGGTTGGATTTTTCCGACCCTGTAAAGGAACATACCCCTTCATTCTATAAATGCTGTCAGGTTGATTTTTCACCCAATCTTCAAACGCTTCTCCATTTACTGTTCCATTGAATGTATACACGATTGCCTGTAAGGTTAAATGCTCGCCGATCGATGCTTTCTCATAGGAACCGTTTCGGTTATCCGTTTTTAAAGAAAATAGATCTGTCATTGAGACCTTTGAATAGTTCGTTAAGTACACTTTAGCATTTGGGTTGATTTGCTGAAGCTCATACGAGAATGTTCCCTGCTCCATCTCTGAAAGCAAATCCATTTTATTCGCCACAATATACTCTGCATGGCGAATTTGTTCTCTCATCAAATGTATGACAGCCGGACTGAATTCACCCCTATTTCGCCATTGTAGTCCATCCACAACAGTAACAATCCCTCTAAATTCGAACTGATTTGCAAACAGTGGGGATAAGATGGAATCGACAACCTCAACGGGATGGGCTGCTCCTGTTGTTTCAATGACCAGTACATCGAAATTTTCATTAAGCAGTAACTCCTGAAGCTGTGACTCCAGCTTTTCCGATATGGTGCAGCATATACATCCGTCTAGCAACTCCCGTAAAGCTGTATCTTTTTCAACTTCATCACTATCGATGGATACACTTCCTAATTCATTCATTAATACAGCCGGTTTTTTATTCTGGTCCTTTAAGGCTTGAAGCAAATCTTTTAATAACGTCGTTTTTCCACTTCCAAGGAATCCGGATAGTATATAAACATCTTTCTTCATTTAATCTTCCTCTCTATAGATCCTATACATATTCTATTAGAAAGCGCTTATGAACACAATGAAGGTATTCTCGTAAATCTCTTTTCACAAAGTTTATAGCTATTTTAGAGATGAAAGTAGTAGTGGATGTCCACTACAGGATGCTGGATTTGCATAACTTCCAAGAAAAAATGAATATATCATGAGTGTTAGTGTGAAAACACAGACCGTTCCTTTCCGCTCCAGGCACTTGCTTTCCGCGGGGAGGAAGTCGAGCCTCCTCGGGCTAAGCCCTGTGGGGTCTCGCCCTTTCCTCTATTTCCCGCAGGAGTCAAATGCCTTCCGCTACAATCCACTCTGTGCTTCTATATTCTGACTGGCTAATGGAGTATAAACAAACAAAAAAAGCTCCAATTATAGATATTTTAAGCGTTTGTTCCAAAAAAAAATTATCTAAACAATTGTGTACAATATCAACCTCATAACGCTTGCTTAAAAATCATTTTTTAGTCAAGGTTTTGTGACGGATCAATTGAATACCTCTTTTTAGGTGAGTAGGGGTTAATGTCATATTGAAGAAAAAGAACTATGCTTTCTAATTAGATTGTATTTTGACACCTTTTAGATCTGTCACGAAAATTCTCTTAAAGATGGTGTGTCCAATAATAGGGGTGCAGCTCATAAGCTGAGGAGGCTCGGCCGAACGCAAGCTGCAAGCACTCACTAATGGACAGAGTCAAAGCAGACCTTATGTTAAAAAACAAACTTTTGGAAAAGAGCGATTATAAAAAGCGTTTTATTATCTTTACACGCATAGAATGAATTAAAGAGGAATTGGGTCATCTATGATCGTTTATGGATGTTATTTGTTTCTTTAATTTATCATTATTGACCGTTCCGTTTCGGCAGAATCAATACACTTGTGAGTACTATAAAAGGTGGGGTTGTCATTGTACTATGAGAAGATCGTTCCGCTTAAGTTAAGGGACTTTTTGAAGAATCCTTCTCATGAAACATTGAAGGATCTGTTGCTTCATAATACGGGTGAAACGGATTACGTGGATTTCAAATCAGATTGGATTGAATTCACAAAGATGGCGAAGCATATTCTGGCTATCTCCAATACAGGAGGCGGATGCATCATTATAGGAGTGATGCAATTTGATGATGGATCGTTAGATTTAAAGGGGTTGTCAGATGAGGAATTTTTAGATAAAGCAGATGTTGATAATAAACTACAGCATCTGCTCCCTAAATATTTACGTTATCGCACCGAGGACTTCATTTTCCCTAAAGGGATTCACCCTTTGTTGAACTTAAAACGATTCCAGGTTCTCATCATTGATTATGATCCACGATACGTTCCCTACACCTCTATTGTGACAAGAGGTGAATTAAGGTATGGGGCCATTTATGCCAGGCAAGGGACGAAGACAATCGAAGCCAGCCACGAAAAATTGGTGGACGTCATTCTCCGCAAAGTCCAGTCAGGTGGATCGGACAGTGATGAGCGTACATTAAAAGAACATCTGGAACACCTTAAAATTCTGCATGTGGAACATGATCAAGCGGAAGATCCGAAGTACAAGAAATATTTACATGATTTGATTGTAAGAAAGATGAAGAAGATAGAAACTTTCCTGGACCTGGATTCTTCCGAGTTTCATTCTTGGTAAATCACTCAACCGTTTTCAGAAACTCACGGATGGCTTCTTGATTCTTCTGTTCATCCATGTCTAAAACCTGTCCTGCATTCACTGTAGAAAGATCCGTAAAGCTTCCTTCTATCGGTACTCGAAGTGTGTCCACAGAGTTTACGGGATTTAGCATTAATGACATTCCATACTTAATCACTTCACTCATTGGTGTAGAGGTTTCTACGTTTTTTAAGCCTTCTCTCATAATGGAAACGACGGTTGTAATTCCTTCTCCAGACTGCATTTGCTCCATTAGACTTTTTTCTGCTAACGAAATGATTTCCTGCTGTCTCTCCACTCGTCCAAAATCACTATTTATGTCTCCCCTAAACCTTACAAATTGTAAGATTTCTTCTCCTTTTAACACTTGTTTCCCGGGATCCTTTGACCATTTCCAATACTTGATCATCGGTTCTGACACTGTAACCCCGACCCCTTCTGGAAAAACGAGATCCATTACGTTTATGAAATCATTAAAATCTACTTTCACGGTATGGTGAACCTCTATGTTGAAATTACTTTTTATCGTTTCAGCCAGGAGCTCTTCTCCACCCCACGTATACGCATGATTGATTTTGCTCTTTTCATATCCAGGGATGTTTACAAATGTATCCCTCATGATGGAAACGATCTTCATGGATGTTGATTGCGGAGTATATTGAGCAACCATTAAAACATCTGCACGGGCAGGTTCGTCATTTCGTTGATCTGAACCGATTAGAAGTACATGAACAGGAGATTTTTTATCTTGAAGCACTAAAGGAAAAATCGATTCATCTTTTTCATCTAAGAAATGCTTTTGCGATTGAACTTCTTCTTTTGGTGCAGGTTGTTCTCTCCCACCCCAGAAAGGTGAACAACTTACAGCAATGAATACAGAAAATAATAAAGTCAGCAGTAACGCTGTTTTTTTCATAAGATCACCTCATATATACTCTCATTGTTGGTACATCTCATATATTCTATACGAGTAAGAAGAACCCAATAGCCAAAAAAAAAAGATCTCAGGTGCTTTCACCTGAGATCTTCCACTTAATTATTTTTGGTTAACTCTTCGATCGCTTTTTTCACTTGCGGATCGTTTTCTTTTAGTTTTTCTCGAAGATTGGACATAAGCTTAACCGTCGTCTCAGCATTTAACGTTCCAGTTACCTCTAGTTCATTCTTTTCCTGGAACTGCTTAACCGCTTTTGTCGTATCTTCATCATAATATCCATCAACGTTTCCTGGATTCAAGTCCAGTGCATTGAGCATCTGCTCTGCTGTTTTCACCTGATCGGATAAGTCTGATTCCTTCAGTTCCTTTTCAGGATTGATGTATGGAAGTTGTGCATATTCCGGCATCTTCACTTCAATATCGGGGGTGATCCCCTTTTCATGAATCCAATTGCCATCTGGCGTCAACCATTTAGCCGTTGTAAACTTCATGTTTGATCCATCTTGGAAGGTTTCCGCTGTTTGGACTGTTCCCTTACCAAAGGTTTTCGTTCCAACAAGGGGAATATCATTTGACTCACTTACAGCTGCTGCTAAGATTTCGGCAGCACTTGCGCTTCCACCATCCACTAGCACAGCTGTAGGCACATCTACCTTCTGCCCTGATTCAGAAACGTACTTTTCCACTTTACCGTTGCTGTCTTCCACTTGGAATAAAACTTCACCTTCAGGAACAAACAAGTTAGAGATTTTCACAGCTTGATCCAGTAATCCACCTGGATTTTGTCTTAAATCAAGAACAAGTTTTTTCATGCCTTTATCGTTCATTTCATTTAAAGCTTCCGTTAATTCTTTATACGTATTCTCCGAAAAGCTCGTAATTTGGATTTCAGCTACACCATTTTCTTTCATTTCTGCATAAACCGTTTCAATTGGAATTTCATCCCTTGTAATGGTTACTTGCATTGGCTTATCCTGACCTGGTCGTTGAATGGTCAGTGTAACCTTTGTCCCTTTTTCACCACGAATGAGGAGAACCGCATCGGTGACAGACATTCCTTGAATACTTTTGTCATCCACTTTCGTGATTGTATCGTTCGGCTGTAATCCGGCTTTCTCTGCCGGAGAACCTTTTATGGGAGATACGATGGATATATATCCTTCTTTCTCCTGAATTTCTGCACCGATCCCTTCGAAAGAAGAAGAGATGCTTTCCTGGAACTTTTCAGCTTCTTCTACATTCATATAATCAGAATAAGGATCTCCCACACTATCAATCATCCCATTAATAGCACCGTTTACTAAGGTGTCCTGATCAAGGTCTTTAAAGTAATTTTCATTTAACTTATCATACGCTTCATAAAGTTTTTGAAATTCAGAACGTTCGGTTACCCCTACATTTACTGCCTTCTCGTCTCCAAAGGCAAGTGCAAATGTTGTAATTCCTGCAGTTGCAAATACAAGGAAAAACAAGAGCATAACAAATTTAAACTTCTTCATTTTTATAAAACTTGAATGGGTTTCTTGTTGTGACTGATCTGTCTTATCTTGTTCCAAAGCTTCCACCACTTTCGTTGCTATGTATCTTGTGTGAATTTACCGACTACACTATCACGAAACAGCTATATGAGCAATCTTCCATCTCATAGCTTCTTTATTCTATCAGCTTTTCAATATTAACGAAAGGAAAATCCATTGTCATGATTATGATGTGTCAAAATCGTTGTAAAAAACCCTACTGTACTGACAGCAAATAAAGAATATAAGAAAGACTCCGTACCGATGATCGGCCAGCCAACCACCAGCACGATGCTATCAAAAGCAAAGATTAATTTCCCCACATTCATTTGAAAACTTTTTCCAATCAGTTGAGCCAATAAATCAGATCCTCCCGTGGCGGAGTTTCCTTTTAACATAAGGCCGATTCCAATCCCAACACATGTCCCGCCTAAGAAGGCGCTCATAAGCGGGGGAAGAGTGAGAATATTCTTCCACTGATGAAAAAAGTCTATCATTAACGAGGATAACCAGAGACCGTGAATACTATTATAGAAAAGTTTTCTGTCCACATAAAAAGCCAGAATATATAACGGGACACTCAGTAAGATAATCGTGAGCCCCGGCTTAAAACCAAACCAATAATGGGCAATCAGGCCAATCCCAATCATACCCCCATCCAGGAAATGATGTGGCACGAAAAAGAGATTGATACCGATCCCTACAAACACACTTCCTATGATAATAATGCTAAAAGTCCTCATCATGCGTCTCACCCGCTCACCTCAAACTGGGACAGCCCCTATTATTGTTGTATGTGAACTCGTGAGAAAACAGAACAACCCCAGGGCGGAATAGATTTCATCAGAGACTCCAATATGAATCACAAGTGACACAGAAAAGGGTCAGAAGCCTAAAGCCCCTAACCCTTGAAAAATCATTATATCTTTTTCACATTATTGAAATATTCCTCTAAAGACCAATCATTTTCATGAATGACTTTGGCAGCATCCTTACCAACATACCTATAATGCCAAGGCTCATATTGATATTGTGTAATGGAAACCTTATCTTTAGGGTAACGAAGGATGAACCCATATTTATAGGCGTTTTCAGCAAGCCATTTCCCTTCCTTCGTATCGGCAAATTCAATGTTTACCTGGAAGTTATTACTTTGACTTGAAATATCCATGGCTAAACCGGATTGATGCTCACTTTGTCCCGGAGGAGCCACTGCCATTACGGCTTTTTCTTCTCCGAATTGAGCAATTTCTCTTTCCAGCAGCATTTTTTGATATTCATATGAACGATAACCTGAAATAGCCGTTAGTAAAATCCCTTGTGATTTGGCGTCAGCGAACATTTTCTCAAGCTGCAATGCCGCTTCTTGACGAAGATATGCCTTTTCAAGTTCTTGATTACCAAATACAAACGGAACATTTGGGCGAACCAAATCATTTGGTTTGTATTCATCTAATGCATATTCCTTATTCACAAGAGCTAAAAGGTTGGATGGATTTTGAATCACTTGTTTTCCATCCACTACTTTCACATCGTTAAAGTAGTGAGACTCTAATTGTAGTTCTGGCGGAACCGCTTCTTCCTCTGAAGTCGAAGGTTGTTCTTGTTCCGGTTGTTCATCCTGCTCCGGTTGTTCTCCTGGGGATTGCTGCTTAGGTTTCTCTTCTTTTGTTTCTTGTTGTTTCTGGCCAAATAAATTCTCTGACCAATCTTGTACTTGCGAACATCCCGATAACATAATCAAGGAAGCAGTCGTTACGAAGATGATCTTTTTCATACTTTCACCTAGTTTCTCTAAAATGGTTCCATCCTTCATCTTATCATGTAATCAGATTTCTGTAAGCAGGACAAACTTCACAAAATGAAAAACTGCCTATAAACCCGGAAGTGGGAATGTAAGCAGTTTCTTTTAATAATAGTTGAATCTACTCTTGAATAGCAGCTTCCAATGCAACTTCGATCATTTCATTGAATGTTGTTTGACGCTCATCTGCTGTCGTTTCTTCACCTGTTAAGATATGGTCACTCACTGTAAGTACAGATAATGCATTGCGTCCATATTTTGAAGCTAATGTATATAGAGCTGACGTTTCCATTTCAATGGCCAGAATACCGTATTGAGCCCATTTTTCGTGCTCTGCATTGTCATTGTAGAACATGTCGGCAGTAAATACATTTCCGACCTTTAAGTTAAGGCCTTTTTCCACACCGGCATCATAAGCACGTTTAAGCAGATCAAAGTTAGCTGTCGGAGCATAGTCAATCCCGTTAAACGTTAATCGATTCATTTGAGAATCAGTTGATGAGGTCATAGCCAGAATGACGTCACGAACTTTAACATCCTTTTGGATAGCTCCACAAGTACCGACACGGATCAGGTTTTGTACGTTATAGCTTTGCATCAATTCGTTGATATAAATGGAAATGGAAGGTACGCCCATGCCTGTTCCTTGAACCGAAATTCTTTTTCCTTTATATGTCCCTGTGTACCCAAACATATTACGAACCTCATTATAACATGTTGGGTTTTCTAGAAATGTTTCTGCAATGTACTTTGCTCTTAGTGGGTCTCCTGGTAATAAAACCGTTTCTGCTATTTCATTTTCTTTTGCATTAATATGTATACTCAATTTACTTTTCCTCCTAACAAGTCTGTTGAAACACCATTGTAATCCTTTTTTATTTCTTATGCAACGCTTGAAAATGGAAGGATAGAAAGCAGTGCATGGGGTCAAACTAACGACAGAAGGAGGGATTCACATGGCAAAAGAAAAAATGAGTAAGAAATTGAAGCAAGCAGTACAACATGCAAATGAAACAAACCCTTCTACCCGATCCGGGACACAACCTAACTCTTCAAGAACTGAAAGACTTAAATCATAACGGGGAGGGAGATTGCTATGGGTAAAAAACACAGAAACAGAATCAATGCTCCTAAGAAAAATAACCATATTCCAAAAGAAGCCCTGGAAGCAGAGCACAATGCACATGCGAAGGAAAATTCAGCTCAGAACCGAAAAAACGGTCCGGGTAATCACATATAAGGAATTCCAATTAAATAAAGGAAAGAATCTTCCCTTGAGGAAGATTCTTTCCTTTTACTTTTCGTTGTTCCCTATTTAATGAATCAAGATCCGGTTCACTCTTTTCCATCCATTAGGCTGAAGACGGTAATAATAATGACCTCTCCGCCCCTCGTCAATAAAGATAATATCACGTGTAGCAATGTATCTGCCCTGATAATCTTTAGGAACCAAATCTGGTACGTTAAATGTTCTGAACGTTTTATACAGGGCTTCTTCATGATTATTTGCTTCAACCGAGATTCGATATACCTCTTCATAGCCTTTATCCTCTCCATACTTTGGAGTTTGGAAAATGGTCATGTCATAGGTCGATCTCAAAAGCTTAGGACGAATGATTTTTTCAAGTAAAGGCATGAGTACCCCTCCGTCATTATGTTGTACTCATACTATTACACATAGACCTTGTCGAATCCTTCAAGGAAACATAGGAATCTTTGTCGAATTGCTTCATTGAGTGAATTTATTAATCACATCTTGCAGTTTTGATGAAAGATGAGGGATATCTGACGTTCTAATGGTTAGTCTAACCATGGATTCGTCCATTTCAAGAGCTTCTGCTAAAAATCCACCTAACCCTCTTGCCCGTCGATCCACTTCCAGAAGCAGATCTACTTGTTCTTCAGATTGATTCAGGAACATCACTTCAAGTTCATCTAATTTTCGTTGATATGGACCATCGACCGGCACGAATTCGAATTCCTGTATGAATGGATAGCGACCTCTGTAGCGGCGTGGTGCCTGCTCACATTCAACCTTACGAATCCTGAAGCCCAGTTCCTGAACAGATTTGAGCACCGCATTCGTCAATCCATTCGGAACGATTTCAATATAATCTTTGTCTTTAGGATCAACTGCATTTTTAATATCCAAACCAGTGGCTACCCACACCCTTGTATTTCCATACGTGATTGGAGTTTCAAATGGTAAGGTAAAGGTAAAAGGAAACTCTTTCTTTTCATTTTCACCGATGGTAAACGGCTCGGATATTTGCACTTTTTGAATGGGAGCATAATCAGTATACTTTTTGTCATCTGATTCACGAATATATGTAGTAAAGAGAGTTAAATAGATAGAATCGATGTTTTGATCTGCGCTTCCTCCTGTAATTTCTACTATACCCTTTGCTGTTTCCCCTGCTTGATAGCTTGATTTTTCTAATTTTGTATCTACTGTAGCCGCTCCGATTCCTATTGAAGCAAACACTTTGTTAAAAAAAGACATATGATTTTCCTCCTCGATTATCGTTCTTGTAATGTGTCAATCACTCGGTATAATTCCTCCAGAATCTCTTCAGCGTCCCTAAACCCTGAATCAATCTGCAGAAGTCTTCTGATCACCATCCTGGTATCATGATGAATGGCAAGTTCTTCTTCCCAGCTTCTCTCCTTTTTCATCGTCGGTTCATAAGAAGAATACAATAAAAACAACAGAAAATGCCCGATTGCGTAGAAATCACTCAGCTTCGATTTATCCCTCATATAATCCTTCTGTTTCCCTGGGATAGTCTCTGGTGTTGCATTCATTTCACAAGCAAGGCCAAAGTCTATTATTTGAAGCGTTCCATGATCCAGTAGAATATTAGGGATTCTTAAGTCTCTGTGAACGAATCCATTTTCATGGATCCATTGAACGAGGATAACCAATTGTACACCTAACTTTAGTGATTCTCCCTCTGAGTATTTTTTTCCTTCCTGAAAAATTAACTCCTCAAATGTTTGACCGTCCATTTTTTCCATAACGAAATAAGGAGTCTTCCTATACTCACCTGCTGTATAAACGGATGGAAACTGAGGATGAGATAAAGTTTGTAGTGCATTCATTTCATTTTGAACATATTGGACGTAATTAGAAAATAACTTTTTGTAAGGGCGAATTCTTTTTAATATGGCTTCTTTTCCACTCGAGTGGTCGATGACCGAGTAAGTTGTACCATAGCTTCCTTTTCCAACTAATCGGATGATATGGTAGCCATGGATGTTTTCCCCAGGTTTCCACGTCTGTTCAAAGCCATCGATCAGTCTTCGAAAAAGCGTGAGTGGCATATCCCAATTCCTCTCATTCCATTAGCTGCTATAAAAGCTGGAAAAAAAGCTTTTACTCTTATGCTTCTTATAATGCTGATGTCCAAAATGTTTATGTTTAGGTGATTTATGCTTTCTCCACGCATCACTGGAGCTGTATCGATGATGTTTCGAACCTAACAGGCTTTTGATTATTTTCTTTAACATAAGCAAACCTCCCCAAAATGTTTCTATTCCACTTGTATTACTATATACGTTTCATTTTGAAATTAGTTTCAAACATAAAAAAATATCTTGTGGGAGCGTGGTCCCTTGATTTATTCACCGTTTCAGAAGTTTTTAAACCTTATCAAGACTGGGAACAATGACCATACGAGGCCGCTTCTTAAAGAGGAATCTATTTGTGAACTTTATAATCAAGCAATCCAAGATCCTGCTCCGATTGTTTATTTCCATCAGGATCTTGAACTGTATGAACGGATTGTCATGAAAGTAAGGGATGCTAATCTCAATAACGTAACAAGAACTGCAAGTTACATTGATTTTTTCAATAAACACCCTGAAATCCACTGGTCGTTTCTTGCTCATATGGTATCCAGGAATGCTGGCTATCATATGACCGACATTCGAAATAACCTGATTTCACACGTCTTGTCCAAAAAAGAGCAAAATGCGTTTTTCTCATTTCTCGAGTTGTGTAACGCAGCCATTTTTCAAGATGCGTATCCTCAACTATTACTATATGAACATTGGAAAAGAACGGGGCATCCTTCTTTTCATCTTCTAAAAAAATTCAACGTTTCCATGTTCATGAAAAGTATATGGAATGACTTTCTTACAACGGGTAATAAACAAGTTTTAACCATAGGGCTCATCATGAATGAACAGCATATGATTCAAAAGAGAATATTAACAGGTATGAAGAAACCAATTGGAGTGGATGAATGGCTTTTCCTGTTGCAGGATCGTTTAGAATTCACTTCTATTCTCTTCCCATATGGAAAACAATCCCCCTTCTCTCTAGCCGGGCTTTCTGTCTCTCACTTTGAGCAGGTTAAGCGCAGAATTCTGTTAGGCAAGAGGTTATACGGAATTTTATTTCATCACTCTGTCTTTCCTACTGCATACTCATTTGCGATTCACCATTGCCACAGCGGATCGAGATCGGATTACTGGCCTCACATTTATTCGAAGGAAAATAAAAAAAACCGTTTATATAGTCCCA
The DNA here is from genome assembly GCF_050467885.1 of Rossellomorea sp. NRS-1567. Lineage (NCBI taxonomy): Bacteria > Bacillati > Bacillota > Bacilli > Caryophanales > Bacillaceae > Rossellomorea > Rossellomorea sp. NRS-1567. The sequence goes on along the minus strand of NZ_JBITPL010000018.1, from coordinate 180,243 downwards.
CTTTATGTTCTGTTTGGGATAACATGCCTTCTTTCACACTCTCTTCGTCTGACTGGTTTACTGACCAGAATATCGAAGTGATGGCACCTCTTATGACGGTGAAGATACCTGATCGTTTTTCTATGACCAAAAAATGGAAAGAACTGACCTCATTTCTTGTGAATCTAAAGAGGGATTAACTCAAAATAAAGTGCCTCCATGTTTTTCTAGAACCCGAAAAACATGACAGACACTTAAGAGTTAATCCCCATTATGTGAAAGGACATTCCTTACGATGTGACTTCCATTTCGATGGTTGAAAAGATCCTATACATCTTCTTCCCATTCTTCATCAATGATACATTTGGCAATCAGATACTCGAATGTGATATCCGCTATTTCTTCCAGCTCATCTTCTGACGGTACATATCCTCTTTGAACGAGTTCTTTCATGAAGAACTCGGCAATTTCCTCGGTGTCGATAAAGACTTCTATCTCCCGCATGTGATCGCCCCCTTTGATTCTCAATTTATGACAGAATGCTTCCAGTTATGCTATGAGAAAAAAGTTTTCATAAGACTTAAAAGACAAGCATAGACTTTATCATCAAAGATAAGGAGCGATTCGATGCTAAACACATTTACTCAAAAAACGAAAACGATGTTAAAAGATTTAGAAAATGGTGAGGGAATGATTGTTTCAGGAATGCAGTGGATTCTTCGCGTTGTATTGCTATCATTTTTAATCATAAGCGTTCCCGTTTTTTTGTATATCATGTGGCTTATTCCTTCTCTTTAACAATAGATTGTGAGTTTGTATGAGTTTTCAATTGTTCTAACACATAGTCCATCTTATTCTTATATTTAGTATCTTCAAAGAGAAGATACAGTGCTTTGTAATCATTATAATGGTCCAGAAGCTGATCAATCCAACTTGGCTTTGGGTGAGCAGGTGAACGAAGGGATTTTATTTTGCCTTCTTTTTTCTGCGGAAATACGAATCCGTATTTCTTAATAAAGGCCTCTGCTTGCTCTTCATCTGCAACTAAGGTGATTTCATCTTCGTCTGCTTCCAACCACTCTCCATCTGTAATTCTCATTAACTCATAAATAACATCTTCCCAGGCATCGTCCTTATAACGCCATATTTCCGTCCTGAATCCTACCACCTTAAAGAGATCTTCTTCATACCCCTTGACAATAACAAGATCTCCGAATAAAAATTTATATTCAATATCGATCTGTTCCTGTTCAAAAATGTATCCATCATAAGAATCAAGCAATTCTAATGATTTCTCCTTGAAAAGCCCTTCACTTTCGTTTACCTCATATAGAAACTCTCCATCGAGTTTCTTAATATCGGTGATTTTCCCGACAGTACCATAAATTGTTACGACTACCGTTTCTCCAACTCTGAATCTAGGCTCTTTTCGTTTCTTCATTCTCCCCTCACCCTTAATCGCCTTTTTTATATGATATGCAACAACAAGCATATCGGTATACACGAAAAGCCTTTTTAAAAATGGACCGACATTTGTTTAGAACAAATGTCGGTCCATTGGCTTCATTGGCTTTAAGGTTATTTAGTTACACTTTTTCTTCTAATAAATAGGCGTCCCATGCCATATCGAAAATGGACATACTTTCAAGATAATGACCATTCATTTCAAGGTAAGAACTAATCTCATGGTATTGCTTTGATTGTTTAGGAAAGCTATGATCATCATAAGCCGAATTTGCGAAATGAGTTAATTCATCCTTGGCAGTAGGCTGCCTGTATTTCATTAAATAATGATAAAAGGATTTTCTCACCTGTTCCACCTACCCTTGTTGTTTCTTTTCTAAAAGGATAGCCGAAGAAGGTGAATTCGTAAAGTTTTTGCTCTAGTTGAGTGCTTTTCCCCTGTATGACTCACGGTTAATACCGAAAGTAATTCTTCTTTAGTAACCGGGGAAGTTCCATTAAATCTGTGTACGTGATCACTTTATCGATTAATTTGGTATCGATTAACATAAGCTGGTCTTCTATTTCATTGATGACCTCTTCTTCCTGATACTCCATTCCACAATGACTGCAGCTCATACTGGGGACATTCGAGATTTGAATCGCTCTTGAACCATCAGGGAGCTCCCAATACACGTTCGATTTTCCCTCATGAGCTGTCTCTTCTTCACACCATTCGCACACTTTTGTATTATTTTTATCCATTGATGGTTTTTTCCTTATCATCATTTTTATCTTTTTCCATTTTTGATAGCATCGCTTTATGCTTCTTTTCTTTAAGCTGATCTCTCTTTCCTCTAAAGTCCTTAAGGGAATTGTGATCCGGATTTTCCTGGTATTCCTTTCGCCGTTCCAAACGCTTTAGTCCACTCGGGGTGAGGGAAGAATGGGTTTGATTCATCAAGCCGGCAATTCCAATGGTAGGCTCTTTAATCTCTTCATCATGATACACTTCTTTAAAGTAATCATCTGCCCTGCCTGCTACGTATTCTTCCGGTTCCGGATAGGTGGAGATGACTCCTTCAAAATTACGGACGACCACTTTAGAAGCACTTTGAGAAATAAGGTAATTCGGTTGCAGGGAAATTTTCCCTCCACCACCTGGGGCATCCAATACAAAGGTCGGTACGGCATAGCCGGATGTATGCCCCCTTAAGCCTTCGATAATCTCCAGTCCTTTGGAAACAGGTGCGCGGAAGTGGCCGATTCCTTCTGATAAATCGCATTGATAAATATAGTATGGACGTACCCGGATCTTAACAAGATCGTGCATTAGCTTTTTCATAATAGGCACACTGTCGTTTATACCGGCGAGAATAACCGCTTGATTCCCTACAGGAACCCCTGCATTTACGAGCATCTCACACGCTTTCTTGGACTCTTCCGTAATTTCGATCGATGTATTAAAGTGAGTATTCAACCACACTGGATGATATTTCTTCAAGATATTACACAGGTTCTCGGTAATCCGCTGTGGAAACACGACGGGCGCCCTCGTTCCAATCCGGATGATCTCAACATGTGGAATATCTCTTAAGTTCTTTAAGATGTATTCAAGAATCTGGTCATTAATCAGTAGACCATCCCCACCCGATAGCAGTACGTCTCTTACAGTGGGAGTCTCCCGTATATATTCAATGGCCGCATCAAGTTGCTTCTTTGGTACGCCCATTCCAATTTGTCCCGAAAACCTTCTTCTCGTACAGTAACGGCAGTACATGGAGCATTGATTGGTTACGAGAAATAACACTCTGTCAGGATATCTGTGCGTCAATCCGGGAACAGGAGAATCTTCATCTTCATGTAAAGGATCCTCCAGGTCATACTTCGTTTTATGAATTTCCTGACCGATCGGAACGGATTGCATCCGGATAGGACAGCGCGCGTCATCCTCATTCATTAACCATGCATAATAAGGAGTAATATTAAGGGGGATCGTTTTAGTCGAAATCCTTACACCTTCCTCTTCATCCGGTGTCAGATTTACCACTTTCTTTAAGTCATCAAGGGTCCTGATGGTGTTTGTCAGCTGCCATAACCAATTATTCCATTGTTCATCCGTTACGTCTTTCCAAAGCTCAATATCTTTCCAATCCCTTTTCGGTTTATAGAGATTCATTTTCATCTACTCCACCAACTTTCCAAAAGTATCTTTCCACCAGGAACAAAACTATACATTAGCCTATGAAATAGAATCCCAATCGGTTTTCATCCTTTTACATTACACTCAAGTCTTTTTCCCAAATGTTCATATCTTCCATTTTGTCGAAGATGATGCAATTGTTCGCCAGTCTTCCACCGTATCGATATCCGAGCTGGTGGAATACCGCATTCATACCAAATGAAAGTGCCCTGGCAATCGTATAGGCACAGAAAATGTCGCGGTTAAGCAGTTCACATTCCAATTTTTGGATCAGATGCTTCATATACCCGCCTTTACGATAGGAGGAGCGTGTAGCACAATCCGTCAATTCAGCGTTCTTACAGGTTGAAGATACATCGGCAGAAGCAGCACTGATGATTCTTCCTTCCTCCTCGATATAAACAAAGATTGTCCCACTTTTCATTGACTCTCTCACATAGTCGGGATTGTGTAATGGTACAGGATATAGCTTAAATACTTCCTGATAAAGGTCGGCCAGCTGCCCTGCATGGTCTTGGGTCGCGACGGAAATCGGTTTAGGACCTCCGTTTTCGTGTCTGCCGAGCTCCTGGACGGATTGAAGAATGGCATCCTCATCCCTCCAGTACGAGCTATTTCTTCTTTCATCCGTTAAAAACTTACTCATAAAAAATGCTTTATCCCCATTAAAGTAAGCGTTTACTCCCCCCTCCAGGATGAACCCTTTTTCGAAAAAAAAGAGAGATTGATCCCGTCTTGCTTTCACAATTACCTTTTCATAAAGATTGGACTGAGTTTCTTTCTTCACATACTCCCACAGTAATACCGGGTTCCCTCTAAACTCATCCACCCGCAGCCTTCTGTTATAGCCATCTTTATAAATGACAGCTTCTATCTTCGGTTTTTTAATATATTCGTATGTCTGCATTCTCATAAGCCCCTTTTTTACCAACATATGAAGTGATAAGGTAAGTTATGAAACAAACCATTATAAAAAGGAACAACCTATGCTTAAATCATGAGAGTTGTTCCTTCTGTGGATGATATGAAGTTAATAAACATTGAAGCTGACCAACGGTATGTGAAAGGGTAAATATCATTTATTACTCTATACCCGTAAACAGGAAAATTATGACTCTTTATTACACCAATCCAAAATAAATAAGGAAAGTATTTCAGCAGTCTGATAGATTTTATTCAATTCGATGTATTCGTTTGCGTCATGAGCCACTTCAGTTGTTCCAGGACCAAATACGACGACCGGAATATTCCCTCCCTTAGATAGGATTCCTCCATCCGTTCCCCAGGGAGAAGCTTCAATGATTGGAGTGGTTTGCAATACTTCATTGGCATGATAGCAAAGCTTTTCCACTAATTCATGTTCACAGGAAAGGTCACCCGGCTGCCACCTTCCACCAAACCATTCGATTTCTACAGGATGATGATCAAACCATGAATCGACCTTATTCATCTTCGAGAGGGCATCTTCTACCTCTTTTTCTACTTGTTGTAATGACTCCCAGGGGCCAACCCCTACCCTTCCCTCAATGATAGCAAGATCAGGAACGGAGGATGGCCACTTCCCGCTCTCAATTCTCCCAATATTAATGGGTAATGGTATGGGAATATTTCTATATAAAGGATCGTCCACCCTCTTGTTTCTGGATGATTCCAATTCTTGAAGAGTATGAATGACGGTATAGGCTTTATCAATGGCGTTTACCCCTTCATACCTGGTGCCCCCATGTGCCGATTTCCCTTTTATTTTCAGGCGGAACCACATGGATCCCTGTTGCTTCGGAAAGATTTTCATGTTGGTGGGTTCAGGAATAATGGCAGCATCTGCTTTGTACCCCCTCACTAAGGCGGCAAGCGTCCCGGTCCCGCCACTTTCCTCCTCTATCACACTTTGAAAAAGGATATCACCCTTCAGTGGGATGTTTAACTCCTTCACAATTTCCAATGCAAGGAGTAAAGCAACAGATCCCCCTTTCATATCGGTTGACCCTCTTCCGTAAAGCTTTCCATCTTCAATCACACCACCGTAAGGGTCATATGTCCAATTCTCCCTGTCCCCTTCCGGTACGACATCGATGTGTCCATTTAACAGGAGACTCCTTCCTCCACCTGTTCCTTTTAACACACCCACTACATTTGGGTTGCCTTCGAAGTTCTCACGATCACAACGATAAAAAGGATGATCCAACACATCCGATTCTTTCACTTCCCAAATGTCCAACTCCAAGCCAAGCTTCCTGCATTTCTCGATGACAATCGCCTGCGCCTTAGATTCATTGCCCCTTACACTATCTTCCTGCACCAACCTTTGCAGGAGTTTGATTGTACTTTTCTTTTTTTCTTCTATTATTTCCTTGATGAGACGGTGAGTTTCCAAATCGGTTCCTCCTAATCTATATACTTGATAGCGGGACTCACGGTATATTGAGCATCTGTTGTCTCTTCAATATCCTGAAGTGTGTATGGATTAAATAGTTCTTTTAATATCAATCGACCATCCTCAATGGTAAATACGGCCCTGTCTGTTATGATCATTGAAACACACGATCTCGTCGTTAATGGAAGCGTGCATTCCCGAACGATTTTGCTTCCACCTTTTTTATCTAAATGGGTCATGAGCACGATGACTCTCTTTGCCTTCGAGGCAAGTTCGGTCGCACCTCCCATACCCGGTACTTTTTTGCCTGGTATGATCCAATTGGCAAGATCGCCTTTTTCACTAACTTGCAGGGAACCCAGAATCGTTAAATCGACTTTGCCCCGGCGAATCATGGCAAATGCAATGGAGCTATCTGTATAACAGCCTCCATTCATTATTGAAACAGGGTATCCTCCCGCATTACACAAGTTTTCGTCCTCCTGACCTTCCCCTGGCGCCGGTCCGATTCCAATTATTCCATTCTCCGATTGAAAAACAACGGGAAACCCCGGGGGGAGATGATTGGGTACGAGAGATGGTATTCCGATCCCTAAATTTACGATCATATGCTCTTTCACTTCCAAAGCCGCACGCTTAGCTAACTTATCCTTCAATTCGTTTCCCATGCCCATTTCCAGTCGACTCCTTTAGATAACACAATATGATCTACAAAAACACCCGACGTGACAATTTCCTCAGGATCCAACTCGCCGACATCCACAATTTCTTCTGCCTCAACAATCGTGATATCTGCTGCCATAGCCACAAGTGGATTCGTGTTTCTAGCACTTTTATCATAAATAAGGTTCCCATATGTGTCGGCTTTTTGGGCATATACTATCCCAACTTCTGCAACCAGGGCTGTTTCATATAAGTAACGGTCCCCATCTATCTCCAGTATCTCTTTTCCTTTATTTAAAAAAGGATCATCCACACCTATTTCGGTTACGATACCCTTCAACCCCACTCCACCAGCCCGGATTCTTTCGGCCAATATCCCTTGAGGAGAGAATTCAACTTCCAGCTTCCCTTCACTCATTAATCGACCTGCTACCGGGTTAGACCCGATATGGGAGGCAATCACCTTCTTGACTCTGTATTGTGCAACCAGTTGTCCGATTCCGATATGAGGAAATCCTGTATCATTTCCAATAATCGTGATATCCTTTGTTCCCCAATCCAATAAGTGCTTACATATAGTAGGAGGAGAACCCACCCCTCCAAATCCGCCAAACATTAAGGTCATTCCATCATTAAAAAAATGCTTTACATTTTCATAGCTGCTTCTTTTATTATGAAGACGGGACATATTTAGGTCTCCTTCCAATTCTCATCTACTAGTTGAAAGGTTCTTCTGAGTCTTTTAACCATTTCCTCGAGCTCCCTTTTCGAACTGTTCAATGGAGGAGCAATCATAATGGCGGATCCCTTCCTCCCATCTATCCCTGCCGCTGCGGGATATAATAAAATCCCACATTCTACCCCGGCTTGAACAATATAAGAAGTAAATGGAGCTCCAAAGGAATTCAGCTCAATTCCCAGCATCAGTCCTTTTCCTCTCACATCTTGCACAAAGGAAAATTCAGTTTTTAATTTATTTAAAAGATTTTTCAAATAGGTTCCTTTATGATCGACACCTTCAATCATCTTTTCTGAATCAATCAGTTTTAGAACAGCAAGTGCTGCTGTTGCAGACATTGGATTTCCACTATAGGTATGCCCGCTCATAATGACTCTCGACCCATTCAATATCGGCTCCATAATGTTATCGGAAATGAGCGTTGCAGCAATAGGGGCATACCCGGCACTCAGCCCTTTCCCTATCGCTACAATATCGGCTTTTACTTGCCACTGCTCTAAAGCTAAAAAGGTTCCAGTCCGACCACAGCCTGTCATCACTTCATCTGAAATAAACAAAATATCATGTTTCTCACAGATTGATTTTATCCGTTTATAGTAACCTTTTGGAGGAGTAATCGCCCCACCTGCCGCACCGATGATCGGTTCTGCCATAAATGCAGCAATATTATCGGCTCCTATTCTGCTGATCATCGTTTCCAATTGAGAAGCGCAGGCAAGGTCACATGATGGATGCGTTTTTCCAAAAGGACAGTGAGCACAATAAGGCGGCTCAATGGTCGGCCAGTCACCTAAAAAGGAGTCGAATCGTTCTCTTCTGGATGGATGTCCTGATGCGGATAATGCACCGAAAGTGATACCATGGTAACTCAGCCATCGGGATAAAATCTTTCTTTTCATCGGTTTCCCTTGTTCCTGCCAATGCTGAATGGCAATTTTGATGGCCGTCTCAACCGCCTCAGAACCACTATTCACGAAGAAACTCCATGGATAGCCTGTCTTATCGTGAAGAAAGGCAGCTAAATCCTCAGCAGGCTGATTACTGAATTGAGAGCGATACACAAATGCCACTTTATTCCCTTGATTCACAATGGATTGAAGAATTTCTTCCATGCCATGTCCTACATTTGCCGTAACTGCTCCAGAACAAGCATCTATATACTCCCGGCCATCAGTATCGTACAAATACACACCTTTTCCGTAATCAATTGTCGGATAGTGTTCACCAATCAACGGCTTTATTAAATGCGAATGAGGCATAATCCCCCTCCTGAAAGAATCAGATTCGTACTCTCTTTCGATTCGCTCATCTGGTTGCATAAAAAGATTTCCCTACCATTATTCATATGTATGAAAAACAGAATCTTTCTTTTCTTTAAGAAAAAAGAATAATACAAATGAATTTTTATTAAAGCTCAAAGCCTCATCAAAAATCACAATTTTTTTCATTAGGCTCTTCTCGTAAAGTTTGTTGCTATTGTAGAGGAGAAAGTAATAGTTGATTTCCGCTCCAGGATGCTCGCTTTCCGCGGGGCTGGCGGTGAGCCTCCTCGGCTGCGCCTCCGGGGTCTCACCTGTCCAGCTATTCCCCCAGGAGTCGAGCCTCCTTCCGCTCCAATCAACTTTCTGAGCATGAATCCTAAATTGAAAACAATTTAAACAAGCTTTTTAGCAAACAATCTTATTAAAGGTAAGTAAAGATTGAATTTCCTTTTAAGGAAGAAGAATTATTTTTTCTATTTACATTATTTTTCTTGCACACCTTGAAGCTCTGTCATGAAAATACTGTTAAAGATGGTGAGGGGAACTGCGCAGACTCCTGCGGAAGTACGGACGTGCCGAGACCCCGGAAGCGAAGCTGAGGAGGCTCGGCCGAACGTCCGCGGAAAGCGGAGCAGTTCCCCTCACCATCCAGCATAAACCTGGTTGACAGAGCCCTGGCAGATTCTATGCTAGAAAACAACAATCTTTGCGAAAAGAGCCTTTCAATAAGGGTTTATTGAGTGAAATGTACTAAGATTCTTAAAAATTCGACAAAAAGTTTACAAAGTGACTAGATAAATTAGGTCGATATGTATAAAATAATGGTAAGTTCATCCTATGATGCTACTTTTTGCTTATCTTCAGGAGGGGGAAATGGTGAAAAAGAAAAGAGAAAAACATCTAAAAAAAGCACCAAAAACGAAGAAAAATAAGAAAGAAAAACAGAAAAAGACCTTGGGAGCCTTCTCATATTTCCGGACAATCCGGGGAAAAGTGGTTCTGTCTTTCGGTTTATTGACCATTGTCCTTTTAGTCCTTGCCTCTACTTCTTACTTCAATATGCTGAAGCTGGGAAAAGAAATCAACACGTTGATTACATACGATATGCAGGTTGATACGAAGGTGAAGGATTTATCAAAGGTATTAAATGAGATTGAAATAGGAGAACAAGGATTTGTCATTACAGGGGCAACGGGATTTCTGGCACCCTATCAAAATGGTAAAGGTCAGGTAGAAAGTCACATCGAAGACTTGAATACTCTATTACAGGACGATCAGGAGCAGCTGGATAAATTAGATAAGATAGAGGCTCAGTATGGATTCTGGATTCAATTCGTTGATCGGGTAATCGAGACAAGGAAAGATAAGGGTCTTGAGCAAGCAGCAACCCTCGTTGAATCGGGTACGGGGAAGAAGTATCTGGACGGAATCCGCTCATATGTAGATATGATTGTGGTCGACCAACAAAAGGATCTGAATAATCGGATTGATTCTCTAAATCAACAGGTTTTCCTGTCCAAAGTCGTTACCATTGGCTTATCAGCATTTGCGGTTTTATTGGCTATCTTCTTCGGAATCATTTTATCTCATACAATTAAAACGAATACAAGGAAAATCAGTCGCTCTATTTTAGAAATAGCCAACGCAGGCGGAGATTTAACAAAACGAATTCATGTGAAATCCAAGGATGAGCTAGCTGACCTGGCATCTGATACAAATCAGCTTATCGCCGGAATTGCCATCCTGGTAAAGCAGGTTTCGGAAATGGCAGAAAACGTTTCAGCTAGCAGTCAGGAGCTTCTTGCTTCAGCCGAAGAAACGTCAAGGACGATTACTTCCATTGCAGAAACATCTACTGAAATTGCAGCTGGAAGCGATCAAACAACAAGTCGGATGTCTACTTCATTAGAAAAAATGAATAGCTTGGAAGAAGCCGCCCGTTTCTTATTCAATCAAGCAGAACAAGTTAAAGAAACCGCTCGTGATATGAGAGTAGTCGCTGAACGAGGCGGCAAAACTGTTCAAGCCTCTTCTTCTAAAATGTTGAACATTGAAGAAACCATGTCCAATACAAGTGAAACTGTCGAAGCGTTAGGACAGCGTTCATCACAAATTACGACGATTATCGGTACCATTACTGACATTGCAGAACAAACCAATCTACTTGCTTTGAATGCTGCCATTGAAGCGGCACGTGCCGGGGAGCATGGTAGAGGATTTGCCGTTGTGGCAGATGAAGTCAGAAAACTGGCGGAACAATCCCGACAAGCGGCAAAAGGTGTAACCGAAATCGTACACAGTATTCAAGAAGAAGTGAATGTCATTATTAAGCAAAACTCGGATGGAGTAAAAGAGGTTATCGCAGGGGTCGAAATCACCAATGAAACAAACGCCTCCCTTGAAGATATTCTAAGCCAAACCACTAAAACAACGGTGGTAGTGGATGAAATGGTTGGTCATATTCAGGAAACCCTTAGTCTCAGTCAAGATGTAGCCGCTTCATTTGCCCTGGTCAATGAAATTGCTGAATCTACTGCTTCTAACACAGAAACCACTGCTGCTGCATCTGAGGAAGGATCTGCTGCGATGGAACAAGTAACAGCAAGCGCTTCAGAGCTTTCACAACAAGCGGAAAAATTGAAAGAACTTATTTCAAGTTTTAAAATTTAAGACTGAAAAAGAGCCGTCGAGTGACGGCTCTTTTTCATTTCTCATTTAACAACTAAATCTGGAATCACTTCCCGCAGTAGCAAACGGCTCCAATAATAATTAACAGGATGAATAACACAACAATCAACGCAAAATTATTGACACCGGCAACTGGATAAGCATATCCACCTTGATAACATGGATCACAACCATAACCATAGTTCATACCTATCACTCCTCAAAAAATATTTATTTACATTACACTGTATGTCATTCACCTATAAATGGTTTGTGTATTTGCCTAATTTATTTAGGGCTACTCCTTTTCTGTACCGTAGGCTTTCTATATAATAGGAATAGGTTTTAAGAGAAGACAGGAGAAATGACAGGATGAAATGGTTTATAAAATCGTTTATTAACGGTGTTCTAACAATTGTTCCGATTGGGTTGGTCGCTTATGTAGTATATAAGATGTTTCTATTCCTCGATGGCTTATTAGGTAATGTTTTAAAACCCTATCTTGATGAAAATTATATTCCCGGTATTGGACTTCTAGCAACCATCGTTCTATTGACCATGCTCGGTTGGCTATCTACAAAGTTTTTTACGGGTACGATCATTCGTATAGTTGACATCCTTTTACAAAAAATCCCCTTTGTCAAAACGATTTACTCGGTCATCAAGGATACCATTCACTCTTTCTTAGGAGAAAAGAAGTCCTTTTCCAAAGTGGCACTCGTCAAAATGCCTGGTACAACAATGAAATGCCTGGGCTTTATTACGACAGAAAACCTTACAGATTTGCATAATGACCTGCAAGATCACGTAGCAGTATACGTACCTCAAACGTTTCAAGTAGCAGGAGTCACCTTTTTGATTCCCAAAAGCGATATTGAAATACTGGATATTAAATCTGAAGAAGCGATGAAGTTTATATTGTCTGGTGGGATGACGACGAAGAAGGAGAAATAGTTGATAAGCTGATTAGAGTAACATTGCGGTGATTTGCTCCGAACCCGATGTACACCCTAAAAAAAGAGACCGGCAATCAAGCCGGTCCCTCCCTACTATATTATTTAGATGAAATTTCCAATACCTCATCTTGTCCTGCTGTCACAGACGTCAATTCTTTTTTCACTAGTTCAGCCATGTCATCACCGTTCGTTAAGATGATTGGTGTGATGGTACTTTTTGCTTTTTCTTTCACAAGGTCTAAGTCATACGTAATTAATGGATCACCGATATTCACTTTGGATCCTTCTGAAACATGTGCTTCAAAGCCTTCACCGTTCATTGATACTGTTTCGAGACCGATGTGGATAAGAATTTCAGCACCGTTTTTCGCTTTGATCCCAACTGCATGCTTTGTTGGGAAAAGCTGCATGATTTCGCCGTCTACAGGTGAAACGACTTTACCTACTGTAGGATCAATCGCAATCCCGTCTCCCATCATCTTTTGAGAAAATACTGGATCCGGAACCTCTTCAAGTGATTTTAATGTACCCGTTAAAGGCGCAACTGCATGAACGGTTTTAGGTGCCTCTTCTTTTTTACCGAAAAGTTTTTTTAACATGATCATTCACCTTCCTATATATATTTTATATACACATATGTAGCGCAATGTAAACATCAGAAATCTATTCTAGCACATATGTGAAGAGTTTCACAACACTTCATTATATTAAAATAACTTTGTATATTTCCCATATCCTTCTTCGTCAAGCTTCTCTGCCGGGATAAATCGCAGAGCGGCTGAATTAATACAGTATCGAAGCTTCGTTGGTCCCGGACCATCATTAAATACGTGACCCAGGTGAGAATCAGCTTCTTTACTCCTTACTTCCGTTCTGACCATAAAATGACTGCGGTCTTCCTTTTCAGTGACTTCCTCTTCGTCGATCGGCTTTGTAAAACTTGGCCAACCACAGCCGGCATCATATTTATCTTTAGAGCTAAAGAGAGGTTTACCTGATACGATATCTACATAGATTCCCTCTTCAAACGTATTCCAATACTCATTACTAAAAGGAGGTTCAGTGCCATTCTTTTGTGTGACATCATATTGTTCAGGAGTTAACGTTTTCTTTAAATCTTCTTTACTCATTTCTCTTCCCCCCAATGATTTTCAATAAATGCCATTCTTCCAGACCCTTGGCTGTATCGATTATAATGACCAGGGTTCTTTTTGTAATAACCCTGATGATACTCCTCTGCAGGATAAAATTCTTTCGCAGGCAGAATTTGAGTAGCAATCGGCTTTTGAAACTTGCCTGACTGCCCAAGTTTCTTTTTAGATTGTTCGGCAAGCACCTTTTGCTTTTCATTATGGTAGAAAATAACTGTTTTATACGAATGTCCACGGTCAAAGAATTGCCCTCCTGGATCGGTTGGGTCAATTTGTTGCCAGTATACTTCCAGTAATTTCTCGTAAGGAAACACTGATGGATCGTATTCAATTTGAACGGCCTCATAATGACCAGTCGTTTCTGAGCATACTTCTTTATAGGTTGGATTCGGAACGGTTCCTCCCGTGTAACCTGAAATCACACTGCCAATCCCCGGCTGTTCATCAAACGGTTTCACCATGCACCAAAAGCATCCTCCGGCAAATGTAGCTTTTTCATACTGCGAAGCTTCCGACATGCTCATCATCCTTTCCATTTCATTCTCTCTCACTATTCCCTTTGTAAGAGATTTTAACGCATTCACGTTAAAAGGGAAAATATTAAGCTTGTCGAATTGGCTTACAGATAACAATGTAAAAATAGACCCTGGAGTCATCCAGGGTCCATCTTACATCTAATATTTAAGCTTTCTCTGCTTACCGATACTCTTCCATTTTTTTCGTTCTAACGACTCCAGTCGCTTATTCCCTTTTCTCTCCATGTAGGCAATTTCTCTTTGCAATTTCTGATAATGCCCGAATCGTTCCTCTGATAGAGTTCCCTCTTGTATTGCTGCTCTAACCATACAACCAGGTTCATCCTCATGACGGCAATCAGCGAATCTGCATTGAAGTGCCAGCTCTTCAATATCGTTATACTGTGTCGATAGTCCTTCTTGTCCCTGCCATAGTTGAATCTCCCTCATACCGGGCGTATCAATGATGGATGCACCACTATCCAATAAGAATAACTCTCTGTGTGTTGTGGTATGGCGCCCTTTATCATCAGATTCCCTAATTTCTTTAGTCTTCTGAACGTCATTTCCTACAAGAAGATTGACTAGGGTCGATTTTCCAACACCAGAAGAACCGACAAGAGCAACCGTTTTGCCCTTATCCAGATAGGGATGCAGTTCCTCAATTCCCTCATGATTTACAGCGCTTATGGCTAACACTTTAACCCCAAGCAATGCGTTTTCAACTTCTTTCTTTTTCTCCTCAATGTCCTCACATGTATCGGATTTTGTAAGAATGACAACGGGATTTGCCCCACTTTCCCAGCAAAGAAGTACATACCGCTCCATCCGTTTACTGTTTAAGTCATCATTTAAAGAAGATAGAATAAATACGGTGTCTATATTCGTAGCAATGATTTGCTCTTCTGCTTCTTCCCCTGCTTTCTTTCTTGAAAACTTACTCGTTCGGGGCAACACCTTTTCTATGATTGCGCCTTCTTCGCTTAGGAGAATCCAATCCCCTACTGCAGGAAGGTCTTCACGCTTTACCGTTTCGAACCTGAGTTTCCCGGAGATTTTACTTAATCGATCTCCTGTTTTAGTCATGACCATGAAGGCTCCCTTTTGTTCAGTCACAACTCTTCCTAACGTGTATCCTTCTTCTTCAAGGTGTCCCATTAGTTCAAATACGTTTTCTCTGTTATCCAATTCAGTTCCTCCCAAAAATAAAAAAATCCGTTGTGTGATTCGACACGTCAACGGATTTTCAAGTTTGAAAGAATAAAAAATCAGATTATCCCGTTAAAAGTGAGTTGACGTGCAGAACCATTATGAAGCATATTTAGTTTACTTGTATAACAAATCAATAATACGTTCATATGTCATCACCCACTTTCTCAATTAGTATTTTTATTATCCATTATTTTCTTCAATAACGCAAGAAATATTTCTGATTTATTCAAAAAATAGGTTCTTTCACCATTTTTTCTCCTCCGCATAATCTATTGTGTTAATAAACAAAAGGGAGAGATACGGATGAGCCAACACGATTATTTGAATAAAGCAGCGATGTATGACTTATTATCCGGTTATTATAAATACACAGATCCATCCATGCATATTCATTACTATCAAAAACATTTAAAATACATGAGGCTTGCAATGCAAGCTCAGCGCGCTGATTTGACTACATCCACCCAGCCTTCTTATGTTCGCGTTTTACATGCTGTACCCGATGCACCGAATGTGGATGTTTATGTGAATGGAAACCGTGTTTTAAGGGATGTGGCCTTTAAGGATGTCAGTGATTATTTAACTTTACCTGCTGGGAAATATCATATTGACGTTTATCCTGCTGGTACAAGTGTGACGACAGTTATAAGCAAAAAAGTAAAAATTGACCCAGGCAAAATTTATACTCTCGCCGCTGTAGGTACTCTAAATAAATTACAACTCCTTCCGTTCATTGATGATCCGACGGTTCCTAGCGGAGAAACAAAGGTTAAATTCATTCATCTTTCCCCTGACGCCCCTGCAGTGGATATCGCAGTAAAAGGTGGAGACGTCATATTTCCGAATGTATCCTTCAAGCAAGCTACCGACTATCTTGGGTTAACTCCAATGACAGTCAACCTGGAGGCAAGAGTGGCAGGAAGTGAAAATACGGTCCTGAGTGTTCCGAATGTTAAATTTAGCCCCAATCAAGCTTACACCATCGTAGCTGTCGGGTTAGCCAACGGAACCCCTGAATTAGAAGCCATTCTATTAAAAGGGTAAACTCGAATCTGTCCTAAGATAGTATCTACATTACGCGCGTATACGAAAAAGGTGGCTTCCATCAGGAGGCCACCTTTTTTCCTATTGAGCACGATCTACTGGTACTAATAAACGGAAAGAAATATTATCTTCCTTTAAGTTAAATTCCTTCGCTCTTACTTTAATATCACTCTTCAATTTCATGTCCTGTAATGAAACGTAGATTAATTCATCGGTAGGTTGTATCTTCACCCATTCAGGAAAGTTATATGAATCTCTCATTACCTTCAATACGTATGAAACCGGCAGATTCAATTGTCCTACGGATATGGATTTCTGTTTCAGGAGAATGTCTCCATTCTCCAGAGCTTTAGGTTCAAAATCCAACTTAAAATCTAAGTTTGATGTAAATACCGGAACAGACCCCATTAATTCCACGTCGTCTTTTAACTGAACCTCATAATCAACAGGTCCCTTCATTCCTTCTTCTTCAATATAATGTTCAATAATCAGATTTAAGTCCTTTTTATTTGTTTGTACGTTAAATCCTACTTCTTGATTGGTGTTTTTGCTGTTTTCAGGCAGCGGATCATCCTTAATCGGCATAAAAATCATTGAAACAATGATGGCTAATCCAATTAATACCACTCCTAAAAGAACAAAAAAACCGACCTTCCATTTGTTCTTCATGACGGCTGCTCCTCTTCCTCAACAGGTTTCGTTCTATCTGTCAATGTAGCTAATGTTTCCCCTTTTGTCAGGTTTGTAAACATGCGGTCTGCAATCATCTTATAGCCTTCATCATTTGGGTGAAAGTAGTCCTCAAATAATAAATTATCCCCGGCATCAATAAATAAGTCGTCTATCTTTACGAATAAGGTTTTATCATAATCTGAAAGAATCTCCCGGCTGGCATCATTCCAATCATGAATGACCTGGTTGACTTCTTCAATATCAGAAAACCATGTATTGAATGGATTATATAACCCTACAAGAACGATTCCTGCGTTTGGGTTATAGCTCCTGATCGTCTCGATGATTTCTTGTAACCGTAATTGGTATTTTCGTTTCTCTTCTTGAAACACTTCTAATTTCAAGTGTGACAGATTTTCACGAAAAATTTTCATTACGTCGTTTCCGCCGATCGTGATCATGACTAAATCTGATTGTTCGATCGATGTTTTCACATCTTCTTTTTTCAATCTTTTTAGTAATTGGTCGGTACGGTTCCCTCTTACCCCGTAGTTATGGAATTGGGCGTCTTTTACTCCATCCAACGATTCCAGATGTTTTTCTAAGTAAGGGACATATCCACCCTTTTTCGTACTGTCACCCACACCTTGAGTTAATGAATCACCCACTGAAACAACCTTTAAGTTCTTCGGTATGAAGGTTTCGTTCGGATTATCTTTATCCCACATGGATACTTCTCTTGTAATATGCTCAGCAGCATCTTCTAACGAACAACCTGACAGAAAAAAAACAAAAGCGAGCATGATAATCGGTATTTTTTTCATATGCGTCACCTCGCTTGCACTTTAATATTATTATATCACGCTTGTTTCGTCATGAAACCTTTGTAAACAAATCATTAAGAACATGTAAATTTATATGACTTTGTCAATCTACCGGCTGGGACCAGATTTCAATGTCTGGAATACCTCTGTGATAAACTGCCCATAGTTGAACTGCTTTGCGATCTTGTGGACCTTCCAATTTTCTTTTTCCTTTGATTGCCTGAAATCTCCTATGCTCTGACCAAAAGTCCAGCCTGTATTGGTGGCAACCCGGATAGGAACTTCTTCAAACATCATCTTATCGCCATCCGCAAGAGTCCACATTGCCAATAAGTCGTGCAGGGGACTTCCCGAAATATCTGGGTACGTTTTCTTATAGAACTCATAATAATAATCCACCATCGGTTTGATGATCTGCCCGACTTTGTCATTTGAATTTACATAAAATTCATGGAGAGAATCAATCATAGCAGGTGTTACAAGAGCATACATGGTAACATCCAAGGGGATGAGATGAATTTGTTTGGGGGCGAGTTGAATCAAGATATTGGCAGCATAAGGATCGCCATAGAAATTTGCTTCTGCCGTCGGGGTCACATTCCCCGGTACATGAAATGCACCTCCCATCACATAAAATTCTTTCACCTTTTTCATTGTTTCCGGGTATAGCACAAAGGCAGTTGCCAAGGAAGTCAATCGGCCAGCAGAGTATATATATAACTCACCGGCATACTTATCAATTAGCGCATTGATTTCATAAAAGTTTTCGGTTATTTCTGAGTTGTCGAGTTCTATATCATCAAGGGTTATCGGTCCCAATCCTTCGATACCGTGTACATCTGGATAGAATTTTGGTTGAATGCCCGTTAAAGCAGAGACCGCTCCCCCGATAACAGGTATATCGGTGATTCCGGTAATACTTTGAAGATATTTGACGTTTTTCAATGCACTCGCTTTAGAGACATTTCCATAATCAGAAACAATCCCTACAATTTCAATCGTATCACTATAGTAAGCATATAATACTGCGACAATATCATCGATCCCAAAGTCTGAAATCACCAATACTTTTTTCTTATCAGCCAAGTCCGGTCACTTCCTTTCTTTTGTTTTCAATGTAATAAGAAAGAATCTTTTATATCGATTGGAGAGGTCAGACCATACTTCTTACCTATTATACTTCTATGATATGATGGCAATGGTTATGAGGACGCAATAAGATTCATAAAATCATCAAGAAAAGGTACGAACCTGCTTTTTTAAAAGTGGTACAATACATATATAATCGTATAGGAAAGGGGCACGTATGAAGAAAAATCTCTTATTATATTTCACTGTTGTATTTAGTTTATTAGGTATTCTTGCGGGTTGTTCAAGCAATCAGGAGGAGGAAGCCCATCATGATCATACAGCCGCCAATGGGGATCTTCGGGAGGAAACGGCTTCCGTTGATACACTTCCCTCTTTTCTCGATGATAAGGACGACAATATGAAGCTTATCTATTCTTCAGCTGCTAAAAACCCTGAACTGTTACAATATATCCCTTGTTATTGCGGGTGCGGTGATTCTGCCGGGCACGAGAGCAATCTTAATTGCTTTGTTTACGAAATAAAAGGGGAAAAAGTGGTATGGGATGATCACGGTACCAGATGTCAGGTGTGTTTGGAGATTGCGGCGGAATCCATAGTGAAGTACAAGAATGGTGAATCCATCAAGCAAATTAGAAACTTTATTGATGAACAATATAATGAAGGTTACGCTAAGCCTACCCCGACGCCTATGCCTTCATAATTTTAAAAAACAGCAGATGATTCTGCTGTTTTTTAAAATAGAAAAAAGCGAAAGGAAATTTCCCTTTCGCCTTTGGTTAGATCAATCCGTGTAATACATAAATCCTATCGCACCAATTCCAGTGTGCGTACTGATGATTGGTGTTGTCGGAACTATATCGATTTGGTCGTAACCTGTTTTCTCGATAATCTTAGCCTTAAGATTTTGTGCGAGCTCCATACCATCTGCATGAACAAGCCCTACACCACGAATTGTCTTCCCTTTTACATCTTCTAAAAATTGCGTTGTTAAGTATTTTACAACCTGTGAATGGCTTCGAACCTTTGCAACTGGAGTGTATTCGCCTCCTTCTAATGAAGCGATTGGTTTAATATTTAGTAAGGAACCGATCATTGCACGTCCCTTTCCGATTCTGCCGCCTTTTGCAAGGTTCTCAAGTGTATCTACCACGACGAACAAGTTGGTATTTTGACGGATCGTTTCAACTGCTTTCAGAATTTCTTCCAATGGTTTTCCTTCTTTGGCAAGCTTGGCAGCTTCCATTACCTGAAAGGCCAGTCCTTTAGAAATAAAGCGTGAATCTACAACCGCCACATCGGAAGAAGACATTTCTGCAGCAGACTCGGCTGAGCGTACTGTACCACTCATTCCACCTGTCATATGTATGGATAAAACTTTCGAACCATCTTTTCCTAATTCATCATAAAGTTCAACAAATGTTCCTGCCGGTGGCTGGGAACTTTTTGGTAATTCCTTAGAAGCTTTCATTTTTTCCAGAAAGCTAAGCGGTGAAAGATCTACTCTATCTAAGTATGTCTCTCCATCGATTGAAATGGATAGAGGAACTACATGAATATCCAGTTCCTTTACGACATCATCTGATAAATCTACTGTTGAGTCTGTTACAATCTTAATTTTGGTCAATTTTGCCACATCCTATCTCCCATATCATTAGTATTATATCGTTAAATGCCAAGGAATTAAATAGATACGAAGGATTTCCACAATCGATTGTCTAAATTGATATACATTTTGAACGTGTAACGTCCATAATTGTTTCATACATGTAGAAATATTCATATAAAAAGGACTGGTCCCACGTAAAGATACGCTCAAAGACCAGATCCCAAGAGAATTATGCATTATTCTTTAACTCTTCTGATTGATAAATTTCTTCATACTCTGACCATTTTGTCGTTCTCTTTAAATGTTCTCTAAAGCTGTACATGGTCTTTGGCCCATTCTGTTTGACAACCTTTGAAATGAATTGATGAAGCCTGAGGTTTACCCTTAGATAGAGCGGGCTATCTTCCTTCATGACAGGAACTTCTAAGATTTTGATCTTCCGTCCATCCTTTGATTTGAACTCAATGGTTTTTGTCAGCAAAGTATCAATCCTCTTTTTCACCCGTTTATACTCTTATTATACCCCATATTAAAGCGCATAAAATGTCTAATCGTGCAAAAATACGAATATTTTTTCTCTAAATCGGTTATGAAACAGGCACAATACATTCGGGGGAATCGTGTTTGGGTGAATTGACGATATCGGATACCTGGTACCCTTTCATTTGGTCTTTTTGAAGCGGCGTTAAAACGGAAGAAGCTTCTTCAAAAGAGTAATCGTCTGTGTTTAACCATTTCTCAATCGCTTCCTGACTCGTGAGCATAACAGGCATTCGTTCATGTACTGGTTGTACAATGGAATTGGCGTCTGTCGTAAGGATCGTGGAGGTTGTGAACTCTCCATTGCGATCCCACAATCCGGCAAACACAAATGGCTCTTCTTCTTTTAATTGAAATCTTACAGGTACCTTTTGGTCTTTCTCCTTCTTCCATTCATAAAATCCATCGGCAAAAATCACGATTCTTTTCGAATGGACAAGGGAATTGAAGCTCGGTTTCTCCAATAAGGTTTCACTGCGGGCATTGATCAAAGGTTTCCACTTCTTCCCATTGGCCCAATGAGGAACAAGGCCCCACGTTATCTCTCCCGCTCTGCGCTTGCCCTTATGTGAAATAAGGGACAAAACTTTTTGTGTTGGAGCAATATTATATCTTGGCTGCCACTCTTCAAGGAATTCATCAATTAAGTATTGTCTCACTAATTCTTCTATAGGGGTTGTTAAGGAAAATCTACCGCACACCGCTGTCACCTCATTTGTTATCTTTACTTAGGAATATACATCATTATGTGGAGAATTTCTAATCCAAAAGGCGCACTTTAACCCTTTACTATGTTAATGATTGCACAATGACGATAAGAGGATTATCATAAATATATACAATATTGACTCATTGAGCGTTCAATGAGGGGATAATAGAAAGGATGAGACTTTTTTGACATATGATTTCGATTTTTCCAATTGGAAAGAAGAAGTTGCGAACGCCATTACCCATGGAATCGGATTGATTTTGAGCATACCCGCTTTAGTGATGTTAATCATTTTCGCCGTTCACGAAGGCTCTGCCTGGCACGTTGTCAGCTTCTCTATCTTCGGTGCTTCAATGATACTTCTATACTTATTTTCAACCCTGCTACACAGCTTTAAGCCTTCGAAGGTAAAGAATTTGTTTGCCATTTTAGATCATTCGGCGATATATATCCTGATCGCGGGAACGTATACACCGTTTATGCTAGTCAGTGTGAGAGGCACACTCGGCTGGACATTGTTTGGAATTGTCTGGGGACTCGCCATTGTAGGGATTGTATTTAAATGTTATTTTGTTCAACGTTTTCAAGTTGTTTCCACCCTCTTTTACCTGGTGATGGGCTGGCTCGTGATCATTGCCATTAAACCATTGTACGCAAGTCTTACCGGTGCCGGATTCGGACTATTGCTGGCAGGTGGAATCATGTATTCCATAGGAGCCATTTTCTATGTGTGGAACAAACTGCCTTACAATCACGCAATCTGGCATCTTTTCGTCCTTGCAGGAAGCAGCTTTATGTATTTCTGTATTTTGTTTTACGTTTAAGTAAGATTATGTTTCCCCAAACAAAGGGTACTGACGGAATATCCCGGCAGTACCCTTTTATTATCTTCTCATCTATTTACGGACATAAACCTTAAATTCATAGTCGTAAGGGTTTTTCTCATCCTTCAATCCTTTAACGGAGGAGATACAGGTGAAATCCTCCCATGGGATGGAAGGCATGGTCGTGTCGCCTTCAAATTCATGATGAATCTCTGTTACATACAACTTATCTACATGAGGGATAAACTGCTTGTACACTTCTCTTCCGCCCATAATAAAGGTTTCTGAGTCTCTTCCATCCGCCCATTCCAGGATATCCTCCACAGAATGCAGGACAAGACAGCCTTCCGGTTGAAAGCTTGTATTTCTTGTAAGAATGACATTTTCCCGTTTAGGTAACGGCTTACCGATGGAATCAAACGTTTTTCTTCCCATGACGATTCCATGTCCATCCGTCGTTTTCTTGAAAAATTTCAGGTCTTCAGGAAGCCTCCATGGCAATCCATTGTCTTTCCCGATCAAACGATTCTGATCCATTGCCCATATAAAAGAGATCATACACTCACAGCTCCTTTAATATGTGGATGCGGATCATATTCTTCAAGGTTGAAATCTTCAAACTTAAATCCGAAAATATCCTTCACTTCAGGATTGATAGATAATGTTGGTAATGATCTTGGCTCCCTGGAAAGCTGTAAGTTCACTTGGTCAAGGTGATTCTGATAGATATGCACGTCACCAAAAGTATGGACAAACTCCCCTACTTCCAGATCACATACCTGGGCTACCATCATCGTTAATAGAGCGTATGATGCAATATTAAAAGGAACACCCAGGAATACATCAGCGGAACGTTGGTACAGCTGACAGGATAATTTGCCATCGGCTACATAGAACTGGAATAAGCAGTGGCAAGGAGGTAAAGCCATATGATCTACATCCGCAACATTCCAAGCACTTACAATCATTCTTCTGGAATCGGGATTGTTTTTAATTGTATCAATGAGGTTCGTTATTTGGTCAATCGTTTCCCCGTTTGCCCCAGACCATGATCTCCATTGGTGACCGTATACAGGGCCTAACTCTCCATTTTCATCGGCCCATTCATTCCAAATCCGGACACCGTTTTCTTGAAGATATTCAACGTTTGTATCTCCTTTTAGAAACCAAAGGAGTTCATGGACAATGGATTTCACATGCAGCTTTTTCGTTGTAAGTAGAGGAAACCCTTCTTTTAGATCAAAACGCATTTGATAACCAAACGTACTTATCGTGCCTGTACCCGTTCGATCTTCTTTCTTGGTGCCTTTTTCAAGGACATGTTTGCACAAGTCTAGATATTGCTTCACAACGACCACACCTTTTATAAGTTTATAGTTCTTTAAAGAATTGATATGTTGCTGGTGCTCTCTTCTTCAGAAGATTTCTAGTTTCAGAGTTTAAATAATACATAGCAAATGTTTCAGCAAAATATTCTTCTTTGTATTGAAGAAAATAAGGTTCATTCGGGAATACCCGTGGAGCTTCCCTCTTCCAAAGAGGCAAAAATTCCAGCTCGTAATAAAGGTCCGTTAAGACGTAACGATCAATACTGTGAGCGAGTTCATGTAATTCCAGATTTGACGAATTATGACCCTTTCCTTTCTCACTATGACCGATTTTCACTAATACAAGCTTCGACCCACCGATTCCAGGAACGTCATCCCATGTAATACTTTTATTAGTGTACCCTCTTGGGGTCACTCCTTTCAAGTGACTTGTCGTAGAAAAATCGGTTAATTTTTTTTCAAACAGCCTTATTTTGATTTCCTGTGAATTCGTAGACTCTAAGAGTGAGGTGGGAATATGATCTAATCTTTCAATCATTTCCATAGCAGCTGTTTTATCATAAGCAGCTTGTGGCAACAGGACCATATTTTCTAACTGTTTACTGGATTGAAGTTGCAATTGTGCTTTAAGAGGAGAATGCTTTAAGAGGGTTCCGCTGTAGTTGGCTTTTGAGTTGGTCCACAGAATGACCAGAGTAACCGAAATAGTGAGGATGATGAATATACGCTTCAATTATTGTCCCTCCTTTCTTCTAAGGAAAGTATCATGATGTTATTACTATTTTAACATAATGATAGAGTTGTTTTTAGGAAAGATTGTTTCCAATAACTAAAGCGGAGGCGGCTTGGTCAGAGGCGACAAGCATAAGACGAAGATGCTGTGAAGGCGGTTTTTGCCTTCATGGCATCTTTGTCTTATGACCTCGAGCCTCTAGCCGCCGGAGCTGGATGACACTAAAGCGGAGGCGGCTCGTTCTGCCCCGACAAGCATAAGGCAAGCTTGCACAAAAGGCGGTTTTTGCCTTTAGGGCAAGCTTGCCTTATGACCTCGAGGGGCAAGCCGCCGGAGCTGGATGATACTAAAGCGGAGGCGGCTTGCCTATTAGAAACCAAAAAAAACAAGCACGCTTGTCCACGTACTTGCTTTCATTCATTTCTATATAATCATAGAGATTACGAAACACTTCTCCATTGTGGTGGAGTGTTTTTATCCCAATATATGCTTCCTAAATCATGGTGAGCTTGAAATTGATCATGCACTGTATGATAGTGAAAGTTGAAGTAATATCCATCTTTCGGCGGATGATCTTTTCTTACATGAAATCGTATGACATCTTCACCAGAGCGTTGGTCATAAATATGAAAAATCTTTTCTGTTTTTGCATATTGAGGCACTTCTGAAATAGTAAGTGACGTTAAGTCTTCTTCTGGAAATTGAACAGCTGTATCAGCTATCGCCTTTTCGATCTTAGGAAGGATCAAAGACTTGAATTCGTCTTCAATGACAGGCTTGATCTTAGTCCCGAACTTTTCATAAGCGTTTTTCTCTGCTTGTACCATCATATTCCCTATGAAATCCTCATGGGAAATGGAAGACTCCTCTTCCAGTACTTCCTCTGGAACAGATTCAACCGACGAAAGCTTTCCATTGCCTTTTGCCATAGTGTGATTTTGTTCATTGAGAAAGGCTTGTGAAGGGGAAACAAGTCCAAATGTTAGAATGGATAGCAGGATAAAAAACGACTTTTTGAGCCAGATTGACATAGATAACGTCCTTTCCTATGTATTACGTCTATTATTATACTATTTCTTACGGATAAAAAGTGAAAAAGGTTTCATTTTTTTGTAGGATATAAAAATATTTATGTGGTAGTATATTAAAGAGGATACTTTGTAAGGAGGATAACTAGATGGATACAGGACTTATGATCAATATCGGATACTTACTTCTATTAGGTTATTTCGTTGTACTAGGATTTACTGATTAATACTTAGATGATTAGACAGGCTTAAGATGCCTGTCTATTTTATTTGTTTAATTTATGAGGACTTTTAAACAAGCAGGATTCCAAAGTGAAATTTGGCTGAAGGTCTTTTCATGACGTCAAATCCGAGTTCTTCGAATAATGGGGATTGATAGTGTTCTTTTAATACTACCCGCTTTTTGGCCACCCTTATTGCTTCTTCTATTCCTTCTTTTGTTAAGCCTGTATAGCTTGCCCATTGGCGGATCGGGTTAATTCCATGAGAATCTGTTAAGGCTTCTTCAAACATGGGATCAAGGTAAACGACATCAAATGCATCATCAGGTATATTCTTTAATACTTCCTGAAAATGTCCGTTGATGACGCTTATTCGATTCATGGCGGTATTCAGTTCATGGAGTGGAGATACCCAGTCCTGAAGTCCGTGATGAAGGATATGCGAGATATACTTATTCGCTTCGATTCCGACTACTTTCCCCTTTTCGCCGACGATATGGCTGGCGATAATACTATCTGAAGCAAGACCCAGCGTACAGTCCAGGAAACTCATGCCTTGTTTAAGGTCAGCAGCTTCTATGAGTGGATCGGTCTCTCCGCGAATGATTCTTTTGATTCGGAAGGAAGCGGAATTAGGGTGGAAAAAGAACGGTTCGCTATTGTCTTCCCTAGTATGAAGTTCTAATCTCTCTTTTCCAATCACTAAACAGTCTTGTTCGTGCAGATTCATATGGTGTAAAATCGATCTCTTTTTTCTGGGGATATAGGGAATATCGAGTACCTCTGCTGTTTTATATGCTTTTTCTATGACTTCCTGGTTCGCTCTCCCGCATGTTGTGACAAACACGATGAACATTCTCCTTTAATGGTACCATTTTGCTTGTACGTTTTTTCTAACATTTATCCTACCATAAAAAGAAACGGATGACAGAGTCACCCGTTTCTTTTTGGTCTTTAGCAATTTTCGTTAAAAGCTGTGGATAAATTGGAAATAATCGATGAAATGTCATGATCTTCAATTTCTTCCCTTGGGATGAAGTGAACGACTTTTTTTCCTTTAAGTAAAGCCATTGATGGGGAGGAAGGTTCGTACCCTTCGAAGTACTCCCTCATTTTGGCTGTAGCCTCTTTATCTTGTCCAGCAAAGACTGTAACGAGGTGATCCGGTGTTTTTTCATTATTCATGACGGATTGCGTTGCTGCAGGTCTTGCAAGTCCCGCTGCACACCCACATACAGAGTTAATAACGACCAGAGTTGTTCCATCTGCATGTTCCATATAATTCACTACTTCTTCTTCTGTATCCAACTCTTTGAAGCCTGCTTGTGTAAGTTCTTGTCTCATCGGCGTCACTAACTGTCTCATATACTCTTCGTATGCCATTGACATCTATCATCAACCCTTTCCCACTTTTATTGGTGACGTGCTTCGGTCATCTGTTTCCAAACAGATCCTTTTGCTTCTTCGCCACCCTCTATTCGTTCGATGGCCATTTTCACTTGAAGCTTCACTTCGAATTCAGGATCATTTTCCGCTTCCCGCAAGCCAGGCAATGCAGATTCATCCCCTACTTCATAAAGGAACATGGCAGCACGCCATCTGACAAGCTTACTCTTATCCTTTAAGGCTTGAATCATTTCCGGAGTGGCTTTTGCAAAACCTAAGTCCGAAAGGCAATCGCCCGCCGTTCTCCTTACTGTGACTGACTTATCACGTAAACCCTTGTACAGCAAAGGAAGGACTTTTTCATCTTCAATCATTCCCAAATAGACAACAGCCAATCGGCGAATGGATACTTTCTCGTCCTCCAGGGCTTTCTCCAAGAGAGGTAAATCATTTAACGTCGGATCCTCCATCGCATCCAGCTTCTGATACCTTGTTTGCCAGTCCGGGGCTTCAAAGTCCGCGACACTCACCTTTTGCTTTTTCTTGTAAATGAGAGGTCCCTTGGAATCGGTTGTTTCCTGTGCTTCTTCGACAAGTGCTTCCAGCCTCTCAGAAGGATAGGCTGCAACTAGTTCTTCCGTCACATTGTTCCCAATCTCATCTAAGTCACCGTAGCGGATACCGTAATCTTTCCACTTTCTGAGAAGGACGACATTATCCCCATCTTTTTGAGCCTGACCGATCGCTTCCAGGAATGGGGAAGGAAGGGAAAATCGCTTCTCTTGGTCCCCGTCTGTCACCTTTACTTGCATCGGAATTCCCTTGAACATCTGCACGCTAACATTCACTTCACCAAAATGTTCTTCCATGGGAGATTCACTTTCCTGGTCCAGAGTATCTTCACCGAATGCTTTTCTAACCTGTGGCAAAAGCTCTTGCCAATCAAATTTCGCATTTCGTTCAACGGCTAAGAAGTCGGCAACATGATAGACCCCTTTAATGCCGTCAATGGCAAGGATATCTTTAATGACGGGAGGAGCCCCATCCGCTTCATCTTTTTTATAATTATTGCTCTTCCCGGCTTTCATTTCTTGATCAAGAAGAACTTTCATCGTATTAGGACTTGGAGTAGGTTCAATCGATACTATCCTCAAGCTTATTTCCCCTTTCTATAAACAGTTCCTATACCATTCATTCTAACACAGTATCCATGATCCCTTAAATGAAGAGACTTATTCAGCAAATTCGGAAAGGTATGTCCATCTCTCAATGAGGGCTTCCAATTGCTCGTTGAGTTTTTCACTTTCGTTCATTAACAGTTGTGCTTTATCAAAATCACTGCCGACCTTTTGCAGCTCAGCATCTGCTTCTTCTATCCTCTTCTCGATGTCGGCCATCTTTTCTTCAATTTCGTCCCATTCCCTCTTTTCCATGTAAGAAAGCCTCTTTTTCTTTTTTTCCTTCTCTTCTTTCACGGGAGCAGACTCTTGCTTCTTGACCAGATCCTGCTTCTTACTTTTAGCTTCGTTCTTTTCCAGGTACTCAGTATATTCCCCATAGTAAAAGTGGATTTGTCCACCTCCATTAAAGACCAGTAATTGCTCAGCTGTTTTATCTAAAAAGTAGCGGTCATGGGAAACGGTTATGACGACACCTGAAAATTCATTTATATAATCTTCCAGAACGGTGAGGGTTTCAGTGTCTAAATCATTCGTCGGCTCGTCAAGCAAAAGGACATTCGGTTTTGACATCAATAACTTAAGCAAGAAGAGTCTTCGTTTTTCTCCACCGGAAAGCTTTCGGATCAATGTCCCATGCGTACTCATGGGAAATAGGAATCTTTCCAACATGGAAGTAACAGAAATTTGCTCTCCTTTATCCGTCGTTATATATTCTCCTGCTTCTCTTATATATTCGATCATACGCATATTCTCATCAAGTTCTTCATGACCCTGGGTATAGTAAGCGACCTTTACGGTTTGGCCTTTGAGTAATTCACCACTTGTAAGCTCATCGGTTCCGGCAAGGAGGTTAAGAAATGTTGATTTTCCGCTCCCGTTTTTACCTACGATTCCGATTCGGTCTTTAGGCTTAATGAGGAAAGAAAACTCATCTAAAATTCGCGTGTCTTCAAACATTTTTGACGCATCCTTGAACTCAAATACTTGTTTACCCAGACGGTTTCCTCCTATTGCTATGTCAACCTGGCCGCCTGAGGGACCTGAAGACATCGTATCCTCTAAATGATCGAATCGTTGAATTCGAGCCTTTTGTTTAGTGGTTCTGGCTTTTGCTCCCCTTCTCATCCAGGCAAGCTCTCTTCTATAAAGATTTTGCTGCTTTTCGGATAATTGGCGTTCCACTTCTTCCCTGGAAGCCTTCGCCTCAATGAATGAAGCATAATTTCCTTTGTAGGAGTGAAGGTTTCCTCCATCCAATTCGAAGATTCTGTTCGTTACCCTATCGAGGAAGTAACGGTCATGGGTTACGAGTAACACAGATCCATTATACTTTCCCAAATAATCTTCCAACCATTTAATGGATTGGTAGTCTAAATGGTTGGTCGGTTCGTCCAGGATTAACAAGTCCGGTGTTTCAATAAGGACGCCTGCCAGCGCGACTCTCTTTTTTTGCCCACCTGACAGCTCGCTCATTTTCTTGGAAAAGTCGTGAATTCCCAGTTTTGTTAAAATGGATTTCGCATTTGCACTTGCGTCCCAGGCGTGAAGGATATCCATTTGCTTTTGAGCTTCAAATAAATCTTCTTGAATTCGAGGATTTTCTGAGTTGTTCTCCATTTCCATAAGGGCCATTTCATAATTCCGCATAGCCTGAATGATTTTTGCTTCACCACGAAACACTTGTTGTATTACGGTTAAATTCTTATCAAAAGCAGGCTCTTGTTGAAGGTAGGCAATATGATAATCGCCAGGCTTCGAAAGCTCTCCGGTATCGTATTCTTCCATTCCGGCAATGAGTTTCAACAGGCTTGATTTACCCGTTCCATTCACCCCGATCAGTCCGACTCTTTCTTTCTCAGTTATCGAAAACGATATATCTTTAAACAGAGTTTTCTCTCCATACGTTTTAGAAAGATTCTCAGCTGTTAACATTCTCATTCTTGACCAGTCCATTCTTTATTAAATTGCTCTAAAAACCGCAGCATGAAAGCATGACGTTGCTCTGCCAGTTTTCTTCCCGTTTCCGTACACATTAAGTCTTTCAGCTTCAATAACTTTTCATGAAAATGATGGATACTGGAACTATCCCCATTTCTGTACTCCTCAAGGGTCATCTCCGTCCTTACTTGAAATTCAGGGTTATACAGCGGTCGACCTTTCTTTCCTCCATATGCAAACGTTCTTGCGATCCCGATGGCACCAATGGCGTCAAGACGATCGGCATCGCGCACGATTTTCGCTTCTAACGATGTTAACACTGCTTCGTGACCACCCTTATAAGATATGGAATAAATAATCGATTTTAGTAACTTCGTTTCAGTTTCCGTAAGTGAGATGGTGGATAGGATGTGATCCAGCCTTCTCTTCCCCTCTTTTTCTTCCACGAACTTATCATCCGGTACATCATGAAGCAATGCAGCCAGCTCGATGATATATGTATGGGGTACATTTTCTTCCCTGGCAATGATAAGTGCCTGTTTTCGTACACGATCTAAATGATACCAATCATGTCCTGTAGACTCACCCAGGTACTCACGTTTTAAATAGTCGATTATACCGTCCAGCTTTTTCCGCTCCATGGTCATCTTCTCCTCTATTGTACCAAATAAAATCCTCTAATCAGAATAAAAAGGAGTGGATGTATGATTCTACACATCCCTCCTTTCTTTACTAATTCTCTTCGTTATCTCCAAACCAGCTTATTCCGATCGTATTAGCGCCGGCATGCACTCCAATTACAGCCCCCAAAGGATAGGCCCCGAATTCTATCTCCGGGTACGTTTTTTTCAATTGTTCAATCCATTCTAAGGCATCTTCCCGGTTTAACCCGTGTAATACGGATACTTTCTTTATTTTTTTCACAGATAGAGCTTGATCTAAGCGATCGCTCATGCTCGTCAATCCTTTTTTAATACTTCTTACCTTGTCCTTCACTTCAAGTTTTCCATTCTCTATTGCAAGCATAGGTTTTACATTAAGAACACTTCCAAGGAAGAACGAAAGCCCGCTCATTCGTCCACTTTTATGTAGTTGCTCTAAGCTGCCCACCATTACATAGGTTTCACAAGAAGCGATTCTTTCTTCAATGGCTACTTTAATTTGAAGTGGGTCTTTCCCTTCATGCAACAATCGTTGACCGAACAGGATCAATTCTGTCAACGGATTGGAAATGACCTTCGAATCTATACAGATAATGTTCGGTAGTGTATCCTTTAACAGCTCTGCAGCTTGATGGGCAGATGAATATGTGCCGCTAAAATGAGAAGAAACATGAATCGAAAAGATATAATCATAGTCCTTGGATAATTCTTCATACAACGCTTTAAACGTCCCGATTGAAGGTTGTGAGGTTTTCACCTCTACTTTTTCCACCTTTAATTTCAAGAACAATTCTTCCGGAGATAAGTCTACACCGTCTTGATACTCCCGTTCCCCAAAAAGTATATTCATTGGAACGATATAGATGTGATTTTCTTTACTACTTGAATGAATTGGTACAAATGCTGTGCTATCTGTTACCCAGGCTATTCTCATTGTAAAATCCCCTTTTTCTATATAGTGATGAACTCTTTTTAGTACTAGAAGTCTATTCGATCAAGCTGTTGTAAAGTATCAACCGAAAATGAAATCATTTGAAGAACATCATCCACCATTTCTTCTGTAATGACTCTATTAAAAGTCAGTACCCCCTCGTAAGCAGTCGGTTGAAGAGAAGATATAACTTCTTTCCATTCCCAATTTTTATCCTTATTCCATGTTTCTTCAAGAAACGACCGGCAATGGTGCAACTTCTCATCTCCCTTATAGACGATGAGGATATCAGCTCCTGCCGTATTCTTTTCTGTCATCATCTTTCTCTCTGCCAGAAAATGACCCATATCAGCTTTTAAATGAAATTCAATCGAAATGGATTTCTTGTAAGGTAAAGAATAGTGAATTTGATAACAACGTTCATAGTGGGCAAAGTCAAATAAATCCTTCCGGTCAAGGATTTGGATTTCCCCTGTCAAATCAAGATCATAGACAGCTCCTTCAAAGACTACCTTTAAGTTATCAAAGGCTGTTGGATCAAACATTTTCTCCTCTCCTTTCAAACCTCAATGACTAAAATAACCCTACAGCCCTGCCGTCATCATCCACATTCATTCCGAATGCTGCCGGATTTTTTGGCAGGCCAGGCATGGTCATGACTTCTCCTGTTAATGCAACAATAAATCCTGCTCCGATCTTCGGCTTAAGCTCTCGGATTGTAATCGTAAAACCTTCAGGCCGCCCGAGTTTAGATGGATCATCGGATAAGGAATATTGGGTCTTAGCCATACAAACCGGCAGGATCCCCCATCCTTGATCTTCAAATTGCTGGAGCTGCTTCCGTGCTTTCACCGTGTAATCTACTTCTTTCGCGCCGTAAACCTTTTTCGCAATCGTTTCAATTTTAGATTGGAGTGAATCAGAAAGTTCATATAGGCGAGAAAATTCTTTCGTGTTCCCTTCGATCTCATGCAACACCTTTTCAGCTAAGTCTCTTCCACCCTCTCCACCTTTAGCCCATACATCGGTTAGTGAAACTTGCACTCCCAAATTTTCGCACCACTTGATAAGGGTCTGGATTTCGTCATCACTATCCGTCACAAATCGATTAACGGCAATCACATAAGGTACGTTGAAATGATCTAATGTTTCCATGTGCTTCTTCAGATTAGATAATCCTTTTTGCAGAGACTGAAGGTTTTCAGCTTGCAGATCACTTTTTTCTTGACCTCCATGCATTTTCAGAGCACGGATGGTGGCTACAAGCACGATGGCATCCGGGGCTAAGTCTGCAGCTCGAGATTTGATATTCAGAAACTTCTCGGCTCCTAAATCAGCACCAAATCCAGATTCCGTCACAACATAATCAGCCAGCTTAAGGGCTGTTTTGGTCGCCATGACACTATTACACCCATGGGCGATGTTTGCGAATGGACCGCCATGAATAAGGGCGGGAGAATGTTCGATCGTTTGAACAAGATTAGGTTTTAAGGCATCCTTTAACAATAATGTTAGTGCACCTTCAGCTCCTAAATCTTCGACGGTCACCGGTTGTTTTGAAAAATTGTATGCGACAACCATTCTTCCAAGCCTTCTTCTTAATTCCTCAAGATTTTGAGATAAACAAAGAACCGCCATAATCTCAGACGCCACTGTAATATCAAATCCGTCTTCACGGGGAACACCTTGTAGGGGTCCACCTAAACCAACGATGATTTGTCTAAGGGCACGGTCATTCATGTCCAGAGCCCGTTTCCATACAATCCTTCTTTGATCAATATTCAATTCATTTCCCTGATGGATATGATTATCTACCAATGCGGCTAAAGCGTTGTTGGCAGTCGAGATCGCGTGGATATCACCTGTGAAATGAAGGTTGATATCCTCCATGGGCAGGACTTGTGAATACCCTCCTCCTGTTGCTCCGCCTTTTATTCCCATCGTTGGACCAAGTGATGGTTCCCTCATGGCAATGATGGTGTTTTTATCTAACTGATTTAACGCATCCCCGAGTCCAACCGTAACCGTTGATTTCCCCTCGCCTGCCGGAGTCGGGTTAATCGAGGTTACAAGGATTAATTTCCCATTGGCATGGTCCTTGAGTTTATGTATCGCTTCATAGGATAATTTCCCTTTGTATTTACCATAAAGCTCTAAATCATTTTCTGTGAGACCGATTTTTTTCGCAATGTCCAGGATCGGTTGCATAGTAGATTGTTGAGCAATTTCAATATCTGATTTCACTTTTTTCTTCGTTGTCGTCACTTGAACTCACCTTCTAGTTTCATATTTACAGTTAAGCAGCATGTACTTTTATTTCATTTAATCTTTTACAAAATAGCATGCATTTCCCTAAACTTTACTTTCAAACAATTTGTACACTGTAACTATAGTATTTCTTTATTTTACACTATAAATCAACCTTATCCCTTTTGAATTTATATCTCGATCATTATTGTCTTTCCTAATAAAAACATGATCGGTCCTCACATTAGAGAATCGATCATGTTTTTTTATTTTTGGAACATAAACAGGGTCATAAAGGTTAAAGCCTGTTTTAATTCATTTGTGAGATTCTCTGTTAAGGACGGCTTCACACCCTTTTTGTAGACCCAGTCTTCATCGACCTTCTTCCACCCTTTTTCACTAGCCAGTTTCTCTAATTCCCAGGGCATCATCGTATTACATATAACTTCCTTTCCATGAAGACGTGGAAAGGCATTATCTCTGGGGTGAGCAGTGGGACCTAATAAACCAATACATATGTACCCATTCGGAGTCACAACCCGTTCGATTTCGTTTAGAGTATGTAAGGGATTTTCAGTCCATTCAACTGAATTTATCGCCATGACGGCATGAAATTGTTCATCTTGAAATGGAAGGGATCGCAAATCACCCTGGAGAAATGATAGTTGGTCCTTCTCTTGCTTCTTTGCTATTTCAACCATTTTCTCAGAGAAGTCCATCCCTGTGACTGCATACCCCTTCTTATACAACAAGTAGGAACCATACCCGTCACCACATCCTAAATCAGCTACACGGTTCCCATTATCAATATATTTAGTAAAGAATGGGATGATCGCTTTCCTGCTTCCACTCGTCCACATTTCAACACTTCGTTCGTGCCAGTGATCTGCATTGTCTTCCCAGCGGGTTTTCGCACTTGTATGCCATTCTGAATTCTTCATATGTACACCTCAATAATTTTTCTCTTTAGTTCTATATTCTCATTCCATCAGCAAAAATCCTTCTTTCCAAGAGTGAAGACTTGGAGAACGTTGAATAAATAATAATATTATGTAAACTTATAAGGCGGATTGCCAAGTCGATTATGTTTTCCAACCTTTTTGTCCATACTATTTCTATAATCAGAACAAGAAAGGTGATGTTGTATGGAAGAGATTTCTAAAGTTCAACGGAACTACCATGGAGACATTATCAGTTTCCAAACTTCTTCTGGCCGTATAATCTCCTATCGAAAAGCTGTATTGGAAGCTTCTGAGGGATTACTTCAAGGAGTGACCTTGAATGAGAATGAATGGGGAGAAACAGAAATATCAAGTATGTCCGTTGATGACGGAAGCTTCAATGACTATCCTTCCATTTTTTGATCGGGAACCTTTTCCTTACACGTGCACTGAGAATAAAACAGTACGTAAATACAACAAAAAGGACTTTCATGCCATGTGCATGAAGTCCTCTTGTCTTTGTTCCAGTAATCATGATTTTTTATTCACTACGATTTTGAATGGTTCGAAGTTCTTCTACCCGGTCCTTCTCTTCATCGAAAAATTGGACGAGATCTCCAATACGATCAATGGAATCCCAGCTTAGGTGGTGTTCGATTCCTTCCACGTCTTCATAAATATGCTCTTCTTTCACTCCAATTACACGAAGGAATTGTTCTAACAGTTCATGTCTATATACTAAACGCTTTCCTACTTTGTTTCCTTTTGGAGTCAGAACAAGCCCGCGATATTTCTCGTAAATGAGATAATCGTCCTTATCTAACTTCTGCACCATTTTGGTAACTGAGGAGGGGTGAACAGATAAAGCTTCTGCTATATCTGATACTCTGGCATAACCTTTGTTCTCAATTAACATATAAATCTGTTCTATATAATCTTCCATACTTGGTGTAGGCATTCTGTACCCTCCAAATTTCCATAAATATCATTAAAAGTTTACTATAACTACAGAATGAATACAACCCAAGCACTTTAAATTACTCCTCTGTCAATCGCTGATTTAAGAACCTGGATATCAACCCGTATTTCGGTGATAACATCCATACGATGAAGAACACAAGTCCTGCGGCCACTGCCATTGCACCGGAAATGGACACATCGAACATCTTTGCCCCGTAATATCCGATGATGCTGTCAAAGACGCCAATGACCCCGCTTAATAGAAGCATCACTTTATATCGGTCCGTAAGTAAATATGCTGTAGCACCAGGGGCAATGAGCATCGCTACCACGAGAATCGCACCAACGCTATCAAATGCGGATACAGTCGTAACGGATACCAGACCCATTAAGATATAATGAACCGCGAGTACCGGGATACCGATTGCCGCTGCCATACTTGGATCAAAAGAGGTTAATTTAAACTCTTTGAACAGAAGGAAGATGATAAGGATATCCAATATCAATACAGATCCCAGCATCACAACTGATTTAGGAATGTCCCCAAGTATCGGCAATGACAAGGTATTCCAAGGGACGAATGCAATTTCGCCCATTAAGGCATGCTCCACATCCAAATGAACATTCTTAGCAAACAATGAAATGAGGATGACCCCTACAGCAAACAGGGAAGTAAACACTACACCTATTGCAGCATCTTCCTGGATCCCGCTGGAATTCAATAACTGAACCATAAAGGTAGTCAACAATCCAGCCACTGCTGCACCGATCAACATATAAAATCCATTCATGCTTTGGCTGACAATGAATGCCATAACCAATCCGAGGAGCACGGTATGACTGATTGCATCTGCTAACATCGACATCTTTCTCAGAATTAAGAAACATCCTACGATGCCACAGGATAAACCTACTAAACTACCAGTCAGAAGAATCCATAATTCATAACTCATACCCTTGCCCCCCTCTTCTACTTGACATTTTTACGTTTAAGAAAGGATATTGCATATATATATCGGACATTTTCATTTGCAGCTTTGTGAGTTGCTCTTTAGATAACGTCTCTTTTTCTTCCTTTTCAATCCAATGAATGTCGAGTGACCCCAACTCACTCGGGTACATTTCTTTCAGTTCCATTATTTCATCAACAAAGCTGAATTGCTCCGCTTTCATTAGCCCTGATTTAGTAATCGTCAATATTCCATCCTCTTGACCCAGATAACCTTTTTTCATTAGATGCTTCAAAACCCGGTTAAATCTTAATTTAGAAATATTGCTTTGTTGAAATAATTGATCTAAACGTATCGTTTCTTTACCTGATTCATACATCTTTTTCAAAATAAAGCGCATTGCCAGTCGATCATCATTTTTCAATCTTTTCAATGTAACCGAGATTAATCCGCGCTTCGGAGAGAACAGCATGGATACGATAAAAATAACTGTGGCCGTCAATACAATGAAGGGGCCGGTAGATAATCCTTTACCAAGGGTACTGATCAGCGTTCCCACTACTCCTGATAAGCCTCCGACAATTCCTGAAATAAAGACCATAGTCCGCAATGAGTCCGTCCAGTATCTTGCTGATATGGCAGGAGTGATCAGCATAGCCGCCATCAGGATGACACCTACTGCTTGAATACCGATGACAACCGTAATGACTAACAAGGAAACAAAAAGAAAATTCAAAAATCCTACAGGAAGCCCGATTCCCCTCGCGAATTGAGGATCAAAGGTACTCACCTTAAATTCTTTGAATAAAAGTGACGTAATAATTATTAATGCCGCTGCCGTTAAACCCATAAGCTGAACATCTCTGCCCACCAGGGAGGCTGCCTGCCCAAAGATGAAATCATCCAAACCGCTTTGGTTACCAGTAGGCATTTGAGCGACTTTTGTTAAAAGGACAATGCCTAAACCAAAGAATACAGACAATACTAAACAAATGGCCGTGTCTTCTTTTATTCTCGTTGTGTTCGTAATGAGTTGTATCGTGTATGCAGCAAGGAGCCCCGTAGCGGCAGCACCAATCAATAGTACAAAGAAATTTTTCTCACCCATGAACATAAATGCAAAACAGATCCCCGGCAATGCTGCATGGGCGACCGCATCCCCTATTAAGCTTTGTTTCCTTAGTAAAGCAAAGCTTCCTAAAACTCCGCTCGCAATCCCCAGTAATAAGGTACTCAATAATACCCATTGTGTATTTCCGTCCGTTAAAATCGATTGCCATAAATGATTCATCTTATTCACCTCTTTCTATGGATGAAGTAACATTTTATCCT
The DNA here is from genome assembly GCF_050467885.1 of Rossellomorea sp. NRS-1567. Classification (NCBI taxonomy): domain Bacteria; kingdom Bacillati; phylum Bacillota; class Bacilli; order Caryophanales; family Bacillaceae; genus Rossellomorea; species Rossellomorea sp. NRS-1567. The sequence goes on along the minus strand of NZ_JBITPL010000018.1, from coordinate 141,930 downwards.
TTTCCAGGAAAGATAATTTCCCTCCATAGGTTAGTTGTAAATTCTCTACGCTAAACACATCTTTCGTTGGACCATAAGCGATCGTTTTTCTATTCAGTAACAGCGTCCAATCAAAATACTCTGTAACAGTTTGCAGGTCATGATGAACAACCAACACGGTCTTGCCTTGTTCCTTTAATTCGTTCAATAAGGATATGATCGCTTTTTCCGTTGCAGCGTCCACACCAACAAATGGTTCATCCATGAAATAAACTTCCGCTTCCTGAGCCAGTGCCCTTGCAAGGAAAACCCTTTGCTGTTGACCCCCTGATAGCTGACTTATTTGTCTTGAAGCAAATTGAGTCATCCCTACTTTATCGAGACACTCCATGGCAAATTGTACATCTTTCTTTGATGGTCTCTTAAACCATCCTAAATGACCATATCTCCCCATTAATACAACATCCAATGCATTTGTAGGGAAATCCCAATCTACAGATCCTCGCTGAGGGACGTACCCAACTAATTTGCTTTTAGGGGAATACGCTTTTCCGAAGATTTTGATATCACCGGACGAACGGGGAATCAAACCCAGAATGGCTTTAATTAATGTGGATTTCCCTGCACCGTTAGGGCCGACAATTCCGATTAATCTCCCTTTTGGAACAGAAAACTCTACGTCCATCAAAACCGGTTTTCTATGATACGCAACGGTTAAACCCTTAATATCTACTGAATTCATGGTATCGCCTCCTAAGACTTACTTTAGTCCCTCTACAATCGTATCGACGTTATGCTTATACATACCGATGTACGTTCCTTCTTCCGTTCCTTCTTTCCCCATGGCATCTGAGAATAGCTCCCCGCCTTTTTCGATTTCATGGCCTTTATCTTGTGCCCCTGCTATAACCGCGTTGATCGATTTTTCAGAGATACTTGATTCTACAAACACCGCTTTGATGTTTCTGTCTACCAATGTATTTACAAGGGACTGTACATCTGCTAATCCATATTCAGCATCTGTACTCAGACCTTGTAATCCCATAACTTGAAGATCGTATTTTGCTCCGAAGTAATTAAATGCATCGTGAGCTGTTACAAGAACTCTTTGTTCTTCTGGAACCTTTGACATTTCTTCCGTAGCATATGCTTTCAGTTCATCTAATTCCGCAAAGTACTTTTCAGTATTTCGGATGTAATCTTCTTTGTTTTCAGGATCTTTCTCGATTAATCCGTCCCGCACTTGCTCCAATGCAATTTTCCATAAATCAATATCGAACCACACATGTGGGTCTGTTGCCGTATTATCTGCCTGATCTTTACGCAGCTTATCTTTAGGTATACTATCAGCGATTGCATAAGTCGGTTTTTCCTTGTTCATTTTTTCGAAGATCTCAAGCATTTTCCCTTCTAAATGGAGACCGCTGTAGAAAATAATATCTGCTTCCTGAAGTTTGCCAATATCCGACTGTTTAGCTTTGTAAAGGTGAGGATCCACTCCAGGTCCCATTAAACTTTGAACCTCTACATGCTCTCCTCCAATATTTTTAACCGCATCCCCTATTTGCCCTATTGTTGTCGTAACGACTATTTTATCGTTTTTAGTACCAGTGGTAGTTGCTCCACAGCCTGATAGGATAAGTCCTGCCGCTAAAATAAGGATAATCCCGACAAGAGCCATTAATCTTATTTTCATGTTTGATCTCCTCTCCAACTTATATGATTTTGATATCTACTACATCTACCTTATTCATGAAACTTATATATGTTCACTTTTTTTTACACAAGTAATTTCTTTTTTATAAGACTACAAAAGTTTCCTTAGTGCAATAAAAGTTTCCTTAGTGCAAATTTTATTTCCTTACTCAATATTTGTCAATACATATTAACCAAATTGTTTAAACATTTCCGCAAAAACAAGTGGGAATGTTGACTCAAAAATCTTCATATTGTATAGTAAAGACATCATTGAAGTGAACGATTTTCATGCCTCTTTCTAACGTATGAGAGTCAATCATTTCGTGAAAACTATTTTCCAGAGGCACAAACGTGCTTGAACGATTTAGGAGGATTCGAAAATGCAAAATGGTAAAGTAAAATGGTTCAACAATGAAAAAGGGTTTGGATTCATCGAAGTTGAAGGTGGAGAAGATGTATTCGTACATTTCTCAGCGATTCAAGGCGAAGGGTTCAAAGCATTAGAAGAAGGGCAAGAAGTTTCTTTCGACGTTGTTGAAGGAAATCGTGGACCTCAAGCAGCAAACGTAGTTAAATTATAATCGTTCGAACAATATAGCATACCAAAGGGCAGCGATTCTTAGGTTCACCTAAGAATCGCTGCCCTTTATTTTTCAATTCAATTTTTGTCCGAAATTCCGAATTTGTTCTCCTATGGTGCATTTTTCTATACAAAAGCGGTGAGCATAGGTTTTTCCATACTCTTTGCGAAAGTGTGCTTTAAGTAAGCAGTCGTTGCAGTAGGTGTCTATGAGCTCATCCACTTTATCCACCACTTTTTTTCGATTCATGTGATCACTCCTAAGCTTGTTCGAAGGCATACTGTGTATGGTTATTTATAGAGTATATAATTGGGAACGAAATTATTCTAGTCGTTTATTGCTGTGGACTTTTGTCCCTTGTAAGGCTTGATTGGCCAACTTATCTGCTTCCTTATTATCTTTTCTGTTCAGCACGGCCCAATGGATTTTCAATCGAAGCTTTTTGATCAGTGCTTCAATACGATCGAGCCAACGATTCAAGCCCTCTTCATAACAAGGCCATTCCCCTTCCAACTGTTTTATTACCACCTGGGAATCTCCATTAATCGTACAAGGCACATTTTTCACACCGATTTCATCAAGTAATCCGAGGGCAATATGTAAAGCTGCGTATTCTGCTTCATTATTATTTTCAATTTCCTCGAGAAGTTCATTTTTTCTGATTCTAAAAGATTCTCCACCTTTATCGTAATAGATGACAATCCCTGCACCGGCAATGAGTGATTCCTTATCAAACCCTCCGTCGAAATACACAACGATGTTTTCTGGTTCCTTATCCAATTCCTGATTCAGTTTGATAAATTCCTTTCTTGACCACGAATTCCCCATTTCATCTATGATTTCAAGATCATGGACTTTTCCGGTTTTCATCAGATCATCGATATGAATCATTGTTTCTTTTCTTGGGAAGTAGTTGGATTCAAACCATATACTCGACGCTGTTTTACTTACATATTTAAATTTTAGTTTCATTTCCATAATCATTCGCTCCTTTTCCTTCATACGATTGTTCATTTTTGCTTTTATTTGTATAATGAGGACTATTGTTTCATTAACATCTTCATTAGGAGGACTTTATATGTTTAATATATGGTTTGGATTGGTCTTCGTTCTCATTACATTCTCTTTACTACTGATTATGTATCGAATGTTTGGACGAACCGGACTGTTTGTATGGATAGGGGTATCCACGATACTTGCTAACTTACAGGTCGTTAAAACGATTGAAATTTTCGGGTTGACCGCTACTTTAGGGAATGCCATGTACGGGACCGCTTTTTTAGTAACGGACATCCTTAACGAAAAATATGGAAAAAAAGAAGCCCAGAAAGCGGTGTGGATGGGGTTCTTCACTTTAATCGTTATGACTATTATTATGCAGCTCGTGTTAGTATTTCAACCACATCCTGAAGATTTCGCCCAAGAATCTCTGACTACAATCTTTGGGATCATCCCTAGAATTGCTCTTGGAAGCTTAGTCGCTTACCTCGTGAGTCAATTAATGGACGTGTATATCTTCACGTATTTAAAGAGGAAATTCCCTTCTGATTCACAGTTTTGGATTCGTAATAACGGAAGTACGATGGTGAGTCAGCTTTTGGATACTCTTGTCTTCACAAGCATCGCTTTCCTGGGAGAATATCCGATGGATGTCTGGTTTGAAATTTTCATTACTACCTATCTCCTCAAATGGGTCATATCCATTATTGATACCCCATTTGGTTATGTGGCAAAACGATTTCCTAAAGATGTATGATCGTTGGTTGTAGGCAGGGACACTGGTTATCCCCGGCTATTTTATTGAAGGGAGGGATTAAGGATTCCTTCTCCCTACCTTCTATTTAATGTGCTACTATAATATTATTCTAAAGATGTACTTTGAGGTGAACGCATATGATCGAAGTGAATATTGATGGAGCAAGTGCTGGTAACCCAGGGCCAAGTGGAGCCGGAATATTGATTAAACATAACGGGGAAGTGGAAAAATATTCTATTCCTTTAGGAGTCATGGATAATCATGAAGCTGAATTCATGGCATGCAAGAAAGCTCTGGAGATCTGTTTAGATAAACATGCTGATACCGTGTGGCTGAAGAGTGATTCTCAAGCTGTCGTTCATGCGATTGAGAAAGAGTTTGTACGGAATGCTCTATATAAGCAGTTACTCCATGATATATTGGACATGACGAAGCAAATGGACCTTTTCTTCATAAAGTGGATACCCAGTAAGGAAAATAAAGGGGCAGATGAGCTGGCCAGAAAAGCCATTCATCTGAACTAAAGTGTGAAATAGGAGGCCGATTGGTGGCTCTCCCATTTTTTATGGTGTGAAGTTTGAAATCGAATGGAATTGCTTTGATTTATCGACCGTTATTCAAATTTATCAACCGTTCTTTCATTTTATCAACCGTATTTTCAATATACCGACCGTTCTACAAAAATCGACAGATCCACAGACCCACACCAACAAAACAAAGACCATCAAAAAGGAAGCAATCCCTTTCTGATGGTCTCATGTCTTATGCTTGTCGGGTCTGACCAAGCCGCCTACGCTTTTCTAATGTCCAGCTTCGGCGCCTACGCTTTTCTATGCCAAGCCCTGTTTCTCCATCCATCTCAGCGCTTCTTTTCGGGATGCGATGTTTTGGGAATGAAGTCTTTCTAATATGGACATGTAAAAACTGCTATCGAATTGTTTTTGAGCTTTTAATGTGATTTCAATGGCGCTATTGACCAGTTCATCCGGGGCATCTGTGTATTTTTTGCCAAAATAGATGAAGCCAATTGCGTCTTCTTGAAATTTGAAGCCTTTGTTTTCAAGATCTATGAGAAATTCTTCAGTTGTCTTTTTCACGTTTCTCCTCACCTTATCGCCACTTTGTCTTCTCTTATCTTACAGAAAATTTTTTCTTTTGCCTATCCTTTTTCGAAAACAGGAAGGCAATGTAGCCCATAAACGAACCGAGTAATGCTCCTCCGACTACTTCTTGAGGTTGATGCCCCAGCATTTCTTTCAGGCGCTTTGGTTTTTTCTCTTCGAATTCTACCGCTTCTTTATCATGAGCTTTGCGAACGAGCTCATCTAAACTATTCACTTTAAGGGTCAGCTCACCTGTTTGCCTTCGAATTCCTTGTGCATCGTACATGACGATTAGACCAAAGATAAATGAAAGAGCAAAGTCAATCGTTCTGACACCCCTCTTTAAAGCTATAAATGTCGTTAAAGAAGCAACTCCTGCACTATGAGAACTTGGCATTCCCCCCGTTTGGAAAAGCAGATCAGGCTTCCATTCCTTCTTTTTTAAAAAGTGCAGTGGAATCTTCAGGCCCTGTGCGAGAGCTATACTAATAAGTGCTGTAACAATCCCTTTATTCACCCTTACACCTCCCTGTCTTTAGTTTGTCCTAAAATTCTCTGCCCATAGGATATTTATTATGAACATAGCCAAAATAATAGTGATTACAGTAAAGGAGGAATTTAGGTATGACAAAAGGAAATAACAAAAACAAAGGTAAAAATGCCAAAAGCGTGAATCCACAAGGGATATCCCAGGATGCAGAATTTGCCATGGAGCCAAAGGGCCAATTGGAAAATGCCGCTAAGAAATCGAATACAAAGTAAGCATTTCCACATAAAAAAGTGTCAGGGGCCAAAACGGATCCCTGACACTCCTATAAATGGCTAGCTTGTGGCAACCATTACATTAGAACCTACTAAATATCTTCTTAGCACCTTCAACTCTAAGTCATCCACAAAGGATAGCGTTTCATGGGCAACGTTATTCCAACGTGCTTCCTCTACCGAAACGGATAGAGGCACACCGCAGTGAATCTCAGCTAACTTTCTTGAAACATGAAGCATGTCCAAGTCGGCTTCAATCTTCTTCCGTTGAGATGGGGTTAACTCGTGCAGATGATCGAGAATACCTGAGATATCGTTATATTGTTGAATCAGCTTTAGTGCCGTTTTCTCTCCGATTCCTTTTACCCCGGGATATCCATCACTTGTATCACCCATTAATGCTTTCACATCAATGAATTGCTGAGGAGTAATTCCTCTCTCTTCCACAAAAATCTCTTTCGTATAGGTTTGATAGTTACCAAAGCCTTTTTTCAGGAGCATAATATCAATATTGTCGTCCAAAAGCTGCAGGAGATCCTGGTCACCGCTCAGAACGGATACTTTGCGATCGGTTTGATGAATTTTGGCAAGTGTCCCGATACAATCATCTGCTTCGTAACCAACTACACCCACATTCGAAAGATTGAATCCTTCTGCCACCTCTTTTGCAAGATCAAATTGAGGGATCAGTTCAACAGGTGGTGCATTTCGATTCGATTTATAGTCATTGAATACTTCATTACGGAATGTCTGACTCCCCATATCCCAGCATACTATGATATGTGTCGGCTTCACATGGTCCGCTGCCATCAGTAAATGCTTCATAAACCCCTGAACTCCATTGGTGGGAAGTCCTTTTGAGTTCATCATGAATTGACCCGTTACGGCTGTTGCAAAAAAAGATCGAAATAATAGCGCCATACCATCTATAAGTAATAAATGCTCATTTTTATTATTCAATTCATACACTCCTCATCGCTCATTCTCGTTTTTGTTCACTTTATAAAGTATAACATATACGAATAAATAGCTAATTGGAAAAGTGATGAACCTTTTCCAATTAGCTATTCGCCATTATTCCTTCTCCACCTTGTGATTCTCATACGACACCCAATCACTGTAGCTTCCAACATAAAGTTTCACAGTATTGAATCCTGCTTCCTTAAGTGCAATGAAATTCGGTGTCGCTGTTACACCGGATCCGCAATAGACAATTACCGGCTCATCTTTATTAAGATGAGCGAAGCGATCATTCCGCTGTTCTCCTTGAATAAAATACCCTTCCGTCACACCATCTGTCCATGGAAGGTTGATCGCCCCTGGAATATGACCCGGAGTGCGGTCTATCGGTTCTTCATGGCCTAAGTATCTTTCTCTGCTACGGGAATCGATTAATGGGATGTCTCGATCCCCATTTGCAATGCTCCTCACCTCATCCAGAGAAGCTGCGATCGTTTCGTTAAAGCTTGGACGATAGCTTTTTAGAGGAAACACAGGAACGGTCGATTCTGTTTTCCCTCCAGCCTTTTTCCAAGCTGCAAACCCACCATTTAAGATATATACCTTCTCATGTCCGATGTATTGGAACAACCACCAGCATCGGCCAGCGAATGCACCTTCCTTTTCATCATAAATGACGACCGTTGTATCATTATCAATACCGACGTCCTCCACCTTGCGCAAAAAGTTCTTCATATTCGGAAGGGGATGGCGCCCCCCATGCTTTTTCACATATCCTGATAAATCCTTTTCCAAATCGAAAAAGACGGCTCCCTGAATATGACTCTCTTTGTACCGCTCCCGCCCCTCTGCCGGGTTCCCCAGAGAAAAACGACAATCAATGATTCTTAGATTTTCATCATGAACATGCTCACTTAGCCAATCCGTATCGATAATTGTCTTCATGATATTATCCCCCTCTTCTTCATTAATGTCAGTACTTCCTCCTTAGGTTCCCAGCAAGAAAATTGATAAGTGGTTTTGGTTTCATAGCCCAGTCGGGAACAGAAATAGGAGGTCTTCTGTTCGGTCTTGACTCCTTGAATATGAATACATGTAGCACAGCAATGATAAGGATTCGCCACGACTTTCCTCCTTCTTTTCTTTAAGATTGAATCTGTTCGAGTTGCTCCAAATCATACTTTAGCTTGTTGAGGTCCTGAACACTCTCTAATGCATCTATATTTGAATGGATCTGCTCCATCACCTGAATCAACATTTCTTCTTTAAGCTTGTCAAACTCTCTACTTAAATACGAAGTACCCCAACCTTCCAGCCGTTCCTGCTCCTGTTCTAAATAGCTATCTGCAGGCTCATGAAGTAATGCTTCCAATTTTTCCTGAACAATCTTTTTTCCGCCTTGTTCAAAGAAATGCTTTGGATTCTTATATGAAGAAAAGGCTTCTTCGAATAGTCGCAGCTCTGTTTGTTTAAATGCGTTCTCAAATTCAATGGTGCTTTCGTTTTTGTAGTCCTGAGGAGATAATACCAGTTCTTTCTCCACCTGTTGAATCATTTCTTCAAGTACCAACCAATGCTCACTCAGTAGTTTCTGAATGAACTGCTGAATACGAAGAGAAGTGGCTCTCATTTCCTGTGCCAGATCAAATCCGACACTTGCAAGAAATTCCTTTAATCCTTCCTTTATCGCTTGGGATTGGTTGGAGTATTGCAGAAATAATCCTGAATGAAAGGCTTCCTTATAAAAATCGGATACCCGAAAAAATACTCTTTGCTTCACATAATAGACAAGTTCCTTCGATTCTTGCTGCATTTCGATTTCAAGTGGGTGGACGGATTTCGTATCGATAAGTGAGCGAACCTCAACCTTCGCATCGTTCAGCTCCTGTTTACGTACTTCCTTATACGCTTTATCACTTGAAGCCGTATGAATGTATTGATTAAATCGCTGCAGGCCTCTATCCCACTCACTGAGAGCGGACTCGATACTCATGCTCACTAATTCATTCTGTATAAATGTTTGGAATTCCTTCTTAAATAGATCCATTCCTGATTTTTGAGAATCTGCTTCTCTAAGAGCTTGGAGAGAAGATACCCCAAAGATCCTCGGAAAACGGATTCCATATTGAACCAGCTGCGTCTCTACATAGTCGATCACTTCATTTTTTTCTTCTTCGTCGCTTGCAAGGTCGATGGCATTGACGACAAAGAACATTTTATCTAGTTCAAACGTGTCCTTCACCCGGCCTAATTGAATGAGGAATTCACGGTCTGCCTTGGCAAATGCATGGTTGTAATAGGTCACAAATAGTATCGCATCGGCATTTTTAATATATTCAAATGCCACTCCCGTATGACGTGCGTTAATCGAATCTGCTCCTGGTGTATCGACGAGTGTGATTCCCTGCCTTGTAATATCACAATCGTAATAGAGATCGATGGACTCCACAAAACAAGCTTGAGCTTCATCTGCTACAAATCCTCTATACTCTTCAAGATTGGCCTTCTTTGTCATTCCAAGACTATCTTTAAAGGCGGGATAGCCATTAGAAAAAGCCTGCAGGAATGAAAGGTGTACATTCTCCTTACCGCTGCCTTCACTCGTTAAAGCAGGGACAACCTCCATTGCTTCATCAAGTGTTGAAACACTGCGATTGAAATAGGAAAGAGAATGCTCAATATCTTGAAATAACTGGTCGTACGTCTTGATTTGGACATGAGCGGTTTCATGCTCACCGACTTCTGATATCGGATTGATTCGATTGATGGAGGCCGTTGTCGGATTCGGACTCACCGGGAGTATTTTCTTCCCTAATAATGCATTGGCAAATGATGATTTCCCCGCACTAAACGCACCGAATAATGCGATTGTAAAGGATTGATTGGACAGTCGCTCTTTCTTTCCTTCTAATAAATCTGCAGTCTTTCTGAACCCTTTGTATCTCCTGAATACACTGGTCATCGTTTCTAAACGTTCGATAACCTCTTCAATAGAAGTTTGCTGTTGTTGCCGTGGCTCCGACTCAATTTTTTCCCTGGTTCGTGTGGTTATCTCTTTTTTATCCAACTCCATGTCAGTTGCAGGAATATAATCTTCCGCCCTTGCCTTCCAATTCACAATCCACTGTTGGAGAACAGAATCTGCTTGTCTCTGATCGACCTCAATGTTCATTAATTTTCGAAGTTGGGTAGTCTTTTCTTCATGTAATGTGTTCCATTGATAGATGATTCCTGTTTTCTTTTGGAGTTCATTTAGCTCAGTTTCTAAAGCTGAATTCTCTACTGCAGACGCGCTTTCCACTTCATTCAAAGTTGCTTCAATCAAATCATTTGTAATATTCCTGGCTTTCCTCTTTAATTCCTCAGAAAGATCATCACAGTATTGGAGAACGTAATCACTCGTAATTCCTGCACCAGGTTTGATCAGATCGATAAGGAATGGTTCATCCACTTCAAGAGATAATTGATCCCACTTGATGGGTTGACCTGATGAAGGACTGTATTCTTTGTCCATGTTTTTCCCCAGTGTCTTCAAATGCCATTCTAATTGAGATTCGATCCGGGTATTTATATCTTCTTTGAACTTCCGGATTCTTACCGCTTTTTCGTCTTCTGTTTTTTGTTTCGAAAATAAAAACCCTACTTTAAAGTCTGATTGCCTGCTTTCGAGAAAATCTTTCGCTAATTCTCTTGTTTCAAACGGCATTAAATACGCATTTTTAAGGATTTCCCTTCTTTCTTCCTCAAAATGGTCTTTTATCGCTTTTACGTTATTTTTTGCTAAAGTATCAATCATTCTTCTTTCAGTTTGCAGAAGGGAGTCTTTGTCATTCCATTCATCAGGTGTCAGGATATCCCTTCCTTTTTCTTCAATTTTCTCAAGGGCTTCTTCATACCACTTCTCATGCTCAGACCGCAATTGTGAGATGGCTGATTCTGCAGAAGCTTCTATCAGTTCGCTTTTCTTCTTCACCTGTTCTTCAATCAATGACTCTAATTTTTCAAGATCATTATGAGGATGATGAGGAGCTTTTAAACTTGTAAAAAACATCCCATTGGGTACAACACCCCAAGATGCAAACGAATTCTCTACACTTTTTATAAAGTCGCTGAATGCCAATTCTTCTTCCTGGTGCTTATCAATCTGATTTACTATGAGATACAGCTTGACTCCATGACGGATCATTTCCTTTGTGAACTCGAAATTCACCTGAGATTGAACATGGTTATAATCCATCACATAAAAGACGGCGTCAGCAAGATGAATGGCCGATTCCGTTGACAGCCTGTGGGCATCATCCGTACTGTCTACACCCGGGGTATCTAAAATCGATACACCATCTGGCATCTCACTTTTGCTTCGACCTATTTCTACAGAATATACTTCCTCTCCGTTTTTGCAGAAGTCCTTAATGGTGGAGAACTCATACGGTGCCTGAAAGTATAGGGGTTGGGAATGATGATAATGAATTTTTGCGAAATCCGTTGGTGCATGGTGCACCTTTACTAAATTTGCACTGGTAGGGATTGGACTCGACGGGAGAATTTCTTCTCCCATTAAGTGATTGATCATCGTTGACTTCCCTGCAGAGAAATGGCCGCAAAAGGCTAAAATCAATTCATGGTTGTGTAATTTCTCTGCTAATCTTTCTACCTTTGTTGCCCGCTCGTCGTCTCCGTTTTGAAGGAACCGATCGTGGTAGGCTGTAAGTTTTTGCAATGTATCATGTAATTTTGTACTTTTATGCTCTATCTGACTCATTGTACTAGTTCCTTTCTGTACTCAGAAAAATGATAACGGTTTTATTTTATCGTATTTATCTGAATTTCTCTATGAAATCATATCAAGCAAAGGAAATAATGATAACGGTATCAGTATATGCAGATGGTTTATTGAGTGAAAAAACAAAAAAGCCCTCTTCCGAAGAAGAAGGCTATGTATCTATCGAGTTGATTCGGTTGCAATCAGGTTTGAATGAACAAAAGTTTTTGAGTTTTTCTGGTATGAAGATATTTTCTTTTCTTGTGCTGAATCCTTCATCACATTTGATAAAACATACTTCATCATGAAGCCATACACTATTACAGTAAACACGATCAGAAACGGTACCATATTCGTCCCCACCCTTTTGTTAATGTATAAATGAGAATAATTTTCATCTTCAATTAGAATCTTATCAAAAACGATAATCATTTTCAATAAGAAAATTACTTTTCTTTTTTGATTAGGGGCATCCAGCCTTTTGTATGGAGGTGAACCCTTTCGTAATCGGTTTCAATTCGGAGGGCATCTTCCTCCAATGGGATACGGATAGAGAGAATGAATTGATTCAATAGTGCAAAGATAAAAAGTGTCCAATACGCATGAAAGAGCAACGGCACAATCAAGAATTCCAATGTAACGATAAAATAATTAGGATGTTTCAAATATTTATAAGGACCTCTCGCCACCACTTCAGCGCTCGGAAGCACGATGATTTTTGTATTCCAATACTTCCCGAGGGAAGAAATCACCCATATTCTTCCCAGCTGAGTCAGGATAAAACCAATCAACAGAAGAGGCCAATAGGTATTAACCCCACTATGAAAGATCCCTCCTTCTATTAATAGGGAAACAAAAAACGCTATATGGATAGCGACCATCATTTTATAATGGGACTGTCCATATTCTTTCGCTCCCTGCTCCTTCATCCACTTTTCATTTGATCTGGCGATGTACAACTCCACAAGTCTCTGAATCAAGAGTACAGAAAAAAACAGGATAAAATAAAGCATCATTCCCACCTCATCAAAAGCAGTTCTGAACTGAATCCCGGGCCTAAGGCTGTACCTAACCCTATATCTCCCCGTTCACAGCCTTTATTCATGAATTCCTTCAGGACATACAAGATGGTTACAGATGACATGTTTCCATATTCCTTCAACACCTTCATAGATTCAGATGTCATACTTTCATCCATCCCTAAAGCTTCCTGGTAGGCTTCAATGACTTTCCTGCCGCCGGGATGAGCTACGAAATGTTTAATGTCTTCAAGCCTGAGATCATTATCGTGGATGAATCCCTCCACATTCGGACGAAGCCAGTTCTTTACAAGTGTTGGAATATCCTTTGAAAACACCACATACAGGCCATTACTCTTTACTTCCCATCCCATCACATCAAGGGAATCCCGGAGCAGTGTCGACTGAGTGGCAAAGATGGTTGGCAGAGGATGTGAAATGTCTTTGAGCACCGGACTATCATCACCACATACAACGGCACAAGCCACTCCATCCGCAAATAATGAGGTACCAATCAGATTGCTCTTTGACCGATCTCCATGCTGAAAGGTCAGAGAACAAAGTTCAATGGAAAGGACGAGAACATTCGCTTTAGGAAAAGCTAAACAGTATTCATAGGCACGTGACAATCCACTCGCTCCACCTGCACACCCCAATCCCCAAATCGGGATTCGTTTTACATGAGATGAGAATGGCAGATGATTCATAATTCTCGCTTCGAGACTTGGTGTCGCTATCCCTGAGGTTGATATCGTAATGATTGCATCAATATCTTCTAATGTAAGTTGATGTCGGGATAAGCTCTTCATAACAACTTTGCTGCCTAATTCAACAGCATGATGAATGAATTCATCATTCTTTTCTTGAAAGGTATGCTCCTTTGAGAACCAGTCGATATCTTTTACGAAATAACGACTGTCTATTTCTCCATTTTCAAACACGGTGAGAAGACGTCCGATATCTTTAAAACTTTTGGAAAACAACTGTTTCGCAAATTCCGCCGCTTCTTTTTGCGTAATTTTCACAGGGGGAACCTCGGTTTCGACTGAGACAATTTTAGGCATAAATTAATCACTCCTTACACTTCCATGTAAGGATAGCTTTTCCATTCATTCATAAATCATGTATGGGATCCCAAATCCCTTACCAACAGAGTTTTTTTCATCCATAAAGTTCATTTTAATGAAAATAATGCTAAATAATACGTCTTTTGAACCAGGTATTATGGTATGATTACAGCGACAGAATAGTGGAGGAAACGACATGATTTTAACGAGAAGTGTCACAGATATACTAAATAGTTCTATTGAAGCGATTAAAGGGGTGATTCCCCTATACATTGACGTTTTACAGCCCTCGTTACTGACGGAGCCCTTTAGTCAGCATAAAATCGGTGTACTCATTGGGATTACCGGAGATGTAAGGGGCAGAATGATTATAGATGGTGAAGAAGAGAGCTTTCAATCCCTGGGGGCATCAATGTTCGGCATGCCATTAGAAGGAGAAATGCTTGAATCTTTTGCAGGTGAATTAGGAAATATGATTGCAGGCAACCTCGCTACTCTATTAGCCCAAGCTGGTCACACCCTGGACATCACTCCCCCTACGGTCATTGTTGGTCAATCAAAAATGTACGGATTCGAAAAAGCCCTAAAGCTGCCCATAGTCATTGAAAATGCAGGAGATTTCTTAGTGATTCTTATGATTGAATAATTGCCTGAAATAGATAAAAGGCTAACCTCAATTAATTGGTTAGCCTTTTAGTGATTAGAAACCTTGAATCGTCATTCCGCCATCTACGAAAATGGTTTGACCGGTAACATAATTCGAAGCATCAGAGGAGAGGAAAACAGCCGGTCCCACAAGTTCTTCCAGTTCACCGATTCTTTTTAAAGGTGTAACAGCAAGAATATCGTTTACATATTCTTCATTTTGCAATAATTCTGCCGTTAATGGTGTTTTAAAATACCAAGGTCCTATACTATTCACATTGATATTGTATTTTCCCCATTCCATGGCTAGAACCTTCGTCATTTGAATCATGGCTGCTTTCGTTGAAGCGTACACAACCCCCGTACGTAAGGCAACATGACCAGCGACAGACGCTATGTTAATGATTTTCCCCTGATTCTTCTCCATCATATGTTTACCCGCTTCCTGACTCATCATAAAAGCAGATTTTAGATTTGTATCCATGATGGTTTGCCATTCTTGATCCGTAACCTCAAGGGCAGTAGAACGGATATTCATTCCTGCGTTATTAATCAAAATATCAATGGAACGATTTTGATCTTCTATGTAAGAAATCGCTTTTCGAATTTCCTCCCGAGATGTTACATCTGTCGGGATGATATACGCCCTTCTACCGAGCTTTTCTATTTCACTTGCCGTATCTTCTAAATCATTCAGCGTTCTAGATAGCAGGACTACATCCGCACCTGCTTCCGCTAAACCAATACTGAGAGCCCGTCCAATTCCACGGCCTGCCCCGGTGACGGCAGCCAATTTATCATTTAATGAAAATGAAGGTAAATACATCCTCACACCACCCTATCAAATATTTGAATCTTCTATATATTAACACAGTCGCTTTATCGAGAAAACTTTAACCGTTTTTCTTATTTCCTTGTCCATTTTGAACATGAATATTGATTTTCCCCTCGACAACGATCTCACATTGAGGACAAACCGTTTTCTCAGAATAGATCTGGCAGCACTGTTTACAATAATATTTTTCCATCAGATAGCCCCCCATGAATTGCCCAATAATACACTTTATGCACATTCTTGACACATGTGAACCAATTAAAAGACCTATCTCTTCCTGACTTCACATTTATTTCACAATATTTCAAGTAACCTGTGACATTTATCACAGATTCAAAGCGGTTTGCACCGTTATGATAGTGATAACAAAATCAATCATCCAATAGATGAAAGGAATGAGATATATGCCGAAACCGGAATTGCATCAAAAAACAGAGGTTAAGGTCGAAGAGTCTACTTCATTAAAAGGTACATTTACTTCGGTTCTGTTTTTAGGCGGGTTTTTAGTGCTTACATGGCTAGGGGTATTCATACTATTTTTAAATCGTTTTTAATTTTGAAGGAGTGGTTTACATGCACATGCATCGTTATGAAAAATGGTGGTTAACGTTAGGAACAGGGTCTCTTATTTTATTTTTAATTATTTTAGGCATCAGTGCTTTTCACCAAGGACATCAACCCCCAAGCGCGAAGGCATACGTCAATCCCGAACAAGTGGATAAAACCTCGCCTTTTAACGAACCGGGATTAAAAAAAGTGGAAGGAAAAGCTTGGGATTACGAGCTAGTGTTTGTTGCATCTGCGTTTCTCTACACGCCCGGGGAAATTGAAGTACCTAAAGGATCTACACTGAAAATCATAGCCACAACAAAAGACGTTGTCCACGGATTTGAAGTCGCAGGGACAAATATCAATATGATGCTTGAACCCGGGTTTGTTAGTGAATATACAACAACCCTTGATAAGACAGGGGAATTTCTCGTTGTCTGTAATGAATATTGTGGTGTAGGTCATCACACAATGAAATCTATGATTAAGGTGGTGGACTAAAATGAACCGATTTGTAAGGATTGATAAAAAAGATGCTACATTGGCGATGGCACATATTTATGTAGGCTTTATTGCCTTGGCCCTAGGTGGATTAGCCGGATTATTACAAGTGTTGGTAAGGTCAGGGAAGTTCACATTACCTGCAGGGATCGGCTATTATCAAGTGTTAACGGTTCACGGTGTATTACTGGGATTGGTATTGACCACTTTCTTCATCTTAGGGTTCCAGCATGCTGCCATTTCGCGAACTTCCGGCACCTATTCCGGGAAATCCCGCTTGTTTGGCTGGTTAGGATTCTGGGTCATGCTGATCGGCACAATCATGGCCGCTATTATGATTCTATTAAATGAAGCAACTGTACTTTATACTTTCTATGCTCCTTTGCAGGCACACTGGATATTCTACTTAGGGTTGACCTTCGTCGTTGTTGGAAGCTGGTTCGGCGGGGCCGGCATGATCATCAAATATGTAAGCTGGCGAAAAGAAAACCCTGGACAACCAAGCCCTCTGTTAACATTCATGGCCATCATCAATACCGTCTTATGGATTGTCGCCACAATTGGTGTGGCTGGAACGGTTTTATTCCAGCTCCTTCCTTGGTCTCTTGGTCTCGTTGATCGGGTAGATGTACTCGTTAGCAGAACATTATTCTGGTATTTCGGTCATCCCCTTGTATATTTTTGGCTGCTGCCTGCCTATATGGCATGGTATGTCATTATTCCAAAAATCATCGGCGGAAAAATATTTTCAGATTCGTTAGCCAGACTTTCCTTTATATTGTTTCTCCTATTCTCTATTCCTGTAGGTTTTCATCACCAATTAGTGGAGCCGGGAATTGACGCGTATTGGAAATTTTTACAGGTAGTCCTAACCTTTATGGTTGTCATACCTTCCTTGATGACTGCATTTTCTCTGTTCGCTACCTTTGAAATGTACGGCAGATCCAAAGGAGCTACCGGTTTGTTTGGATGGTTTAAGAAGTTACCATGGGGAGATGCACGCTTTACAGTGCCGTTTATCGGCATGGTTGCCTTTATCCCGGCAGGGGCAGGTGGGTTAATCAATGCCTCGAACCAGATGAACCAGGTTGTTCATAATACCATCTGGGTTACCGGTCACTTTCACTTAACCTTGGCCACTTCTGTTGTATTGACGTTCTTCGGTATCTCCTATTGGCTCGTGCCTCATTTAACAGGACGCGTCTTAACGAAAGCAATGAACAAACTGGCGATCGTGCAAGCCATAGTGTGGTCTGTAGGAATGGGCATCATGTCAGGTGCCATGCATGCTGTCGGCTTACTCGGCGCTCCAAGAAGATCCTCTTTTTCAACTTATGGGGATGCACCGCAAGCCCTTGAATGGATTCCATATCAAGTCGCACAAGCCATCGGGGGAACGATCCTCTTTATCGGGATCATTCTGGTTCTATACATCTTTATCAATCTGGCATTCTTCGCACCTAAAGGAGACGAAGAGTTCCCAGTCGGTGAAAAAGCCGAAGCAGCTGAGAAAACCCCAATGGCTCTTGAAAACTGGAGGATTTGGTTAACCATCTTAGCAGCTCTCATTCTTGTTGCCTATACCGTTCCGTTCATAGACATGATTCAAAACGCACCGCCTGCGTCTAAGGGATATCGTTTATGGTAAACGAAAAGAGGCTGCCTCGGGCAGCCTCTTTTCTATTTCTCTTTAATTGGAACAAACAACTCTAATTTCCGCTTGTCATCCGTTTCGTTGATTTCCCTGTCCTGAGATAAAAATTTCTCGACACTCAGTCTGGAGTAGTCTTTTTCATAGCCGTTTTCCTTAATCCAATTAAAGATCGAAAAGTAGGCTTGTTCCACTTCCGTTGACAGCCCTTCATAAAGAGCGTGAGCATAATCACCGGCAGGGAGAGACAGTTCCACTAACCCCGGTGGAAGCTTTTCCACACGATCAACCTCTACGGTACAATAATACGTAAAATCAGTCGCTCTGTCATGGAAAGGGGCGTATATGCATTCATCTCCATTGATGTGGTGAATGGATGGAATCATCTGTAGAAACTTAGTGAAGAGTCTCGGGATCTCAGCCCCTCTTCCATAAGGGCCTGTCCAGCCTATTCCAACAAGCAATTTATCATCTAGTGATGCAACGTTAATTTCCATGATTTTGCCTCCAATGTATTCGTTAATTCAAGGAATATACCTTTGAATACTTCTCCGTTAAATACTCGGCCAAATATTGGGCATTAAGCCCTTCTCCAGTAACTTCCCTGATGATTTCCAGCGGTTTCTTCATCTTGCCCCACTGATGGACGTTCGTGGTCAGCCATTCTCTGATGGGAGCAAGATTCCCCTCTTCCAACAGCTCTTCATAATGAGGAAGATCTTTTAACATGGCACGCTTAAACTGCGCAGCGTACATATATCCTAATGCATATGACGGAAAGTAACCGAAGCTCCCACCAGCCCAATGAACATCTTGAAGGACACCTTCACCGTTATGAGAAGGGCGGATTCCCAAGTACTCTTCATATTTCTGATTCCAGATTTCAGGAAGATCCTTCACCTCTATCTCATCATTAAATAATCCCTTTTCAATTTCATACCGAATGATAATGTGTAACGCGTACGTTAATTCATCTGCTTCGATTCGGATTAACGATGGCTTCGATTCATTGATTGCCCGGTAGAAATCGTCCTGTTCAATGGAATCAAACTGTCCTGAAGAGTAATCCTTCAGTAATGAAAAATTCTTCTTCCAGAAAGAATGATCTCTTCCTACAAAATTTTCATAGAACAGAGATTGAGATTCATGAATCCCCATCGACGTTCCCGTACATAGTGGCGTACCAATCAAATCCTTGGAAATGTTCTGCTCATACAGAGCATGTCCACCTTCATGGATTGTCCCGAACACCGCTGTTCTCCAATCCTTCTCGTCATATTTAGTTGTTACCCTTACATCACCAGGGTTTAAACCAATAGCAAATGGATGGACCGTCTCATCCAATCTGCCAGAGTTAAAATCATACCCCATTTGCTCAAGGATCTTTAAGCTGAAATCCTTTTGCTTATCCTTTGGAAAGTGTTCAAAGAGGAAATCTGTATGTGGCTTATGTTCCGATTCGGAAATCTTATGTACAAGCGGGACAATTTGATCTCGAAGATCGCCAAATACCTTATCTAACACTTCAACCGTTACACCTGGCTCATACATATCCAGTAACGTATTATATTTGTTATCTTCGTAGCCCCAATAATCAATAAAGCGTTTTGTAAATGCCACCAGTTTTTCTAAATAGGGCTGAAACATAGTGAAATCCGCTTTTTCTTTAGCTTCTTCCCATACACCTTCAGCTTTTGATTGTAAAACCACGTATTCCCTATATTCAGAAGCGGGAATTTTTTTATTCCGATCATACTCTTTTTGACACTCTTCTAATAGTTTTTGTGTCATGATATCCAATTTGTCCATTTCTGGAGACAGTTTTGCCAGGTATGCAGCCATTTCATTGGAGGTCGACATTTCAAAAAGCTCAGATGAAAGCATTCCAATGACTTCAGATCGTTGTTCAACGCCATTTTTCGGAGCACCTGTCCGTAAATCCCAGAACATCAAACCAAGCGCTTCGTTGTACGCAGACATTTTTTTCACATAATCATGGAAACGATCTTTTGTTTCTATTACTGATTCTTTCATTCTAAAAAAGCCCCCTTTTTTAACATTCAATCTATTTTATCATATTTTTCTGGCAACTTGGGTTAGAATGATTGATAGAGAGGCGCTTAGAGACTTCATATTAGTCGAAGTGGAGATGTCTCAGATTTAAAAGCCACAAAAAAACCGCCCAATTTCAGGCGGCTCTTTCAACACTTTATGAATTCAACACTTCAATTCCAACTGGTAATACGGATTCTACCAACTGTATATAAGCTGATTCATGACCAGTCACCAACACATGAACACTTCCTTTGTCCTCGCTCGTCCGAATCAAACGCCCGATTCCCTGTCTCAGTCGAAGGAGCATGTAGGGAATATCCACTTCTTCCACTGAGTTTTCAGCATGATTTCGTTTCGCATCAAACACAGGATCCTTAGGAGGGAATGGGAGTGAGTAGATAATGACTTGAGAAAGTGACTCTCCAGGCACGTCCAATCCTTCCCATAAATGATAGGAGCAAAGAACTGTAAAGGTTTCCTGCTGGAACTGCTGTACCGTTTCACTAATTTCTCTGTCCCCTTCATAAATCACATTCCAGTCCTGATTTCCCTGTTGCTTTTGATATTGTCTAAAAACATTCATTTCTTCCTTAGTGGAGAAGAGAATCAACGACTTCCCTTGATTTTTCTTCAACATGTCAAAGGCATACTGATTTTTAGAATCCCTACCTTCTTCTAATGAAGGAAGAAAAGCTTTCATCATATCTTCGTATTCATAAGGAGACTCTACCGAGAACTTTTCATATTTTTCAATCCCCAGCGATTGAGAAACATAAGAGAAGTCTCCATTATAGGAAAGAGTGGCAGAAGAAAAGATAAATGGGATATTTTGAGAAAATACTTGATCTCTCAAAATTTCTTCCACCAATCTTGGCATCACAACAAAGGTGTGCTCTTCTTCTGACGTTTCCAACCAATAGATTCCTTTTTCATCATCTATGAATAGTTTCAAGGAAAACTGAATCTGCTCAAGATACTCTTCCACTACCTTTAGCAAATAATCATCCATGACATACATTTCAGATTCAAAGACAAGCTCATTTAATAGATTTTCAATTTTCTCCGTTAGGGCTCTTCCTTGCTGTAATATAGCTTCAGAACGGGAAATGTATTGTCTCTCAGAACCAGTCTCTCCTTTGGATTCTTTCTCCAGAAGCTCGAACCACTTTTCATTATCCAGCATAATATCTTCAATGACATACAAGGTTTCTTCCCTCATATCAGACGCTGAAAGCTTCTCCAGTAATCCTTCAAGGGTCTCCATTCTCATGCGGTAAGTCATCGCTTTTTGAGAAGCAAATTCCAATAAGTGACCTTCATCAAATACAACAGAGCTCGCTTCCGGCAGAAGTGGCAGCTGCCCTTCCCGTTTGCGGGAGTCTTTCGTCCAAATATGTTCCATATAAAAGTCATGGGAACAGATGATTAAGTCTTCTGCCCCCCGGTAATGTTCACGATGAAGTGTAAGACCGCAACGATGGCGATAAGAACAAGACATACAGTCCTGAAGAGAATCCCAGCCAACTTGATTCCATTCTTCATCAGATAGATGAGCATATTCTTTTCTATCCCCATAATGACTAAAGCTTCTCATGGAAGAATTGTCGTGTACAAAACCTGGTAATTCCTCCCACATATGCTGGTAACCCTCGTTTTGGGGAATATTTTCTTCAAGTTTTTTTATACAGAGATATTGTTCTCTGGACTTTGCCAATCGAACATCTATATCAAGATCGAGTGCCTTCTCAAGCTTCTGGATGTCCCCTTCCTTTTTCACAATCTGCTCAATGAGCGTTTCATCCGCACACGCAATGATTGCCGGTTTGCCAGTATATCTGGCATACGATAAAGCATACAAAAGGTAAACAAGGGTTTTCCCAGTACCGACACCTGCTTCTGCAAACATAACCTGCTTATTTTTATAGGCTTGATTAAGCTGAAAGGCCATAAATACCTGTTCATCCCGTAAATCAAATCCCTTTTCAGGCAATAGATCATAAAACACGTCACCGACCCAGTCGGATAATGCTTCATAAAATGATTGCTCCTTGGTTAATTCAAATGGTAATTTTCTTCTCATGAGGACCTCCTGCGTTACACAATATTTCTAATTTACTAGAATTCTTTCTTATTGAAAAGGGATAACCGTAATTTATTTAATTGAAGGCTTTAACAATGGCTCTTTTCGCAATAATTGTTGTTTTCAAGAATAGAATCTGCCAGGGCTCTGTCAACCGGTTTATGCTTGATGGTGAGGGGAACTGCTCCGCTTTCCGCGGACGTTCGGCCAAGCCTCCTCAGCTTAGCCGAACGGGGTCTCGGCACGCCCGTACTTCCGCAGGAGTCTGCGCAGTTCCCCTCACCATCTTTAACAGAATTTTCATGACAGAGCTTCAAGGTGTGCAAGAACACAATGTAACTAGAAAAAAATAATTCCTCTTTCTTAAAAGGAAAATCAATTTCTACTTACCTTAAATGAGATTGTTTGATAAAATTCTTGTTTTTATTGTATTCCATTGAGGATACATGCTCAGAAAGTTGATTGGAGCGGAAGGATGCTCGACTCCTGCGGGAATAGCTGGACAGTCCGAAAAGCGGAGGGGCTTTGCTCAGGGGCGACAAGCATAAGCCAAGTCTGCCGGAAAGGCGCTCTTTGCCTTTTTGGCAGACTTGGCTTATGACCTCGAGCCCCTAAGCCCCGTAGCTGGACAGGTGAGACCCCGGAGGCGCAGCCGAGGAGGCTCACCGCCAGCCCCGCGGAAAGCGAGCATCCTGGAGCGGAAATCAACTATTACTTTCTCCTCTTCAATAGCAACAAACTATACGAAAAGAGCCTAAACAAAAGAAAAGAGACGCTCCATACAGGGGTAGATCTACCACTTGTATGGATGTCCCTAGTCTCCTTCAGAATACACTCAGTCGTATATTCTCTTTTTCCTTAACCATTCATATTGAAAAGCCTGATCAAGGTTTTTCGTTGCTTCTTCCAAGCCTGCTTGGATGGCTCCTCCTTCTTCTCCTGAAAGGGAAGAAATAGAGCTTTGCAACGCCTGATAGATTTTGTGGTAATCGATGTAGGAATGGTCCATCCTCTTTCACTCCTCTAAAAATGATAGAACTATTATACGCAGGAAGTGAAAGGGATATTCTGAACTTCTATTCTTTTTTTCGTGAACTTGAAATGATTACCCTTTTCTCGGCGGACGCGGGCCAAAGTATTGATAGAAATCTGTTCGAATAAATCCGTTAAACAATTTACGTTTTTTCGTAGCTTGTTTACCGTATACTTGTTCAAAGTTTTCATGGGAAGTCATCATGTAAACAGACCAAGTATCCAGCTTCTCGAAAGCTTTCCCCATTTCCTGGTACATTCTCTCCACATCTTTTCTTTCTCCTAAACGTTCACCATAAGGAGGATTTCCGACGATGATGCCGTATTCCAATTCTGAAGTGAAGTCTCTTACTTGCATTTGTTTAAATTTCACCAAGTCTCCAAGTCCCGCTTCCATTGCATTCTCTTTGGAAACTTCGATCATTCGGT
This sequence comes from Rossellomorea sp. NRS-1567, assembly GCF_050467885.1. Taxonomy (NCBI): domain Bacteria; kingdom Bacillati; phylum Bacillota; class Bacilli; order Caryophanales; family Bacillaceae; genus Rossellomorea; species Rossellomorea sp. NRS-1567. Next base: position 118,466 of record NZ_JBITPL010000018.1, on the reverse strand, counting down.
GATCGATGTCCGTACCGAGTATTTCAAGAGGCTGATCGTAGTTAGCCAAATCCTCTGCTTCCATACGTGTTTTCTCCCAGACCTCAGTAGGCATCAGTGGCCAGTTTTCTGACAAAAACTCACGATTGAATCCTGGAGCAATATTTTGCCCGATTAAAGCCGCTTCAATCGGAATGGTTCCAGACCCGCAAAATGGATCTACAAAAGGTCGGTCAGGGTTCCATGTGGTTAATTGGATCAGGGCCGCTGCCAGGGTTTCCTTTAAAGGGGCCTCACCTTGTCCGATTCGATATCCCCTCTTATGAAGACCTTGTCCACTGGTATCCAGGGTGATGCTTGCTACGTCTTTATGGATCGCCACCTCGATTTTAAACAAAGGACCCGTTTCGTCAAGCCACGATGTACGTTTGTATGCTGTACGTAAACGTTCAACGATTGCTTTTTTTACAATCGCCTGGCAATCAGGTACACTGTATAGCTTTGATTTGACGGATTTCCCCTGAACGGGAAATTCTGCGTCTACTGGAAGGAAGTTTTCCCAAGGCAGCTTCTTTGTATTTTCAAAAAGTTCATCAAAGGAGTACGCTTTAAAGTCTCCAACGAGTATCTTAATCCTGTCAGCGGTTCTTAGCCACATATTGGCTCGCGCAATAGCCGTTTCATCCCCTTTGAAGATGACTTTTCCGTTATCCACCCGACATTCGTATCCCAATTCTTTCACTTCTTTTGCAACAATTGCTTCTAAGCCCATCGCTGCCGTTGCAATTAATGTATATGTACTCATAATTGTCACCCCGTCGTTAAGTATCTTTATTTCAATAGTATAGTCTTGTTTCCTTAAATATAAAAAGGACTGATACAAAAGAGCAGTGTATTACCTGCATGTATCAGTCACTTGCATTATTTAATCCTTATTGCTCTTATCCCGTAATAGTGTTCTGTAAGCCATGTTTTGTTCCGTTGTACTACAAACGACTCTTCGTCTCGTACTCGGGTGGTAATCATCTATCTACAAAGGAAGCTCCTTTGTCCCTCTCTTCGTTCGTTTCCTCTGAGAGGATTCCCCTACCTAATTTGGGTTTCTCGCTCGTGGGGTTTACCTCGTTCCACTCCTGCCATTTCTAACAGGACTTCGTCACTGTGGCACTTTCAAGGTAGTCACACCATATCCAAAGGACTTAGGTGTTTTCCCTGCCGTCAACTCAAAACTTGAGATGCCCTAGCTTATGAATTGGCTAGGCACGATCACTACGTGCATCTCAGCACCGTGCGAGCATGGACTTTCCTCTACAACTTAACGTTGCAGCGATTACCCGAACACCATTAAGGATCAGCAATAACTAATTATACTGTAGTTCTTCCAAGTATTCAACTGGAAATATCAGTCATACAATTTGTTTCCAAATACATGTTTCTCTAAATTAGACAAGCGTTTAAGAATATCGAAATTCGTTGTGCCTGTTTGTTGAGCCGGAGCAGCGGAGCGTTGTTTACTTGCTCCCTCAACTTGTTTCTTCAATCGCAGGTTCTCTTGTTGCAGATCTTCTATTTCTTGATGGAAGGTTTCATAATCTTTAATAATCAAATCTAAAAATTTATCCACGTCTTCTGGTTTATATCCACGCATACCACTTTTGAATTCTTTTTCCAGGATATCCTTGGCGGTTAATTTCACTTTATCTGAGATCATTATATTCACCTCTATATTTATGACTATCATTTTTTCAAATAACCATCAGTTTGTCAATTATAATTGTTTTCGGGCTATACAATTCCCGAAGTGTTAATGAGTAATAAACATCCTCTACTCATTCTTCCACTGCTCTTCTTCTACGACCCATTGCAGATCATGGAAGGTGATCGCCCTTATTTCAAAGGAAGGGTCAGTTTCTTTCTTCTTCTTCGCTTCTTGATAGAAGTACCTGGGTGAGCCTTCTTTTTCTTCATCGTACAGTATCACTAACGCTTGGCTTTTTTGCAAGAATAACTGATTTTTGTTTCGAAATTGCTGTGGACTCTTGTAAGGTTCTTTTGAGATTGACTCGACAAAATCAGCTTGAGAAAGAATGAGTTCATAGTACTCTTTATTTGGATCGTTCCAATTTTCTTCCTGAGAAAGAAAAGGAGTTAATATAGCCAGTTTAAGATCAGGGTAATCTTCCTGAAGCTCAAACACCACTTCTGCTCCCCAAAGCTCAACCCCAAGTTGCCCACTAATGAGTACCCATTCTAATTCTTCATCCAAAAGGGAAACTAATTCTTTCTTTAGAGCCTGCTTTATGTAGTGAATTGCTTTGTCATCTTGCTTAAAAACTCCCAGTTCAAAGGATTTATATCCGGTTATGCACGCAACATTACTCAAATGCAAAACTCCTTCATTAAACTTTCAGGACAGACAAGTTCTCTTTAAAGCTTAGTGTGTCCCAATCCTTTACACTCTATTGTAACATATTTTACGAATTACGAGGTCAATATCCCGATATATCATATAATATTTACCATCATAAAGAAGAGATGACTCTAATAGGCATTAGTCACTTTTGCAGAGCGACACAGTGTATCGCTCTGCAATTGAAACTAACCTCTTAGAGGCATCCCTCGGAAGTCTTCACTCAGAAAATCATCGTCCCATACCGTATGGTCCGAATGGTGGTCTTGGACGCGGTCCGGGTCCGAATCCTGGGCCAAACCCCGGTCCTCCTGGGCCTCCAGGGCCTTGAGGTCCTCCTGGTCCACCCGGTCCACCGCCACAATTAAAATGTTGGTGTGAAACACTGTCTACTTGTGATTGTGTCTGTGGGAAATAATGTTTATGTTGATACATAACATTATTTACATTTGTCGTGTGAGTAGGGTGGATGTGTGGCACCTCATAAGTGTTGCATGACTGATTCACACAACATTTAGTTGGGTGCATGACTGCAGGAAGTACTTGATTAGGTCTTGGTCTTTTATACATAGAAACGCTCTCCTTTCATCTCTTAGTTGTTACACTAATAGCCTATGAAACGAAGAGGGTACATGTACTAATGCAAATACCTATTTTTAGGAAAACATTTTGCAGGCTTACATAAAGCTATATAAACTTTCCGGATAATTGGTAAAAACAAAAGCTGTTAAACCAATGACGACAAAGAACAAAATTAAAATCGCTCGGTTCATTTTCATCATCCCATCTAAATATTAAATATTTTCAACACAATTAACTATTTTACATCTACTTTTGAAAATTCTCAATATAAAAATAAGGAGTTTGAACCACTTTTTTAGTATAATTTATAAAAATTTGTGTATCTAGGATGGATGGTCTGTATTCTTATTCAATTTTCTTGTTAACCGGCTCATTCGATGATGAAGTTTCCCTATAAAGTCCTCGTGCTTTTGGCTGTTTGCTTCCGTAGATTCATTCAGCAGTGATTCGAGTTGCTCACATCTTTCAAATGCTAACTGGAAATTCTTCGTTTTGTGCTCATACAATTTAGCCAGTTCCAACAATACGACTTTTCTAATGGAAATAGGGGCTTCTTTCCACATTCGTTCCCATAACTCTATCGCCTTCCACTCTTCTTTGTCTTTTTTGTATTGAAGAGCGAGGAGGTGCATCGCCTCATAGTTTGTCCTGTCATCCTCCCTGATAATCTCTTGGTAACGTTCTTTTGCAATCTCTCTGTTACCCGTGTATTCAAGCCATCTCCCGACCTCGAACCGCTCTTGGTCAGGGGCTTTCTTATGGACATTCAACAGTTGAAACGTTAAATGCGTATAGAGAGTGATCAATGACAATATATCCAGCTCATTATGGGTCATAACCTTGAATATACCTTCCGGATCCTTACGCTCGATATAATCAAAATAAATCATAGGGGCTAAATATCCCGGAACATCGTCTACTCTATTAAATCCAAGTATCTTTCGCTCTACGTTTACTAATTTTACAGACTCTAACTTGTGCTTGAAGAGTCTTCTGGATCCGTGATAAAGGTCAAAATGTCCAAATGCAGGCAATTTTGGAACATGATCCTTAATGAGTGTATGCCTTGTCTTTACCTGTGGCCAATCAAACGCTTTTCCGTTATATGTCACGAGTGTGTTATAATCCACATGGCTTAAAAAGCTGTGATAGAGAGGTATTTCACTTCCCGGTTGTGGCAAAAAATGCTGGGTCACTATCACTTCTGTTTCTGTCACCCTCCCATGCCCTAATAAGAAGATTGTATTTCCAACCCCCCCACCTAAACCGGTCGTTTCCGTATCAAAGAAAAACATTTGTTCATGAGTAAGCCCTTTAGAAGACAAGGGATGAACACCTGCAAAGTCTTGCCAAGCATCCACCGCCCTAATAAAATCTTTAAACGTGTAGTCCCCATGCCGATGATCGATTGGATATCGCTTCTCTCTCACCAGACAAAAATCACCGTCAATATCGTACACAGTGGCACCATTTTGTTTCCATAAATCAAGAAATGGCAAGTCTGCCGCTTCCTGCTCTAAAATGGGAGGCTGACTTTTCTTCTCTTCAGCGTCCTCTTCTTTAATAAGATGTTTCTTCATTCTGGATAATTTATTTTTAAGTGACATTTTGATTCCCTCCTTCTATTATTGAAGGAAAAGATGAAGAAGCTTTAATGTATCCACTTTGGCTGTGTCCAGTGAATGATCCGTTCCAATACATGATGGACAACCAGCTTTACACGGACATCGCTCAATCATAGCAGATGTCTCAAGGAGTATTTTCTCCATCTGTTCATACACCTTTTCACTTAACCCGATTCCCCCAGGGTACCGATCGTAGATAAAGATTGTAGGCTGTTCATTGTGTGCAGCTTTTATTTGTGGCACGACGAAAATATCACTTGGGTCACACATCACAAATAAAGGAATAATCGATTTTAAGCTCTGTGCCGCCCCAATGAGACCTTCTTCCAAACGCTCCTGACTAAATGAAGCAGCGTCTTTTAAAGAAATCCAGCTTGAGCTCGTATGGAGTTCTTCTTCAGGAAGATGGATGGGTCCTGATCCAATATTTTCGTGGGTATCAAATTTAATTTTCTTAAAAATCGTTGCCATTGCTTGAACAGTTACGTCCCCATAAGCTACGTCATACCTTTCCCCGGTGCGAATCTTGTCTGTTTCGAGTACTCTTAATTGTACAGCCAGATTGGCATCGGTGAAATAATCCACGTCCACTTCCCGTACATACGCTTTCTTTTCTTCCCAATCCAGTTCCTCTACTTGGAATTGAACTCCTTGATGTAAATAAATCGCTTCATCATGCAATAAGGTCATAGCTGAGAAACGATCCATCTCCCCTATAACTTTCACGGCTGAGATGTCGGTTTGGTCAATGATGATGACATTTTCCTGGGAAGCTGAGCGAAGGCTGATGTTATGTGCAGGAAACACATCATTCATCCAATACCATTTTTCACCGTTCTTATGAACCACCCGCTCTTCTACTAAAAATTCTAAAATATCATCAATGTCGTGCCTGCCAAATTGTTCCCCTTCCTTAAAGGGAAGCTCATAAGCAGCGCACTTGATATGATCAATGAGAATAATCAAATTATCAGGGTTGATTCTCGCCGTTTCAGGCGTTTGCTCAAAGAAATAATCCGGATGCTCAATGATGAACTGATCTAATGGGCTAGAGCTTGCCACCATGATGACCAGAGATTCCCCATGTCTTCTGCCGGCTCTTCCGGCTTGCTGCCAAGCACTTGCGATCGTCCCGGGATAGCCGGTCATGATGCACACTTGTAATTGACCGATATCCACCCCTAATTCAAGGGCGTTCGTGCTGACAACTCCGTAGATTTCACCAGATCGCAAGCCTTTTTCAATCTCCCGGCGTTGAGTTGGCAGATATCCTCCCCTGTACCCTCTGATTGATTTCGTTCCTAATTGACTCTTCACCAATTCTTGTAAGTAGGTAAGGATAATTTCCACCCTTACCCTGCTTCTGGCGAATATGATCGTTTGCACCTTATTCTTCAATAACTCACCAGCAATTCTCCTGACCTCGAGGGTCGCACTCCTGCGTATATTCAACGGTTTGTTTACAACAGGGGGATTGTAGAATACGAAATGCTTTTTGGCACTTGGTGCACCGTTATTATCTATCAAATTCATTTCATTACCTGTTAAATGCTCTGCCAGCTCTTTCGGGTTTGCAATCGTTGCCGATGTACAGATGAAAATGGGAGAAGCTCCATAAAACTCGCAAATCCGTTTCAATCTCCTAACCACATTGCTTACATGGGAACCAAAGACTCCCCTATATATATGAAGTTCATCGATTATTACGTATTTAAGATTCTCAAATAGAGACACCCACTTTGTATGATGAGGAAGGATGGCTGAGTGGAGCATATCTGGATTCGTTATGACGATATGCCCAGCTTTCCTTACTTTTTGCCGGATATTGGCGGAGGTATCTCCATCATATGTATAGCTATTAATAGAAGCTTCTGCTTCTGAGATGATTTCGTTCAACTCACTTTTCTGATCTTGTGCGAGAGCTTTGGTTGGAAAAATATATAACGCCCGTGCATCCGGGTTGTCCATGATTGATTGTAATACGGGAAGATTATAACAAAGAGTCTTTCCCGAGGCTGTTGGAGTTACCGCGGTAAAGCTCTTTCCTTGCATTGCCAGCTGAAAAGCGGAATGTTGATGGGTATAAAGCTTTTCGATGCCTCGTTTTTGCAGTGCATTTTTTATTTTTTCATTTATCTCCAGTGGCATATCTACCAATTGAGCAGGTTTTTCATCTATGGTATGCCAGTGAACAATCTGTTTATTGAAATCATCGTCTTTTTTAAAATGTTCTATCAACTGCTGAAGATTGTTTTTCTTAAACACAGGTATCACCTCTTCTATTCATTTTACCGAATCTATGTTCGAAACTAAAGAAAAAAAACCAGGTTATCTTTTCCACAATTAACTAATTAGAATGTAAAGGAGCTTATATGGGAAGACTTTGATTCTTTGCTCTTGTTCATGAACCGGCTTATATGGCGGTATAGGACAAATGCACATTTTCAGCAAGCGTTCATACACTAGTATGAATACTTTTGCGTGAGAGGAGAATACCCATGTCGAACGAGAAAAAAGGTTTTGGTGACCTGATGCATTCCATGAACGAGTTTTTTCATGAAAGACCTATGAAAGGAATGCTTCAAAGCATTGATGAATTTTTCACATCATCTTCTAACCCATTTGGTTCTTTCCCGGTCGAGTTAACTGAAACAGACAATTATTACATCGTGACTGCACAACTACCTGGTATTAAAAAAGAGCAGATTCATCTTGATGTGTTCCCTCAGTACATTACGATTTCTGTGACCAATAAAGAAGAGTTCTCCGAGGAAAATGATCAAAATCAAATGATCAGAAGAAAGCAATCCATGAAAAAAAGCAGCAGGACCATTCCATTTCCAGGGGTGGTTAATGAAAAGAATGTGAAAGCTTCTCATAAAGATGGATTGCTGACTGTCAAGGTAGACAAAGAATCCGGTAAACGAATACCTATAGAATAGAATAAGTTTCCTATTACCATTTGATAAAGGAGCTGCCGAGTCGGCAGCCCCTTTTTATCATTCTATAGTTTAAATATCCCACCCAAGCCTTTTACCAAAGAGGAGACTTGATTAATTGCCCCCATCATTTGTCCTGTCGTATTCATCATTTTATTAAAATCTAAAGATCCATCCTGTGACTTGAATGAATTCATGATCGAACTTACTCCTCCAGACTGAGGTTTAGCCATGAACGAGGCTTTCGGATATGGATTTGCATAAGCCTGTTGCTCCATTGCTTTCATTTGGTACGGATTGTATTCTTTCTGCTGTAAAGGATTTTCAAAATATGGATTCATTTGCTGCTGGTTCATCTGTTGATATTGGTTCATTTGAAACCCGGGTGCAGGATATTGGGCTTCTGGTTGAGGATAATAATGAGGTTGGAAAGCTCCATATTCTGGAGGTCGCATACCCTGTCCTTGATAGTTCATCCCTGTGCCCATATACGTTGATTGCGAATGATAACTTGGATGATAGTTACGCATCTGTCTCGAATGAAGTAAAGAATTCATACTTAGCCCCCTTACTTTATAATGGTTACTATACTTTATGTTTTAACTGGATAAATGGTGAAAGAACCCATAAAGATATTTCGACAAACACAAGAAGAATGTCGGAAGTTACACTATTCTTACAACTTAAAGAAAGGGTTTTCTATGATAGGATAAATGTAGATGCAACGCAATGAAATATAAGTATTGGGAGGAATTAAGGTGAACCTGAGTGAACTACTGAAGAGATACGAAAGTAGTAAACATTATCAAGCAACGGATCAACAAGAACTTCTTACAATGGCCAAAAAACTTTATATTTCTAATGAGATTTCACTGCATCATTATAAAGAGCTAGCGAAGCAAATCAATACAGTAGAAGAAAAAGCAATTTCAACTCCATAATGTAAAGAGGCTGCCGGTCGGCAGCCTCTTATTTTTCATTCAATTCATCCAACTGGGTTTGCAGTACATATGAGACAGATTGATAATGACTGATAAACCGGTTGTAACTGGACTCTGGAAAGAAACAGTGAACCGATAGCATCTCAATATTGTCGAATGTGTTTAAAATTTGAGGGAAATGAACGTGTTTTGGCCTTTGTTCCTTGATCCAAATCAAGGACAATTCTTTCCACGCATCATTCGCCGCTTTTACTTTATCTGCAAAAGGTTTCACTTCTGTGTAAAAGTCTCCTTTTTCACTTGACTCACGTCTGCCTTTATATTCTTTCATCATCTGCTCAGCAAGGATGAGCAGTTCCCCCGTTACTTGCTTCAACTCTTTCAAAAAAAGCCCTCCGTAAAAATGTAGACAAAAATAAAAAGTAGCACAACGCTACTTTCTTATAAATTCAGTTTAAGACGTCTTATAAGATAATTCAAGTTTTTGTAAGACAAAGGACTTTTCTCTATTTTTCATAAGAACGGTTTTAGACTCCGCATGTCTCTCCACTGAGCTCAACTTAATGTCGATTTTCTGTATCTGGTTCGTTAACGAATTCATTCCTTCTTGTTCTTCAACTGAGATTCGATCATGCAGACTTTGTTCTAATTGATTCAAACTTTCTTCAATTTCAGCTAGTTTCAACATAATATCTTGTTTTGGAAGCATTGTGAATCCTCCCACCTTTTTTTTGGATTAATACTGTAATTCTCTTTTTATGAACCGTTCCCTTCCCCCCTGACAAAACTAGAAGCGTTTCGCCAAAGAAAGTGTTAAATGGACATGAGGTTAATTATGTTTCGACACTTACTGAATAAATAAGGCGTTAACTAGAAAATAATATAGGTGGAGGTGTTACCCAATGAAAAATCAAAAAAACAAACAAAACAAACAGCAAACTACAAATTCAGCCCAAACCAAAGCCTCAAAAGGCAACCCTAAGCTACAAGGCGAAAACCGTCCTTCTACCTAAAAAAGCGGAGGCGGCTCGTTCAGACCCGACAAGCATAAGACGAACCACCCGGAAAGGCGCTCTTTGCCTTTTTGGGTGGTTTACTTATGACCTCGAGGGTCTAGCCGCCGTAGCTGGACTAATAAGAAAGCGGAAGGGCTTTGCACAGAGGCGACAAGCATAAGGCGAGAACACCGGAAAGGCGCTCTTTGCCTTTTTGGGTGGTTTGACTTATGACCTCGAGGGTCTAGCCGCCGTAGCTGGACTAAAAAAAGCGGAGGCGGCTAGACCCGACAAGCATGACAAAAGGAGACCAGCACTACTTTAGGGTGTTGGTCTCTTCTTCTTTCTATCCCTCTTCCAGATCTTTTTTAACCCATCTTTTACATTTGCCACCTTCTCGAGCTGCCTTTGCTTATGAAAAAACCATTTTGTTAATTCGATTCCATGAGGGAGTCTCTGCTCTTTGTACCAATCCTTATTCATTTTCTTATTAATCGACCAGTCCGTATGAGTCTTCCAATGATGTGGAACCTCGTCATAAACTTCATGGAGCATTGGTGTACTTGTTTGGAGGACTCCTTTACAGAACTGTTCGTAGTCTCTTCTGGATCCTGTATGCTCTACTTGTAAAGAAAAGTTCAAAAAGGAGGAATGATGATCAGGATGAAATAAAATCGCAAATAATTTATTTCCTAAAAGAATTCTGTTTTCTATTTTTCTGAAGCCATGGACACTCGCTCCTAAAAGTTCCCCCTCTAATGTCGGAAATAGAACGGAGCTGAAATGAAGATGATCTTCAATAAAGAATAGGGTTGAACCAAACACCCTTTTCTTAAATACCTCATGTTCAATGACCGGTCCTTGAATGAGGTGCTGCTCATTTATTATTAGAGAATGAACCAATCTATGATCATCTCTCTCCACCCAATAACGATTCCACTCCTTTTCCATGAAGCTTGAAATATGAAATTCTTTAAACAAATGAAACATTTTCTTCTTATACCTCGTCGAATAATGATATAGAAGGAGTTGAGGAAAGGCATCCTGAAAAATGCTCCAGTTAGCTCTTTCATACGTCATGAATAGATCATCGCGGGTAGCCGGATGTAAAAGGCGGGTGAAGATTTCACCTTTCAGATCGGTCATATTCCAGCCGGCATTCCTTGATACCATCGAAGCCAGGAAAGACCATTTTATTTCAGGATGAAGAAGGAAGAATTTTTGATAAGCCATCGTTCTTGATATATTATCTTGATTATGCAGATTCACTAGTTGCTTGATTTCATGAATCCACTCATTTGTACGTTTAGGTTCAGGTATATAGGGTAAAAAGCGATAAGTATTGCTCATTTCATCCATCCTTATTATCCCCCTCTCTCCTATAGCCATAGATTGAGGAGATTTGTAAACAATTATTCACACAAATTGGAGTGGTTTCTGTTATGATATAGATTAGTCTGCGAGGTGAATTACCATGAAATTCCATTATCCTAATGGTAAGAAATATGTGGAAGCGTCATTACCCTCAAAAAAAGCGAAGGCAAAACCGAAACAACTATCATATAGCAACAGAGGTATGACCCTTGAAGAAGACATTAATGATACGAACCAATATTATTTAACGTTTCATAAAGCAGTCATTCACAAAAAACCGACTCCCGTTCAAATAGTGGATGTCCATTATCCATCGAGAAGTGCGGCCGTCATTAAGGAAGCATACTTTAAGCAGCCCTCCACGACGGATTATAATGGTGTGTACAACGGAAGATATATCGACTTTGAAGTCAAAGAAACAAAGAATAAAACATCCTTTCCACTTCAAAATTTTCACGAGCATCAAATCCGGCATATGGAAAACGTCCATAATCAAGACGGCATTACCTTTGTACTAGTAAGGTTTTCTGCTTCCGAAGAAGTGTTCTTACTTCCCTACCAAGCTCTAAGGGTTTATTGGGACCGCATGATAAATGGAGGAAGAAAATCAATCAAACGGCAAGAGCTTGAGGAAAAAGGAGTCATCATTCCTTTAGGGCTACATCCCAGGGTCGATTATTTAAAAATAGTCCATCAGTTATATTTTTAGTTTACGAAAAATGAGTTAATCTATAATTTATCTCAATATCAGTAGTATATTTTAAATCTTAGACAATACTAAAAACACTGAAGATTGAAAGTGAGGAAACAATATGGCTGGTCAATATAAGTCAAGGGAAGAAAAGCGTCTGGCCCAACAAAAGTCAAAATCCACAAAGAGCAAGAAAAAGGGCTCTATGGTTAAACGCGTCATTATATCATTATTTATCATCGGTATTATCGGGATGCTTGCAGGTGCTGGATTATTTGCTTATTATGCGTCCAGTGCCCCTAAGCTTGATGAAAAATTACTCAAGGATCCGATTGCATCAGAAATTTATGATATGAACGGGGAATTGATCACGACCGTCGGGAAAGAAAAACGGGAATACGCAAACTTCGATGATATCCCAAAGATCATGCAGGACGCGGTCCTTGCCACAGAAGACAATCGATTCTATAAGCATAACGGAATTGACTTGATTCGATTAGGGGGCGCCGTCATAGCCAATGTGACAGGCGGTTTCGGTTCAGAAGGAGCTTCGACGATTACCCAGCAAGTGATCAAGGGTTCTTTTTTAAGCCCTGAGAAAACATTAAAAAGAAAAGCTCAAGAAGCATGGCTGGCTCTTAAGCTTGAGCAGGAATATACAAAAGAAGAAATCTTTGAAATGTATTTCAATAAAGTGTATATGTCCGCTGGAATAAACGGAATGGCTACTGCTGCAGACTATTATTACGGTAAAGACATTAAGGACATCGAGCTTCATGAAGCAGCCCTAATTGCCGGACTGCCTCAAAGCCCAAACAATTATAATCCTTTTAAATACCCTGAAAAAGCGGAAAAGCGACGAAATATCGTTCTATCTTTAATGGAACAGCACGGTAAAATCAATGAAGAAGAAAAAAAGGAAGCACAGGCCATCCCGATCACTAAAGGATTGGTATCAGCTGAAGAAGTCGAAAAGAAAAACGGAAACAAATATCCTGCGTTTGTGGATGCGGTTATTGATGAAGTTCAAAAAATGGGTGACTATAACCTATTTTCAGATGGCTTAAAGGTTTATACAACCGTTGATCCGAATGCTCAAAAACGTTTGGAAGAAATTTTAGCAGGTGAAAATACCAGCTTCAGTTATCCGGAGAATGCTGAAGAGCCCCTGCAGGCGGGGGTAACCCTTATGGATACGAAAACGGGAGAAATCAGAGCGATTGGTGGCGGCAGAGAGCAAGATCCAAACGTTCAGCGTGGATTTAACTTTGCAATCGATACAAAACGTCAGCCCGGATCTACGATTAAGCCTTTATTAGACTATGCTCCTGCCATCGAGCATTTAAAATGGTCAACCTACCATATTTTAAATGACGAGCCTTATAAATATTCTGATGGAACAGAACTCAATAACTATGATGGTCAATTTAAGGGGCCGATCACGATACGAGAGGGTCTCTGGGATTCCCGAAATATCACTGCCCTAAAAGCCTTTCAGGAAGTCGGTCCAGAGAAAGCAGAGGAATTCGTGAATGGTCTCGGATTAAAGTTCGATCATTATTATGAATCTGCTTCAATCGGTGGTGTGTCTCCTGGAGTAAACTCCGTACAAATGGCCGGTGCTTATGCCGCATTTGGGAATGAAGGTATTTACAACAAGCCACATACGGTTACAAAAGTCGTCTTACGCGATGGTGAAACAGAGATTAAAAATGATAATAAACCAAAGCCTGCAATGAAAGAATATACCGCTTATATGATTTCTGATATGCTGCAGAGCGTCATTGATCATCCAAGAGGAACAGGCCTTTATGCCAAGGTGCCAGGTTTACCGATGGCCGGAAAATCAGGTACGACGAACTATACTCAAAAAGAACGCGAAAAATACGGAATTGCTAAGACAGGCGCACCTGATTCATGGTTTGTAGGCTATACCACAAACTACACAGCGGCAGTTTGGACTGGATATAAGACTCGTTCCATATCACTATCCCCTACGGATAGAAGGGTTTCACAATACATCGTCAGTGACCTGATGAGCTATGTTCACGAAGGCGTTGACACACCTGATTTTAATAAACCGGACAGCGTGGTTGAATCCAAGGTTGAACTAGGAAGCAATCCGCCTAGACTTCCAAGTGAATACACTCCAGATGACAGAGTGATTACTGAATTATTCGTCCGTGGAACGGAACCTTCCAAGGTTTCAAAAGAATTCGACAAGATTGATGCACCTTCAAATCTGAAAGGTAAATTCAATAAGAAGGATCAAACCATCACTCTTGCCTGGGACTATGGTAAAGAGAAGGACGTTCAGTTTGAAGTTGCGGTTTCGATAAATGGTGAAGCGAAACAAGTATTAACGACAACGGATAAGAAAGGATTAAATGTAGAAAACATTCAATCCCAAGGAACGTTCACCTTTGAGGTTGTAGCCATATCAGGAGATCAGCGCAGTAATCCTGCAACGGTCAATGTTGATGTCAAGGCTACTGATGATGAAGATGAAGAAAACCCAGATGAAAACAACGATGAAAATCAAGATAACAATGGTAATGGTAACAATAATGGAAATAACAACGGTAATGGAAATGGTCAAGGAAATGGGAACGAAGAAGATTCAGGTAATGATGGTGAAGACACAGGTGACGATGATGGCACTACTCCTCCACCTGAAGGAGATGGGACTGGTGACGGAGGTACAGATGACGGCACTGGTGATGGTGATGGCACTGGAACCGGAGATGGAACTGGTGACGGTACCGGCGACGGCTCTGGAACTGGAGATGGTGCCACGAATGGTGCACCTGCCACCCAATCAGACTCCCGAAGAGAACAAGAATAAGGTAAAAAGGCAACGAGAACATTTTCTCGTTGCCTTTTTAGTTTTCTCTAGCCCGCTTTAGAGCCAGAGATTTAGCATATTGTTTATGTTGTTCCTCGAATAGCTGAGATAACTGTACGAAGGAATGGAAAAGGGTTGGATTGTTCCTGATAAATGACATTCTCTCCCCTGCGTTAACCGGTTTAATGGAAAGACTATCAATGGGAGTAATGTCAGAATTTAATATTACCGGCATTGAATTACTCCAGTATAAAAGCATATATACTTGTGCAATACTCTTTTTCATCAGAGGTAATGTATCCTTGGAACGTTTATTAAATAACGTTTTAAGACACTCCTCCCCCTCTCTCCAGCTCTTAAGTATGTTACCTATGAAGTATTCATGATCCACCCAGGGAAGCGAACCTGGAGACTCCTCATTGAAATAGAGAATTTCATAAGCGAAGAAAGGCTCATAAGGTATGATATGAGAAGTATCCACTCTCACTTTTAAATCAGGAAAGAAAAAAGGATCCTTTAGTTGTAATGGAATGCTTAAGGTCATTTCTTTCATATGTTACCTTTTTTCTTTAGCCTCTTCTGACCTTCTCTACATAGATCGACCAGCGGGCATACATCACATTGGGGTGATTGGGCTTTACAATGGTACCTTCCAAAGAAAATCAACCGGTGATGAGTTTCGGACCATTCTTCCTTCGGGATTTTTTTCATTAACGTTTTCTCTACTTCTAATACGTTATCTTTCCATCGGCAAATCCCTAATCTCTTACTTACACGTTCAACATGGGTATCTACTGCCAGAGCCGGCACTCCAAATGCAACCGATACTACTACATTTGCTGTTTTCCTTCCTACACCCGGCAGCTTCACTAATTCTTCATGACTTTCAGGAACATCCCCCCCATGTTCAGTCAGGATGATCTCACATAGTTTACGAATGTTTTTCGCTTTGTTTCGGTACAACCCGATGGAACGTATATCCTGTTGAAGTTCTTCCAAAGAAACATTCAGATAATCTTCAGGTTGCTTATATTTTTCAAATAAGCCTTTTGTAACTTTATTCACGAGGGCGTCAGTACATTGAGCCGATAGAAGCACTGCAATGACAAGCTCAAAAGGATTTTCATGACGCAGCTCACAGTGAGCGTCTGGAAACATCTCTCTCATTTCATCTAAGCAAACTTGTATTTGTTTTTTATTTAGCATGTATCCTACTACCTCCAACTTGTCCTAAAAATCAACAAAGATTATCCAAAATAAAAATAGACCAACCCTCAAGCATTTGAGAGTCAGCCCCTTTTTTTCGTCCTATTGCTCAAGCCAATTATAAAATGGTACTGATTTTCGTTTAGGAGAAGCAGCAGAATCATTGGAAGCTGCGGGGTTTTGATGAGAACGGAAGCGCTGGCTTTGGTTACGCGCATCTTCAATGGTTTTCACACCGTTTTTCTTCCATTCGAATAGAATCCGATCGATATATCTAAAATTCAGCTTGCCGGATATGACAGCTTCTCTCAATGCTGCTTTAATAATAATAGCATTATGATCATCCTGATCCAACCACATGGCCAGGGTTTCACATTCTAACGGAGATAGCGGACGACCAAATTCCTGTTCGAATGTCGTGTAAATGTCCGCTTCTTCTTCCATGGATTTCTCCATCTGCTTCATTTTGGAATCCTGTATTACGAACTCAGCCATCTTTTCCCATAAAGGATTAAGAGAATACTTTTCAAACAGGATTCCATCAGGTGAAGATCCCTCTTCGATCGATAGAAACTGTTGTTGCATTAACTTTCTTAAAATAGATGAACAGTATTCAGTAGAAATACTCATAGGTTCCGAGAGCTCTTCTGGTGTCGGGAAATAGTTTCCCTTTTCCAGATGACCGTAAATTTGCAATAACAGAACAAACTCTGACTCATTTAAACCAAGGGTATTGTAATTTGATAATAATAATTGCGGAATGTTAAGTGTCCCCTCTTCGATCCAGGACACCATTAAACGTTTATAATCCATATTCGGCACACCTCACTCACTAGTATATCATGCTTCAGTATATGTGGACATGGTTATGAATTAGAAGAAAGATGGAAAAAGAAAAGAACCGGCCGGTATTGCTTTTAAAGCAATCCAGCCAGCTCCTTGATTGAGATTTGTATTATGGATACAAACGGTTTAGTAGACGTGGAAATGGGATGGTTTCCCTTACGTGTTCTACTCCGCTTATCCAAGCCACTGTTCTTTCAAGTCCAAGACCAAATCCTGAATGAGGAACAGATCCATATTCTCTTAGTTCCAAGTACCACTTGTACGCATCCGTAGCAAGTTCGTGCTCTTCAATGCGACGTTTCATAAGTTCCGCATCGTGGATACGCTCTGAGCCACCGATAATCTCTCCATACCCTTCTGGTGCGATCAGGTCGGCACATAATACGACATCATCACGGTCTGGATCAGGCTGCATATAGAAAGGTTTTAGAGAAGTCGGGTAATGCGTGATAAATACCGGCTTGTCGTAGCTTTCAGCTATGGCTGTTTCATGTGGTGCTCCGAAATCGTCTCCCCACTCGATATCATCGAACCCTTTTTCATGCAATAACTTAAGTGCATCGTCATAAGTGATTCGCGGGAAAGGCGCTTTGATCTGCTCTAATTTAGATGTATCTCTTCCTAATCGGTCTAATTCAAGCTTGCAATTCTCCAGGACCGATTGAACGATATAAGACACATATTGCTCCTGCACTTCCAGGTTATCTTTAAAATCATAGAATGCCATTTCAGGCTCGATCATCCAGAATTCGATTAAATGACGACGAGTTTTCGATTTCTCCGCTCTGAAAGTCGGTCCGAAAGAGAATACTTTCCCTAATGCCATGGCCGCTGCTTCCATGTACAGTTGACCACTCTGAGAAAGGTAGGCATCTTCTTCAAAATATTTAGTGGCGAATAACTCGGTCGTTCCTTCCGGAGCACTTCCAGTCAGAATGGGAGGATCCACCTTTACGAATCCTTCTTGATTAAAGAACTCATAGGTTGCACGGATGATTTCGTTACGCACTTTCATCACGGCATGCTGTTTACGGGAACGAAGCCAAAGGTGACGATGATCCATCAGAAATTCTGTTCCGTGCTCCTTCGGTGTAATTGGATAGTCCACTGCTTCATGAATCACTTCTACGGTTTTCACTTGCAGTTCGTATCCAAACGGTGAACGGGAATCTTCTGAAACCGTTCCTGTAACATATAGAGATGTTTCTTGAGTTAATGATTTTGCTTTTTGAAAGATTTCTTCTTCCACTTCACTTTTTACGACAACACCTTGAATGAATCCAGTTCCGTCACGAAGCTGAAGAAAGGCAATCTTTCCACTTGAACGTTTGTTGGCAAGCCAAGCACCAATGGTTACTTCTTCTCCTACAAACTTACTTACTTGAGATATAGTAGTTTTCACGATTTTTTCCCTCCAAAAAAACTTAAGACGCTTATGTATCGTTATTTATTATACATTTACCATTATCCCGCCGCAATAGATACAGCAAAACGAGATGATTTTAAGGAAAAAGCAGACCGAAACAAACGCGGTCTGCAAACCTTATATTATTTACTCTTCCTAACAACAAATTCATGCATTCTCTCAATTGCTTTTTCGAGTGCATCAAGACTTGTGGCATAAGAAAGACGGATATTATTGTCCGATCCGAAACCAGAACCTGGAATAACCGCTACCTTTGCCTCTTCCAGCAGAGCTTTGGTAAATTCGTCCACATTGTTGTAGCCTGTTTTCTCGGCCGCCTCTGACACATTCGGGAACAGATAGAAAGCACCTTGAGGCTTCAAACAATGAAACCCTGGAATACTGTTCAATTTATCAAAAACAATGTTTAGTCGCTCTTCAAATGCCTGTCTCATTTCCTCTACAGGTTGTTGATCTCCTAAATAGGCAGCAACTGTCCCATATTGTGAAGTCGTCGTTGGGTTAGAGGTAGAATGACTGGCAAGATTGGTCATTGCTTTAATGATTGCCTCGTTCCCTGCCGCATATCCAATTCTCCATCCCGTCATGGAATGAGATTTTGACACCCCATTGATCACGATGGTTTGCTCTTTAAGTTCCGGAGATAATTCAGCAATAGACGTGTGTGAGTTCCCGTCATACACAAGCTTTTCATAAATCTCGTCTGAAACGATCAGAATATCGTTCTCTAAGCACACTTCTCCAATCGCTTGTAACTCTTCCTGGGAGTATAGCATGCCTGTAGGGTTACTAGGTGTGTTGAGAATGACTGCTTTCGTTTTGGAAGTAATCGTCTCTTTTAACTGCTGTGGAGTAACTTTGTACTCATTCTTTTCTTTCCCTTCAACGATCACGGGAGTTCCTCCGGCAAGCTTCACTTGTTCAGGATAGCTGACCCAGTATGGAGTAGGAATGATGACTTCATCATTTTCGTTTAAAAGAACTTGAAACAATGTATAAAGGGCATGCTTTGCACCACTCGTCACGATGATCTCAGATGGTTTATAAGTAAGTTTCTGATCTGTTTCAAATTTATGGATGATAGCTTCTTTTAATTTGGCCATACCACCGGATGGAGTATACTTTGTGTGGCCTTCAGTCATGGACGCATACGCAGCATTGATGATATGTTCAGGAGTATTAAAGTCAGGTTCACCTGCACCTAAACCGATAACATCAATACCCTGTGACTTCATTTCCTTTGCTTTTGCAGTAATCGCTAAAGTCGTTGATGGTGTTAAAGCACTTACTCTGTCAGCTAACGTAAATTTCATTGCAGTATTCCCCCTGATCATAAATTTTCAATTTTTCTCCACCATTCTCCAGTAGAAAACAGCAGGTAGAAGTAATTTAAATTGTCTTGTTGATCCAAGTAGGTGATTTCCCATACAGGCCCAACAGATTCATATCCTAAACGTACCGATAATAATTCCTTCGGTTGTTTTTCCTCATTTAGTTTATTGATTGCCTGTTCTTTTGAGATACCATCTGCCCATTTTTTCTCGATTATTTCCCCTTTTTTATTGGGTACCCAAGCGACGAGCTTCTCATTTTGATCATCCTTGCCTGTCACAACAACATATGACTTAGATCCGTTATAGAAGCTTGTGTTTTCAACTTCAACGATAGCCGTTTCAGCTTTCACTCTATCCAGAGCTTTCTCTGCCTGATTATCCAAAGGGTTCCGTGAAACTTGATAAAGTACGACCGAAGCCGTTATCCCAATGACTAAGAACAATAGGGCGAAAATTGTTATCCATTTTTTCATTACAATCACTCTTTATGTACGATATATTGTTAGTACTGCTTGATTCTGATCTTCCGGATCTAAGGCTAAACCAAACATATAATCATCTTTTTTTAAGGTTCTATTTAATGTATCAACCACTTTATATAAGTTATCCGTATATTCGATACGAACGGTGGAAAGAATTTCAATTCGGCTCTCCATGGTGTTCCTCCTTTTACCCGCTTACTTACGTTACTCCCCTAATAAAAACATTTTTTCTACTCATGACGTCACTGCTACTCGCCACACTATGAGTAAGAAACGCTACACACATTATAACAACATTAATGGCTATTATGGTAGAGCGTATCACAAAAACGATTTCCTAATCCACACTCAGTCAGGCTGACAACGTTGACAGCCTGACTTTTTTCTCTTTCGGCATTAGTGTTTTCCGCCCTCTTCTTTAAACACTCCATCTTCTTGATCAAAGGTAAGCACTTCGTAGTTTCGCTTATTAAATTTGATGGCGATCAATCCATGTTGCCCAGTTAAGTACAGATCAATCCACGCCTCGTTGATGGCTTCGAGCATTTCACCATTAAGAAGCCTTTCCTTACAACGGTATAGTAAAGCCGTTTGAGGATCGATATGCTTCAGGAGACTGTGTGACATGCTTTCCGATTTAGAATGAAGAGGTATTTTGACAATATTGACGTTCTTTAGGGGTTTTGTAAGTAAAACCTCTTCAGAATGCAATGATTGTGAGCTCAGCCACAAAAAGCGATGATGGAAGAAGGTAATGGAAAAGTCCAATCCCTCTCCTTTCTCATTGCCTTCATGCATCACATTTAATGCTAACTCTTTTGAAAGCGAGTATGACTGATCTTCTGTGATCGTGTGCATCCTAAAGGAACCTTTTTTCTGTATTGCTTCAGCCAGGGATTTACCCGTTATTATTTCTTTTATGGAATACTTCTTACCAAGTTCAGTAATCATATCCTCATGCACTTCTCTTTTTTCCGTGAGGATGATTGCCTTAATGTTGTCAATATGCATTTGATTCAAATAATAATATAATTGTTTACTTTCCTGAAGGGGTCCTGTATTAATTAAATAATTTTTCCCGGAAGCTAAATGAAGAACTGCTACCTCCCCTTTTAAAACAGGAAGAAAACTAATCGCATACTCCTCATGTGATACATGTAAATCCACCTGAGGCACTTTCATTCCATAGGCATTTGAAATGACAAGGAAAAAAGTCAGCATTACCGAAAAGATCACTCTCATTTTCAATCCTCCAGTTTCACATCTACTCTTTAGGTTGTGTTAAAGAGTAAAATTTATCACTGAAGTTTAATCTGTATTAGAGCCAATCTTCAATCCATGAAACCAAATCAAATAAATCTCCTTCTTTTAGTTCCATTGAAGGAATCGACTGCAAGAAAGCCTTACCATACCTTGTCGTCATCACTCTTCGGTCATATACAATCACGATTCCCCGATCACTGCTTCTTCTAATCAGCCTTCCTACCCCTTGCTTGAACCGAATTATCGCTTCGGGTAAAGAGTGAGAAGAAAACGGGTTCTTCCCTTGAGCCTTGAGGATATCTGATTTTGCCTGATTGACAGGCTCGTCAGGTGGTGAAAATGGAAGTCTGACCATGGCAAGACAAGACAGGTCTTCTCCTGGAATGTCTACACCCTCCCAGAAACTACTCGTTCCAAATAAAATCGCCTTGTCAAATCGCTGGAAGTTCTTTGTCAGCCGTGTACGACTTCCTGAGGTGATTCCTTGTGCCATTAATACATATTCCTCTAATAAACCACTTTCTTTCATCAGCTCATATGTTTTCCTTAACATATCGTAAGACGTAAATAAGATGAGCATTCGCCCTTTCGTCGCTTGAGCCACTCCAATTAAATGCGAGCTTATTGCTTCAATATACTCTTCACTTTGAACTTGCTGAATTTCAGGGACGTCTGTTGGGACGAACAATCTGGAAACTTCATTGTAATCAAAAGGAGAAGTAAGCTGTAACTGCTTTACCCCTTGACCTATGAGTCCAATCTCGTTTAAGAAGTAATTGAAAGACCCTCTGACGGTCAGGGTAGCTGAAGTAAGGACGACACTTTTCTTTTTGGCAAAGATCTCATCTTGAAGATTACGATTGACGGTAACTGGTTGAGCTTGGATAGAAAGACTATTCGGTAATGATCTTGTATCTCCATCTAACCAGAGAACATGGTTGTTCATTTCTCTTAAAAAGACGGTTTGAAAATTCATTCTCAACTCTGCCCAATCCACTAAAAAGCTGTAGAATTCTTCAATCAAGGCTTTTTCTTTATCTTGTAGCTTGATCTTCTTATCCTTGATTGTCTCCAGAATCTGCTGAAACTCCTTTTCCACAAACTTCATTCCTGAAATAACCCGTTCCATGGACATGAGTACAGGTTGGAAGTAGCTGCTCTTCTTCATTTCGTCCGTAATTCTCAGCTGTATTTTTTGTACTCCGGTTCTCTTTTTGGCTTTCTTATAGAAAACGCTCGTCAACACTCCGATGGCCTCTTCTAAATCAATGTAAAACTGACTAATACGAGAATCCAATTCAAATGAGTGGGTATTCATTTGAACTGAATGGTTGGAAATAAGCTGATCAAGTCGATAGAACAACTGTTTTTGGTCCAGAGTTCCTAACTGGGAAGTACTAAACTTAATGGAGAGATAATCCATTACAACTCCAAGATGCTGTCTTGCTGACTTCTCCAGATGATGAGCCTCATCTATCACTAAGTAATCGTAAGGAGGAAGCATGCTGCTTTCCTTCACAATATCAGTCAGAAGCATTGAGTGATTTGTAATGATGATATCTGCTTCTTGAGCACTCTTTCTTGCGAAAAGATAGAAGTCTTTCCCAACCCAGGGATCTTTCGTATGAGGTAAGTGCCATCCGTCATGTTTTAGACGATTCCAGAACAACTGCCCCCCGGAAGTAAGGTTAAGTTCATCCATATCACCGGACTCTGTTCGTGTAAGCCATACCAGAATTTGCATCTTTGTCAGTACTACGTCATATTGAGACTCATCTTCCCTGAGAGACTGTTCAAACTTGAACAGGTTTATGTAATGATTTTTCCCTTTTAGTAGTACGGTTCTGAATGGTGTAGGGCTTATTTTTTCCAATAATTTAATTTCTTTATGAAGTAATTGCTCTTGCAATTGGATGGTGTATGTACTGATGACCACTTTTTCATGAGAGCCCTTGGCAAACATGACCGCAGGCCATAAGTAGCCCAGTGACTTGCCAACCCCTGTCCCCGCTTCTATGACCACATGCCGGGATTCATGAAAAGCCTGTTGAATCTCATCCATCATTTCCATTTGCTGCTCTCTCTTCTCATAGAAGGGGACATATTGCGCCAAGTGTTCTTCTATATCGGGTTCATCAATATGGAGATCTTCAATAGTTGATTCATCTTTCTGTGAAGCAGATTTCTTCCGGAGAGCCAGTCCCCGATACACCTCTAACTGTGGTGGAAGGTCCTCTACGTGTTTTTGTTTCTCACTCACAATACTGTCAAACAATAAGGAAAGATCACTTTTCAAATGACGTGAAAGCTTGTGAAGATTTTCGAGTGTGACTAAGGGCAGCTTTGACAATTCTTCAATAAAATAAAGAAGAATTTCGGCTGTCACATAGGCATCACTGTCTGCCTGGTGAGGTCTTACGTGGCTTAATTCCAATGAATTGGATAATTCCGTCAGCTTAAAACTGTCTGCTGATGGTAAGACCACTTTAGCTAATTCTACTGTATCGAAGCTAGGACCCGTAAATGGGTTATAGCCTGCATCTTCCAGTTCTGCTTGAAGAAATGATAGATCGAATTGAACATTGTGAGCAACAAAAACGCCATGATCCAGAAGCTCAAGTATTTTCGGTGCAATTTCATGAAAAGCTGGAGCGTCCTTGACCATATCATCATTGATCCCCGTCAATTCCTCAATAAACGCAGGAATCGGTTTTCCAGGTGAAACAAATGATGTGAATTGATCAATGATTTTTCCGCTTTCTATAATAACCGCTGATAGTTGAATGATTTTTTCTCCCTTTTTAGGAGAATTTCCTGTTGTTTCAAGATCGATAACAACGAGTTTAAATGGGTACATGTTCTTCACTGCCTTTATTTAGATCCTGCATCATACTCTTATGATTTCTAAATAATTGTACCATAAACAAAAAAGCAAGTCTCCTATTCACAAATGAGAAGACTTGCCGCTTTCTTTTATAGTATTGTCGCTTCAGGTTCTGTACCGATCATATCAATGATACGGTTTTTTTCTCCCATGATAGCCACTTTCGGGATATGATCATAGACCATTTCTTCAGCTACTAGTTTATACGATATGATGATGACAATATCACCTTTTTGCACAAGTCTTGCAGCTGCGCCGTTCAAACATATGACGCCGCTTCCTCTTTCACCTGGTATAATGTAAGTCTCCAGGCGGGCTCCATTGTTGTTGTTGACAATCTGAACCTTTTCATTCGCCATCATTCCGACTGCATCTAATATATCCTGATCGATGGTAATGCTTCCCACATAATCCAAGTTCGCTTCTGTTACAGTCGCTCTGTGGATTTTACCACTCATCATCGTTCTAAACATTTGAATCCTCCTCTGGTTCTACACTGATGATTATATTATCAATTAATCTGGCCTGTTGAAATTGAACTGCCAAAGCTATAATGATCTCACCCTGTAATCTGGACAGTTCCGCTAACTCAGGAAAGGAGTACACTTCCACATAATCGATTTTTCCAGAGGTATTTTCTTGAACGTTCATTGAAATCATGGAAATAATCGAATCGGGGTCTCTCTCTCCGGCATCAATACGATTTTTTGCTTCTATCAGACTTTGATAAAGTGAAGGAGCTTCCCTTCTTTCTTCTTTTGATAGATAGACATTTCTTGAGCTTTTCGCCAAGCCATCCTCTTCCCTGACGGTAGGCACCCTCACAATTTCCACCGGAAAGAAATAGTTCCTTACTAACCCTTCCACTACTGCAATCTGCTGGGCATCCTTCAGCCCGAAATACGCTCTGGTCGGCTGAATAAGGTGAAACAATTTAGTCAGAACGGTTACCACTCCGTCAAAATGACCTTCCCGTTTTCGTCCGCACAGTACTTCTACCCGCTCTATCACACTCAAGGTTACAGATTGTTTCCCATCATACATATCTACTACTTCAGGAATAAAGAGTATATCAACCCCGACATTCTTTGCTAACTCCGTATCTCTTTCAACATCACGAGGATAGCGGTCGAAGTCTTCATTCGGACCGAACTGCAGGGGGTTTACAAAGATACTCATCACGACAGTATCGTTGTTCTTACCCGCTTCCTCCGCCAGAGTCAAGTGCCCTTCATGAAGGTATCCCATTGTAGGGACAAATCCGATAGAGGAACCTGAATTCTTTACTTGTTGTATCGAATCTTGCAGATCTTTTATGGTCGTTATCACTTTCATTTTTTCATTCCACCATAGAGAGCATCCAATTCTTCATCCCGCATCGTGAAGGAATGGTCATCAGATGGGAAGCTCCCCCCTTTAACTTCTTCTATATAGTTTTTTATGCTGATATGAATGGCTTTTGATACGTTGCTGTATTGTTTAACAAACTTAGGCACACGATTCACCCCGTATGTTACAAGATCGTGGAACACTAACACTTGGCCATCTGTTTCACTGCCTGCACCAATTCCAATGGTCGGAATCGTTAATGCTGCTGAAATTTCTTTGGCTATTTGCTTTGGTACACACTCTAACACAAGAGCAAAGGCACCTGCCTGTTCACATTTTATGGCATCATCGATCAACTTTTTGGCTGTGTCGGCTGTTTTTCCTTGTACTTTATATCCTCCAAGGACACCGACGGATTGAGGCGTTAAACCTAAATGAGCCATAACGGGTATGCCGGAACTTGTAAGGGAATGGATACGATCAACCACATGATCTCCCCCCTCTACCTTCACAGCGTGAGCGCCTCCCTGTTGAAGAATCTGAGCCGCTGTTTTAAGAGTTTCATCCCTTGACAAATGGTAGGACACAAACGGCATATCAGTGACGATAAAAGTATCTTTCGCCCCTCTTTTTACGGCTTTCGTATGATGGATCATATCTTCAACTGTAACAGGTACCGTTGAGTCGTAACCCAATACAACCATTCCGAGGCTGTCACCAACAAGGATGACATCAATTCCCGCTTCCTCCGCTATCTTGGCACTTGGAAAATCATACGCTGTAAGCATGGAAATCTTTTCTTTCTTATTCTTCATCTTAAGAAAATCTGATGTTTGTTTCATAATGTCCTCCTTCTTTTCAGTCAGAGGTGACGAAACGAAATGAAAGCACTTTCATTACACAAATAAAAAAACCTCCTGAATAAATGACAGAAGGATCATAAGTGTTTAGTATCATTGTTTCGACCCTCTGTCCCAGTCCACAATGGATCAAGGCAGAAATTGTATTGAAGTTATTAAAAGCTGAACGTATAGGGGTGCAGTTCCAAGGATACTGCCCAATGAGATTATACCATAAAAATACCGGGATGGAAGCAATCGAATAGCCTCTATCCCGGTTTCATTTAAATATTCACTTCAATATCTGCAGAATAAATCTGATGAACGGTCCCTGCTGAGTCTTCGATCTTCAGAACTCCCTCATCGGTTATCCCGAGTGCCCTTCCTTCAATCGTTCCATTGATGGTACGGGCACGGATATTCTTACCGATACTGATTGCATAACTCTCCCATAACAGCTTGACCGGAGTAAAGCCTTCCTTCATATAAATAGAATATAGGGCTTCGATTCGTTCTAACACCTTTTGAACAATTTCTGATCTTGATAAAGGTTCCCCTTGTTCTATAGCCAGTGAGGTTGCAATCTTCTGAAGTTCATCAGGAAAGTGTTCCTTCGTGTGATTTACATTCATGCCGATCCCGATAATAATGGAGTTTATTTTATCAGATTCAGCCTGCAACTCCGTCAAAATCCCCGTCACTTTCTTTCCATCGATTAGAATATCATTCGGCCATTTGATTTGCGGATGAAGGTCTGTTACTTCCTCGATCGCTTGAACGACGGCAACGGCAGTAATGAGTGTAAACTGTGGGGCTTTTTGGGGTGGAAGAAGGGGCTTTAAGATCAGACTCATCCA
Source organism: Rossellomorea sp. NRS-1567 (assembly GCF_050467885.1). Classification (NCBI taxonomy): domain Bacteria; kingdom Bacillati; phylum Bacillota; class Bacilli; order Caryophanales; family Bacillaceae; genus Rossellomorea; species Rossellomorea sp. NRS-1567. The sequence goes on along the minus strand of NZ_JBITPL010000018.1, from coordinate 91,619 downwards.
TATTCCCGTTCCCTTTGATGAGTGCCACTCTCTCATTAACCTGCCTCTTCCGGCAGTTTGTTCGTCAGCAATGACCAATGTACCTTCTGATGCACCGTCGCCAGCAAGCACATGAGCGATGCGCTGTGTACTTTGAACCGACTCTTCATAGTGGATCACTCTGCCTAGCGTTTTCGTTTGTAATCCTAAGCGGATCTTACTTTCTGTCACACTATCAGGGGTTTCAATGATTCGATACCCTTTTTTTCTTACGGCTTCTAACACAAAACCTTCTTTACGAAGTTCTTCAATATGCTTCCAAATAGCCGTTCTTGAACACCCTGCTATATCAGCCAGTGCTTGTCCTGATAAAAATTCCTGATCCGATTCAGACAAAGCGTGAAGCAGTTTCTTCTTTATAGTCGATTGCATGTCTGTAGCCACCTCCTTATCGTTTCTTTATCGTTATGGATTGCATCGGTTATAATCGCCCATTCAATTTCAGCCAAAAGTTCTTTCATCCATGGACCACCCTTTTTGTTCGCCCATATCATTAAGTCCTCTCCTGTTACATCCAGTTGTTGTCTCGATGTAATCGCTAATGATTGATATTCTTCTTTCACGTTTTCTATAGAAGAATCGGGTTTGGATTCTATGCATTCATGGACTTTCTCAACATTAACCGCTGCTTCCAGGCCGGCACGATAAAGCAAAGGCTTAGACCAGCCGGACTTCCTTCTTTCCTTTAAAATTCCAAGCTCCTTCGAACGTTCCCGTATCGTTTTCGTCGGGAGCCTCCAGTCTTTCAGAAAATCCTGGGTATCAATATCCCCAATGTACAAAAGAAGTAACCATGCTTGGTCCTTATTTATGTCTTCTAATCTAGGAAGATCCGCAACTTGTTTAAGAGTTTCTTTATGTTGAGTTAAATGAGGGAGTTCAGTATATAGGTTGGTACGGACCAGGAGGGAAAGTGCCTCTCGTTTCCATTTACCTCCCGTAATCTTCTCGAACTCCATCGTCTTTCTTTCTACGGCTATATGCTCAAGAAGGCTGGAGTGCTCTTCTAATGCATTCAGTGTAACAGGCTCGACCTTGAAGCCTAATTGACTGACAAAGCGCACTCCCCTCATCATACGAAGAGCGTCCTCAGTAAACCGTAAATCCGGTGATCCCACGGTCCGGATCACTCTATTATGTATGTCTTCGAGGCCCTTAAAGGGATCATATACTTTACCCTCAGCATCCATGGCCATACTATTCATGGTAAAATCACGGCGCTCCAGATCTCCTTCTAATGAGCGGATGAATTCTACCTTATCCGGCCTTCTAAAGTCCGCATAGGCAGATTCAGTCCTGAATGTCGTGATTTCATATTCCCTGCCCTCATCAATGACCAGAATGGTTCCGTGTTCTATGCCGATATCAATTGTTCTCGGAAATATCTCCTTTATTTCTTGTGGATAGGCAGACGTTGCGATATCTACGTCATTAATCGGACGACTCAGGAAGTGATCCCTGACGGATCCACCAACGAAATAGGCAACGAATCCCGCCCTTTCAATCTTCTTTAATACCGGTACGGCTTGTTGGAAAATACTCGGTAACATTTTTAACACCTGCTTTACTAGGATCTTTTCCTTCCGACTTTATCATGGTAGAAGCTCTTTGTAGATCCGTTCATACTCTTCGACAATTTTGCTGGAGTGAAACTTTGTTCGGGCCGTTTGTAGTGCATGTTCCGAGAGTTCCTTGTGAAGTGTTTCATCTTTCAGCAAAAGCAGAGACTTTTCTGCCACTTGTGCAACGTTCCCGACTTCACATATAAAGCCGTTGTATCCGTCCTCAATGACTTCCGGAATGCCTCCTACATCTGTTCCAATGCTCGGCACGCCGCAAGCCATAGCCTCCAGGGCAACTAAACCGAAACTTTCTTTTTCTGAAAGCAGCAACTTAATATCACTAAGCGAATAAAGCTCTTCTAAGTTATCCTGTTTTCCAAGGAACAAAACTCGATCTTCTAGTCCGAGTTCTCCCACCTGTCTGCATATCACCGTCATTTCAGGTCCGTCCCCCACAAGGAGAAGCTTGGCTGGAATCTCACTTTGTATAAGATTGAATGCTGCTACAACATCCTTTACTCTTTTCACCCCACGAAAGTTGGAAACATGAATAATGACTTTTTCATTGTCCTTAATCCCATATTCATTTCTAAGATGCTGGGAATCTACTGCCTTGTATACTCTTTCGTCTATGAAATTATAGACCGTTTGAATGTCCTTATCCGGCTGTATCAAGTCATTGGTTTGTTTCACTAATGCGGAAGAAACCGCGGTGACCACGTCAGACTTTTCGATCCCGAATCGAATCGCTCCTGTTAAAGAAGGGTCATAACCAAGCACGGTAATATCGGTGCCGTGCAAGGTGGTGACAATCTTCACATCTTTACCAGACATTTGTTTACCCAATATGGCACAGACTGCATGTGGGATCGCATAATGTACATGAAGGATGTCCAGGTTCTCACGCTCCGTAATTTCTGCCATCTTATTCGCCAGTGCTATATCGTAAGGCGGATATTGAAACACTGAATACTGACTCACTTCCACTTGATGAAAATAGATGTTGTGATACATTTTATTTAACCGAAATGGAATGCTCGAGGTGATAAAGTGAATTTCATGACCTCTTTCTGCTAATAATTTCCCAAGCTCTGTTGCTACTACGCCTGAGCCTCCAACAGTCGGGTAGCAGGTAATACCTATTTTCATTTTCATACCATTAATCTCCTAACAAATCTTGATGCAATATTAGGGTGTTATAGGAAAAGAATCCTTCTGCATAACGTAAGCCCGCTTCTTTCCCCATCATTCGCTCCCTCGCTTCAACCGCTTCTATGTATCCTTCAGTTAAAGGAGTAGACACTCCTTCAGATCCTTGGTTAAATTGACTCGTATATGCCTCTAAGCTACGAATCTTTGTATTCATAAATGCCTCAATATTCACTACAAATTGAGGTTTATGAAAGCCGTTGATGATATAAAAATACAGATTATCCGCTTTATGTGCCGGCGTTGTGGCATGAAATTTCCGAATTCCAGCTGAAAAAAAAGCTTCTTTGATCAATCGTGAAGCATTCCCATGATCAGGATGGCGATCCTGCTCGTAGGGAGCAAATATCACTTTCGGCTTGTACATTCTGATCACGTTAACCACTTTCTGTATGTTTTCATCTGTTATGTAAATGCCTCTATCAGAAACATCCAAGGTCTCCCTCTTGCAGGCACCTAATATATGTGCAGCTGACATTGCTTCTTCTTTCCGCAAAGAAACGGTTCCATTTGATGAAAGCTCGGCTTCTGTGAGATCGCAAATCACAATCTTCTTTCCTTCTGACGCATATTTTGCAAGGGTGCCCCCCATACCGATCTCCACGTCATCGGCATGTGCGCCAAATGCGAGGATGTCTACTTGTTGATCCACATTACTCCTCCTTATCCTTTACCACACTCCGCCACTCGATATCTCCTCTTTGAAGCCCTTTTACCAATACTTCTGCTGTTCCCATATTGGTGGCTAATGGAACTGAATACACATCACATAGTCTGATTAGTGCAGATACATCAGGTTCATGAGGCTGAGCTGTTAAAGGGTCTCTAAAAAACAGGACAAGATCCATATTATTATTGGCAATATAAGAACCTATCTCCTGGTCTCCCCCCAGTGGACCTGACCTGAAACGATGGACAGATAATCCCGTTTCTTCCCCGATTCTCTTTCCCGTTGTTCCAGTTGCAAAAAGAGCGTGTTTCTCAATTATCGACTTATAAGCCAATACAAAACGAATCAGATCATCTTTTTTCTTATCATGAGCTATTAATGCGATATTCATAACACTCACCCTTTAATCTAATATATTTTCCAACCCGTAAACAAGTGTATCCAGCTTCATGACCGTATCAACGGAAACTTTCACTCCTGACATGAAGCTTCCCCGGTTAAAAGAGTCATGGCGGATTGTTATTGTCTGACCTTCCGCCCCTAACATCACCTGTTGATGAGCAATTAATCCCGGCAGGCGAACACTATGGATATGCATGCCGTCAACATTCGCTCCCCTTGCACCAGAATGCGTTTCATTTTCATCTGGGTGTCCCTGCTGCTTCGATTCTCTCACTTCCCTGATCATTTCTGCTGTTTTCAGAGCAGTCCCTGAAGGAGCATCCAGTTTTTGGTCGTGATGTAATTCAATGATTTCGACATCATTAAAATACTTAGCTGCCATTTGGGAAAATTTCATCATGAGCACTGCACCGATAGCAAAGTTAGGAGCGATGATACATCCCAATGACTTTGATTCCGCAAGGGTCTTGAGTTCATTTAATTCATCAGTAGAAAAACCTGTCGTTCCCACCACGGGTCTAACGCCGTAATCAAGGGCGGTTTTCGTATGGTGATAACCTACCTCTGGAGTCGTTAAATCGATAAGCACATGTGGGGTTTGATTTTGAAAGCATGTTTCAATATCAGCGTACACCGGTACATCAATATCTATTTCTTCCTTGTAATCAATCACACTAATAAGCGTAAAATGTTCAGTATCCCTTACTAACTGAACCGCTTCTTTCCCCATTCTTCCTCTTGGTCCTGCAATCGTGACGTTAATTTGTTCCATCTTCATCCCTACCTTCAATTCTTGTCCAGCGATCTTTATCTCTTGTATTAAATTTATGCATCACACGATCGTGAGCCTCTTCCAGGCTGATATCCAGGGAGTTTGCCAGGCAGATGACCACAAACAATAAATCCCCCAGTTCTTCTTCAATCGTTTTTTCTTCTTCTGAATCCTTCTTAGGTTTTTCTCCATGATAATGATTCACTTCTCTCGCTAGTTCACCAAGCTCCTCGGTGAGCCTCGCAACCATTGCCAATGGACTGAAATAACCTTCTTTAAATTGACTTATGTATTGGTCTACTTCCTTTTGTAATTGATCCATCGTTTTTTTATTATCCATAAGAAGCCACACTCCTTCAGTATCTCCTATCATGTTAGCTAAATCCTTCCCGTTTGACAAATATTACGTTTGATTTATTAACTCTTCATTGCCAGTTTGTTTCTCTTCTTATATAATGTCTCTGTCAACGAGATAATACGAATAGAAGGAGGGAACACACATGTTGGGATTACGTATAAAAAATATTTTATTCATCCTGTTGGGGTCAGCTATCTTCGCATTTGGTCTTGTCCATTTTAATATCCAAAATAAATTGGCTGAAGGCGGGTTTACCGGTATAACACTCATCCTTTATTTTTTATTTGACATTGATCCGTCTTACTCCAACCTTGCCTTAAATATTCCCCTATTTTTCTTAGGCTGGAAGCTTCTCGGAAAGAAAGCTTTTTATTATACTGTACTCGGAACCGTCAGTCTTTCTGTATTTCTATGGATTTTCCAAAGATATCAAATGACGATCAACCTGGAAGGCGATCTGTTTCTTGCTGCATTATTTGCAGGGGTTTTCATCGGGGTTGGACTGGGGATAATTTTCAGATATGGCGGTACGACAGGTGGCGTGGATATCATCGCCCGACTCGCCCATAAGTACATAGGATGGAGCATGGGGAAAACGATGTTTATGTTTGACGCCGTCGTCATTGGAGCATCTCTCATCACGTACCTGGAATACAGGGAAGCCATGTATACACTGGTCGCTGTATTCGTGGCGGCAAGGGTCATTGACTTTATGCAGGAAGGGGCATACTCAGCCAGAGGAGCTATGATCATTTCTGACAGCCATGAAGAAATCGCAAGTGTCATCAATGAAAAAATGGATCGGGGAGTAACCGTGTTAAGAGGGCATGGTTCGTTCACGAAACAAAACCGGGAAGTGCTCTACTGTGTGGTCGGGAAAAATGAAATCGTCCGCCTGAAAAATATTATCACAAGCGTCGATCCACACGCATTCGTCTCCGTCACCGTCGTACATGACGTACTTGGCGAAGGATTTACGTTAGACGCAGATAAGAATCCTTTACATGACTAAAAGGTATTCAACCACCTACCTGCATCTTCATCGTACAAAAAGAAGCTGGACCCTAGTATTGAGTCCAGCTTCTTCTTTATTTAGTATCAATCGTCACCATTCATGCCAGTAAAGATTAATACAAGTCTAAGTAATTCAATAACCGCAACTGCAGCAGCAGCTACATATGTCATTGCCGCGGCGTTCAATACTTTACGTGCATGTCGTTCTTCTTCATTCCGGATCAGTCCAAGTGAAACGATTTGGTTCATAGCCCGGGAAGAAGCATTGAATTCTACAGGAAGAGTGATCAATTGGAACACGACCCCAGCTGCCATCAGAATGATACCCAGGAGGAACATCCCTGTCATTTGAGTGAACATCCCGATCAATAAGAAGATCCAGGACATATTGGAGCCTATGTTCGCTACTGGAACCAACGCATGACGGAATCGTAGAAATGCATAGCTTTCAGCATCTTGAATCGCATGGCCGACTTCATGGGCCGCCACAGCTGCTCCCGCTACAGAATGTCCGTGATAGTTATCCGGTGACAATGCAACCGTTTTTGTAATCGGGTTGTAATGGTCACTTAAAAACCCTCTGCCTTCCACGACCTTCACGTTGTGTAATCCATTGTCGTCCAAAATCCTTCTAGCCATCTCCCTGCCAGTCATACCTGAAGTGGTGGCTACTCTTGAATATTTCTTAAACGTACTCTTTACTCGCATTTGAGCTCCAATTGGAATCAGAGCAATGAGTAAAAAGTAAATTAAAAATCCTGCCATTATCGCAATAACCTCCAGATGTTTAGATACCTAAATTTTATAGTGCTAAAAGCGCGCTGTCAATTTTTTTGACGCTCTGACTTTTTCGCTTCCCCTTGTCCTTTATATTTTCTCCAACCTACATAGGATAATGTAGAGACAATGATACTGCCTGTTGATATGATCACCCACCAGAGGGAAGGATCTGCTTCATCCTCTTGTTTATTCTCAAATAGCTTCTCAAGGTCCGTTTCCAATGATGTTAACTCGTTCATTGCTTCTGTGCTTTCCAACACGTCTTGCCTATAATGATCTAAGTAAGAAATTCTTGCTTCCAGCGCTTGAGCCCGTTCTACCGGAATATCCAATTTGATACTTGGTTGAATAATATTATATTTCGATAAAAACACATTCAATGTGGTATGGTATTCATCTACATTTCCATCTTCCGCTGCCGACTTCACTCCATTAAATGCTTCCATGATCGGGTCTTCCATTTCGACCCACAAAGGCTGATATTGACTGCTTAAAGCATCCATCACAAGGCGGAACTTTGTAACGGCGTTCACCTTCTGCTCCATGTCAGCAGAGGTCTGATTGATACTCTCCACTGCCAGATTATGTGAGATGGTGAGAATTCTAAGCTCATCCATTGAAAAAGAGCGTTGGGCACTTAAAGACGCAAATTCATCAGAGAAATAAACCAGTAGATGTTTCGCTTCTTCATATCTTCCAGCCTTTGTCATTTGTAAGGCCTGGTCTGCAACTTCATCAAGCTCGTTCATCGGAGACGTCGACTCTACTGCATTTAATGGGTGAGGTATTAAAATGAGAAAAAAGAAAAGCGCGATAAAGAATTGGATAAATTTCATACTTGTCCCCCCTAAAACTTCTAGTAAAGTTTATGAAAGGGTGGACAAGAGTAGACCAAAAAAAGACTATGGCCTAACTTGAATAGCTAACCGTTTCGTTTTTTGCGTGAAGAAATAAGCGATAGCGATCGAGACAATACTCAACCAGAAAGTGAAGTATCCAATATGCTGTATGTACATAGACAAACTGGAGTAAACGGGAAACTGCATATATACGTAATCAATGATGTCATTGTGTACAGTCCATACGGCACCTATTACAATGTGCCAAATCCTCACCCGGTAAAAGGAAGAATACAATATCCCTTGGATAGCCATTGCTCCATGTGACGCCATGAGCATATATCCCTCCCAAGGTAACTCACCGGAAACCCACAGTGTTAACAAATTCATAACCACGGCCCATATCCCATATTTAAACAACGTGATAATGGCTAACACTTCAAATAATGGCCAATTACGATTCAGTAAAAATGCTATGAGAACGAAACAGAAAAACAGACTGGCTGTCGGGCTGTCAGGAACAAACACTAAAAATTGCGAGGGAGTATTTCGTAGTTGTGGGATATACCATATATAACCGTATATTGTGCCAAACAAATTTACAATGAGAAGCAACCACAGAAACGTTTTGTTCTTCAAGATGGACATGATCCAGAGCATTTATTTAATCCTCTCTTTCAAGTAGAAAAAAAAGAGCCAACGTAAGCCGGCCCTTTTTCACTATTTATTCTTTTAAACCAGAGATGAATTCAGCCAGTTTGTCCAGCTCTTCGTCTGATCCTTTAAATAAACCTGCAGGCATACCTGGTGGTTTACCGTTTTTAGCAATATCCGCCACTTCTTCAGGTGAGAGGCCCGTTGCAACTAAAGAAGGTCCTGCTCCGCCTTGCAGATTTTCACCATGACAGTTAATACAACCGTTTTTCTGGTCTGCATAGATTTTATAGCCTTCAGATTCTTTATCAATATCCACTTCAGCTTGAATCTTACCTTGTTCCTTCGCTGCTTCCCAGTCATGAGTTGCAACTGATTCCCAAGTCAAGAAATATGTCGCTGCAAGTGCAAGTAACATGAATCCTACTGCAAATGGACGTTTCGTTGGGCGACGTTCAGGTCCTACGTCGATAAATGGAGCAAGTAAAAGCGCTCCAAATGCGATTCCAGGAATAACGAATGCTCCAATAACATTATAAGGTCCAGATGCATATGTGTATTTAAGTAATTGGTATAAGAATAAGAAATACCAGTCAGGTAATGGAATATATCCAGTATCTGTTGGATCGGCAACACGCTCTAACGGTGATGGATGAGCAACCGTTAGACATAGATAACCGATTAGGAAAACAGCTCCAACTAACCATTCTTTTAGTAAGAAGTTTGGCCAGAAAGCTTCTGTTTTTCCAGGGAACTCCGAATAATCTTTAGGAATATTCGGCTTTCTGTCTGCAGGTACACGTGAGTCGCCTACAAACTTCATCCCTTTTCCTCGATGCATAGCGTCCCCCTCCTTCTAATTTAAGGTTTATTAATTTATGTTCGTATCTTATAGTGGTCCTGAAATACCTTGCTTACGGATCATCAGGAAGTGAGCTCCCATTAGTCCAAGCAATGCTGCAGGCAGGAAGAATACATGGATAGCGAAGAATCTCGTTAGTGTTTGTGCACCAATGATAGAAGAATCTCCAGCGAGTAAGATCTTCACTTGCTCACCAATAAATGGTGTTGCAGCTGCTATTTCAATACCAACCTTCGTAGCGAATAGCGCTTTCATATCCCACGGTAATAAGTAACCAGTGAAACCAAGTCCTAACATTACGAAGAAAATAAGTACTCCAACAACCCAGTTCAGTTCACGAGGTTTTTTGTATGCACCTTGGAAGAAGACACGTAGTGTATGTAAGAACATCATTACGATAACCAAACTAGCTCCCCAGTGATGCATTCCACGGACAATTTGTCCAAATGCAACTTCATTTTGCAGGTAATACACAGATTCCCAAGCGTTTTTAATATCTGGAACATAGTACATTGTCAGGAACATTCCAGATAAAATTTGAATTACGGTAACGAAGAATGTCAATCCACCAAAGCAGTAAACAAACGCTGAAAAGTGATGCGCCGGGTTTACATGTTCAGGTACTTCGTGATCCGCAATATCGCGCCACAAAGGCGTAATGTCCAAACGCTCGTCAACCCAATCATAGATTTTGTTCAGCACAGATTACGCCCCCTTACTTAACATATTTATTTGGTTCAGGTTGTCCAAGGTATAAAATACCGTCTTTTTCTTTTGTTGGATATACATCCAACGGTGCCGTCGGTGGTGTACCAGGAACATTTTTCCCGTTTTTCTCATACAGACCACCATGACAAGGGCAATAGAACTTGTTTGGGTTACTCTTGTCGCCCGCCCAGTTAACTGTACATCCAAGATGCTTACATACTGGTGAAAGAGCAACAACATTCCCCTCTTTGTTCTTATAAACCCATGCAGTTTGTGTTACTTCTGATGTGTACCACGCATCTTTTTGTTCATAAGAGAAATCGACACGTACTGGTTCATTTGTTAATTCTGAAACTTTTTGCTTTGTCGCTTTAAATTCTCCAGCAGCTGAAGTTTTTAATACTGGATCTACAGCAAATCGAACCATCGGCATTAACATTCCTGCCGCCATGAAACCGCCTACACCCGTAAGTGTATAGTTAAGGAATTGACGTCTAGATACACGATGTTTGCTCATCCTTTTCCCCCCTCTATCGTAAGGTAAGTCCATCGGACATATTTCGCACAAATATAAAACTAGGACATAACTATGATATATTAAACTCTATACAAGGTCAATAACTCTCTATTCTAAATGATGGACACAATGTGAAGTTTTTATGAATTTTTTTGCCATTTTTGTACAATCACATTTAAGAGCTGCTTCACTTGATCTTCCATTATCGAATGTTTGTACTGTTCATCTAAATGTTCAAGCGGTATGGAGGGTACCCAAATCAAGCGGTCATTCAATTCCTCCTCTACCTTTTTCCACTCGCTGTCCGACGTAAGGAAGAACGTATGTTTCACTCCACCCGCACTTAATTCCCCGGCCCACTGGGTTAATCTTGAAACCTCACTCTCTCTTGAAGTAGACATAGAATACGTAAATGGAGGGGGCATGATCATTCTACCCTTAAATTGTCTTTCAAGGTGAAAGGTTAGCAGTGAAATGAATTCCGATTGTGCTGCGGACACTTTGATATCCTTCCCGAAATCAACAGGAACAATCGGAATGACAGCTGTATCTATGTATTCTTTTTCAGATTCAAAGACTTCAATATCTTTTACGTTCCAATTCATTTAAAACCCTCGTTTCTTCTTTCATTTTCCACTTCCCATCATATCACTTTATAGCACTCGTTTAAAAGCGATTTCACTTTTTACAATAGTATGCTCCATAAACCTTCTCCCTATTTATCTCAACCGGCAAAAAAAGCTCGAATGAAGAGATGTACCTTTCCCTTCATTCGAGCTTTTAGCTTAAGCTATTCAATTCTTTGGTTAATTTCTTGAAGGATTTTTCATCACCGGTATCAAGAGCCTGATCAATGGCCTTTAGCAATCGATCACGTTGAAAGGTTTGCAGACTGTCTTTGAGGAATTGTTCTGCAACAATCCTGTCTTTTTCATTAATCAATAAATACTTCGGCATAAACGGGTTTTCTTCAAGTACTGCTGCAAATTGATAACTTGAATTTGCCTTACTGAAGTTCAATTGAATATAAATATCTTCGTCTTTATTTAAACGAATGTCGTGAAATGACTTCTCCGCATCAGTTGTCATGATGTTCTCTTTATAGAATCGGAATGGCACATCCTCAACACAATGCGTGGACATCACAAGACCTCTTGGACAGTACTGAGATTCTTCAACAAAATGAACTTTTTTCATTAATTGGTCATGGCTCATCAGGTAATTCAGTATCCACACACATTCTCTTCTTTTTAATTGATATCGGTTTAAAAACCAGCGAATAAATTCTTTCTTCTCGTTGACAGAAACAGGGGTGGTCATGGTTTTCCCTCCTCTGCAGAATCCTTTTTAGTTTAGGTCCGTTTTCCTTTTGACATACAGTTTAAAAACGTTAGCAACTCTAAGGTGTTCCCAAGTGTTCACACACCAGTCAAATCCCTTTGTACCACCGACGTCGTTTAGTCTTGTAATCTTTCAATCAAGTCCTGCCACTCGTCATTTGAAGGATCCATTTCAATCAGGTGTTTATATACTTCTACTGCTTCACCCCTGAGTCCTTCTTCTACTAAAAATTGTCCGTACTCTAGTAAAAACTCTTGATGATTCTTAAAATAAGTATATGCAATACGGTATTGTTTTAATGCATGATTAAATTGTTCAAGCCCCTCATAGGCCTTTGCAAGATCCCAGTTGATTTGGGGCTCTTCTTCCCCTTCAACTGTAAGCATCTGGGCGATTTCCAATACATCGTCAAATCGATCTTGCGTAAAGAACAATTTATTTATGACTAAAGCTGCTTCAACATAACCTGGATCTAAGGCTAAAGCTTCTCTGAAAAATACCTCTGCCTCTTTTTCCAGCCCAAGCTTTAAGGAAACTTTCCCACCAAACAAATTAAGCTCCTTGTTGTATTCATCCTGTTTTACGCCCTCTTGAATGGTTTCCAGGCTTTCCTGCAGCTTTTCTTCATGTTCATAGGACCTCGCTAATAATAAATACACCGAATGATATTCCGGATCCAGCTCTTTAACCGAAACAAGCTTTTCAATGGCTTTCTCATAGAATCCAGCCTGATATGCGGTAACGGCATACCCGAACAGTGTATTGATTTCCAGGTGATCCTGAAGAGCTTTTTCGTAATGAGTCAAGGCCTCTTCAAAGGCTCCTCCTACACTATAAGCTTCGGCTAACCTTTGATGAACATTGGTTCCACCCAGCTCGGTGGTGCCTCTCTGAATAAGGGCATGATAATGCCTTATCGCTTCAAGGAACCTGCCTGTTTCAGAGTATAATTCCCCCAGGCCGAAATCAATGACAGGCTCATCGGGTAATAACTTCTTGGCTTGTAAAAGCTTCTGTTCACTAACTTCAAATAAACCCTGCATTTGATACAGATCTGCCAAAAGTAGCAAGGCTCTTGGATAGATCGGGTCTTCTTCATCCAATTCTGCGAGTTTGTCTATCGCTTCTTCTTCATTATCCATCTCCACCAGCACTTCTGAGAGCTCGATCAGGAGTTCTCCTTCTCCCGGGTAATATTCCAGCAGATTTTCATACAACTCTTTTGCTTCTTCGAGAAACCCTAAATGGTGTAATTCTTCCGCCAGACCGAATTTCTCTTCATGACTTCCAAACTTCAATGCTTGCTTATATTGTTTCTTTGCTTCGTCCAATTTTCCTTCTTCTAATGAAGATAACATTTTTTCAGCGTATGACATGGTCAATCCCTTTCTATAAAAAAGCTAATAGTCATTAAATAAAGTACCCCGGTGTTTGGATGACTAGTTCTTCACCAGCACCAGGAAAATAATAGCCTCTATTATTTAAGTAATAACATTTTCCTTTATTCATTGTACATTTTAGCACATGATGATCAGTTTTAAATGGCAGGGGCTCAGCACCCGTCTCACCTTCGACATTCATATAGAGGTTATAACTTATTTCTCCACCCACCAAAAAATTTCCTCTAAGGGGATATATTCCAATTTTCTTCAGTTCTTCTAATCTCATAGGTTCATTTTGCGGGATTTCATTTGAAAGATGAGGAATTTTCTCGTTTTCCATCGTATTTTGCCATATTTTAAGATGCTTTATTTTTGTTTTTTTGTCTATGTTTGTCGTAAAAAAAGGGACAAAAGTAATAGGGTAATCATATAAATATCCTTTGATCCATCCCCAGCGAATTTCCTTGAATGATTCTAATTCGTCAATGTTAATCCAGACAACGGGAACTTTATGTCTTTTACATGACCGAATGATTGCAGGGGTAATAAGATTTGCGGATGTTTTCAACCCTATCGTGTAGTCAATCGGACTGTTTAACAAGGAGGTCTTTCGTTCATTCAATTTTTCCAGAAATTCACATCCGTACGTTATATTAAATGCCGTCAGCACTGTAGTACAACCTTTATGAATAAATTCATTTAGATAATAATTTTTGATCGAAAGAAAATCAGCCCCTTGAGGCACCTGTAAATCACACATTACATGTCCGGGAGTCATCATGAAAGATGAAACATCCATCCTCATGTACCGATAATAAGAAAACCTGTCTCTTATGGCCGATATTTTATCGTCTTTAACGAGTAAAGAAGTTTGAGTGATCTTGGAATCTTTAACCCAATTCGCGTTTTCAATAATATACGTACTCAAATCGCCATCACCTTCCTTTATAGACAAGCTATGAAAGAAGGGATGAAATCATGCTATGCAATCATATAAAAGGAGAGGTGTTCGGACTAAACCATAGTCCGAACACCTCCCAAAAGGAATCATGTACATTATTTCTTTAACAACTTGTTTATATGCTCAAAGAAAGTTGGATACGATATGTTCACTGCATCCGCACCTTCAAGAATAACGTCAGAATTTGTTATTAAAGAAGCTACAGCAAGAGTCATTCCAATCCGATGATCTCCCCAGGAATGGACCTCCCCACCGTGCAATGGTATTTTGCCTTCGATGATCATGCCGTCCTCAGTTCCTTGAATGTCAGCACCTAGGTTTCCAAGCTCTTGTACAATGGCATCGATCCGATTTGTTTCCTTAACCTTTAACTCCTGTGCATCCTTAATGATCGTCTTTCCCTTTGCCTGGGAAGCTAACAAGGCGATAACAGGTATCTCATCAATTAACGATGGGATCAGGTCTCCACCAATTTCAATTCCCGTAAGATCTGAAGATTCCACCAGGATATCCCCTATCGGTTCTCCAGTTTTTGAACTCTCCATTATTTCTATGGATGCCCCCATCTTCTTCATCACTTCAACAATCCCCACACGGGTTTCATTAAGACCGACATTTTTCAGGAGCACTCTACTATTCGGCACAATCGCAGCGGCTACCATAAAGAAGGCTGCTGAGGAAATATCCCCGGGAACATAAACTTCAGTTCCTTTTAACACCTGACCGCCCTTTACCTTGATTGTATCTCCATGCCTTTCAATATGGCCACCAAATTCGATAATCATTTTTTCTGTATGGTTTCTTGTTTTTTCAGGTTCTTGAATTTCAGTTGTACCTTCGGCCTGGAGCCCTGCCAACAAGAGTGCTGACTTCACCTGTGCACTCGCTACAGGCAACGTGTATTTAATCCCTTTGAGGTCACCCCCGCGGATTGATAAAGGAGTATAGTTGCCTTCTGAACGACCGTCTATTTTAGTCCCGAACTTTTTTAATGGTTCTGTCACTCTTTTCATTGGGCGTTTCGCGATCGAGTCATCTCCAATAAGGATTGAATGAAAAGGTCTCCCTGCCAATATCCCCATAATAAGACGAGTAGTGGTACCTGAATTACCCACATCCAGAATGTCCTGTGGTTCTGATAAATGATCCCAGCCTTCACCTGAAACAATCACTTCCTCATCCGTTACTCTGATATCGACGCCTAACTTACGGAAGCACTCAATCGTGCTTAAACAATCCTCTCCCATAAGAAAATTATGTATAACGGTTTTCCCTTCCGCAACTGAACCAAACATAACAGCCCGGTGTGAAATAGATTTATCCCCAGGAACATTGAGTTCCCCATTAAGACCTTTTTGGGGGTTCATTAATTTCTTTTTTCCTTCCATCCTTATCACCCTTTACCCTAAGAATAATTCATAACCCGTATTTTCTTTTAAGCAGTGTAAAGCCCTTTCTCTATCTTCAAGTGTTTGAAAGCTGATGACTAATACTCCGTAAATATCTTCTCTCGTTTCCAGGATTCTTATGTTTGTTAAACTTATGTTTTCGCCGGCAAGGTAAGCAGTAACCTCAGAAATCACCCCTGGATAATCAGGAACATCAACAAATAAGTCATAGAACGAAGGGATGGCCCCTTTTTCCTGAATGGGAAGATCATCCCGAAACGTTTTCGCTTCTGTGAAGTAATCAAAGATTCCCTGTGAGTCCTTCTCTTCAATAATGGTGATGACTTCATCCATCTCTGTTTTCCACTGTTTGAGAAGCGAAAGCAAAACCGCTCTGTTCTGAAGCGTAATATCCTTCCACATCGTCGGGTTAGAAGAGGCAATCCGCGTGATATCACGGAATCCTCCAGCAGCGAGCCTCCGCAAATAAGGGTGCTGTACAGATGACTCTTTCGCTTGATGAACAAGAGATGCCGCTACAATATGTGGAAAATGACTGATCGTACCCGTTAATTCATCGTGCTCCCCGGGTTCTACAATCAGAAATTTGGCATGCGTTCCTTTCAGCCATTCTTGAAGTTCTTCTACTTTTTCACCAGTAGCACCAGAACCTGGAGTCAGCATATAGAAGGCATTTTCAAATAAGATTTTTTTAGCTGCTGCTACACCGCTTTTATGAGAACCTGCCATTGGGTGTCCACCAATGAACTGAATTCCTTTAGCAGTCAGTTCTTCGGAGCACTTCATAATTTGTTCTTTTGTGCTCCCCGTGTCGGTAATGATCACTGTTTCTTTTAAAGCGAAAGATTGAAACTGCACAATGATCTTTTCAGTTTGAAAAACTGGTGTAGAAATAATGATGAGATCCGCTCTTTCAGCAGCAGACTGTAAAGATAGTGACATTTCATCGATAATTCCCAGTGATCTCGCCAACCTTAACTCTTTATGATTCACATCATGTCCAATGATTTTAGCATCGGGGTGTTCGCTCTTTATACAGAGTGCTAATGAGCCTCCGATTAATCCCATCCCAATGACCAATACCGTCCCTTTCATGATTGTCCCCCTCAGTTGATTTGAAAAAAGTCGGAAAGGGCTCAAAATACTAAGCCGTTCCGACCATCCATTCCTTTTCACACTTGCTTTTGAAGGTCTAAAAATTCCTTCATTCTCTCAATAACCTCTTCATTTTGTTCATGAGAGCCGACCGTTACCCTCACAGAATGAGGATATCCCAGGGCCTCTCCGGACCGTACAATGAATCCCTTACTCATTAAGTATTGAAACACATCATCACCGCTTACACCGAAATCGATTAACACGAAGTTTGCTTGTGATGGAATATAATTCAGGCCGTGTTCCTCGCAGAACTGGTAATACTGCTCCAGTCCTTTGCGATTTTGCTCCCTGCATTCTCTAATAAACTCCTGGTCCAGAACGGCTGCGGATGCGGCTCCCTGACCTAAAGCATTATTATTAAACGGTTCACGGATCGGCTCTAACTTCCTAATCACATCTTCATTCGCAATTCCGAATCCTACTCGAAAGCCGGCTAATCCGTAAGCCTTTGAGAAAGTACGAGTAATCAATAATTGTGGGTACGATTTTAATAATTCCAATGAATCATAGTAATCACCGGCCACAACATATTCATAATAGGCTTCATCCAATACGACTAGTACGTGTGCAGGAACCGCATCCAGGAAGGAGATGATCTCTTCACTGCGAATATATTCACCTGTTGGATTATTTGGTGAACAAAGCCAAACGACTGAGGTCGTTTCATCAATTTCAGCAAGCATTTTGGTTAACTGATGTCTACCGGCTGAATCAAGGGGAACTTCTCTTATCTCCGCTCCTTCAACAATGGCATTGTGCTTATACTGAGGGAAAGTCGGCGTAGCCATAACCGTGCTCTTATCACCATCTAATAATGCTCTTGAAATCATCTGAATCACTTCATCCGAGCCATTCCCGAAAAGTAACTGTCCAGGGTCCACAGATAGCTGCTCTGCCACCTTCATTCGCAATTCCTTCGCATAGCCGTCGGGATAAATCGCATGTGAAACAGCATTCGTCTTGAGAAAGGTTTCAACGTTCTTTGAACATCCAAATGGATTTTCATTCGAAGCAAGCTTCACTACTTTCTCGAGATTGAATAGTTCTTTCACATCATCCATCGTTTTCCCGGGCTGGTATGCTTTAAGATTTTGAATCTGAGATCTCCACTTCATGCTTACCTTCCTTTCAATCGTTTTCATTTGAAATAGGCGGGGTATCTGTCAAGTCAGGACGCAGGCTGACTGCATTTTTCATATAAATATGTTGGATGTCTTTCTGAGGTGTAGATGTATTTAAATGCATCATCACTCTAATACAATATGGCAATGCATCAGGGACATCCAACTCCTGCATACACATGACAGGAACATATTTCCACTCTTCAAACCTTCTTAATGCTTTTGCCGGAAATACACTCCCAATATCACTGGTGGCAGAAATAAACACAGATGCAACATCCTCTGCCATAATATTATTATGTAAAATCATTTCCTTTAAGAGACTTTCAGTTGAAAGGAGAACTTCCTTATCATTATCACAAACCGCTGTAGTGGCGCCTCGAACTCCCCTGATCATTCTTCCACTCCCTTTTCTCCTGTTATTAAACACTCTCTTTTTGTACTTGCGGGTTTTTATTAATCCAGAGTACGTTTTACAACTGGCGGATAAACTCATCTGCCCGTCTTAAATCATCTACAGATACCTTCACCATTAACGGCTCGCCAATATCCTTCAATAACACAAAAACAGGATGTCCATATTGGGATTTCTTATCATGTCTCATTCCCTCATATAATGTTTCAAATGTGATATGAGATGGAATGTTTAGATTGTAGCCAAGTGCAGTGACCCATTTGATAAATTCAAGTAGATTAAATGAAAGTTCGCAGTACTGTTCACTAAGATACAGAGCAAAGATCATCCCGATCATAACCGATTCACCATGTGTGCGACTTCCGTATCCGCTGGCACTTTCAACAGCGTGCCCATACGTATGTCCAAAGTTTAAAAAAGCTCGTATATTCGACTCTCTTTCGTCCTTTGAAACAATATCCCCTTTTACACGTATCCCTTTCATTAGGCAATCCGTTAAAAATTGCTTATCCATTTTTTCCGGAGAATGGAACGAATGCATTAATTCTTGTAAAAAGGATCGATCGGATAAAAAGGCATGCTTGATCACTTCTGAAAATCCTGATAGCACTTCAGTTCCAGGCAAAGTTGTAAAGTAATCTAAATCAAAAAACACACCTTCAGGCTGATAAAACTGCCCCACCATGTTTTTGCCAAGGGGATGGTTAATCGCTACCTTCCCGCCAACAGCACTATCATGAGCGAGAATCGTTGTCGGGACACCTATGAAGGGGATCCCCCTCATATAGGTGGAAGCGACGAAACCAGCGAGATCTCCGATGGCTCCGCCTCCGAATGCTATCACCAGGGATCCGCGATCGACATGATTAGAAAGACCGTGGGTGATGGCACCCTCATAAATGGCGAAGCTTTTGGCGTGTTCTCCTTTAGGAGCCAGATAAGTCGTTACGTCAAATGATTCACTTAAAATTTCTGAGAAACCTGTTCCATGAAGCTTGAAGACCTCTTTATCCGCAATGATCCACAATTTAGATACTTGCGGGAAGGTTTTTTTTATAAAAGAAACAATTTCATTCGTCATTTCCGCTCCAATTTTCACATCATACGTTTTGGAAGCAGTTTGAATGGTTATCCGTTTCATTCATTAATACTCCTTGGATTCTTGACGTTGTCTATTGATATCTTCATGGAGCTTATCGAATTGATCACTATGGAATTGTTCCACGATAGCAGAAGCAAGTTCCCATGCCACTACGGCCTCTGCCACTACGCTTGCAGCCGGTACCGCACAGCTATCGGATCTCTCTATGCTTGCTTTGAATGGTTCCTTTGTTTCGATATCCACGCTTTGTAATGGTTTATAAAGGGTTGGAATAGGCTTCATGACACCTTTTACACGGATCGGCATACCTGTCGTCATTCCGCCTTCAAAGCCGCCTAAGCGATTCGTTTTACGGTAGTAACCCTGTTCTTCACTCCAGGCAATTTCATCGTGAACTTCACTACCCGGTTTTCGCGCCATTTCAAATCCTAAGCCGAATTCGACCCCTTTGAATGCATTGATACTCATGACGGCCATGGCAATCTTCGCATCAAGCTTACGGTCATAATGGACATAGCTACCGACTCCTGAAGGCATCCCTTCAACGATGACTTCAACCACACCACCAATGGAATCTCCATTTTTTTTGGCTTCATCTATTAAGTCCATCATTTTCTGTGCAGCTTCTTTATCCAGGCAACGGACCGGAGAATCTTCTGTTATATCTCTCAGTTCATTTATAGAATCATAGTGTAGTTTCTCTGCTTTAATTCCACCAATTTCAAGAACATGACCGACAACCTCGATGCCTAATAGCTTCAGTAACTTTTTCGCGACGGCACCTGCAGCAACTCTTACAGTGGTTTCTCTGGCTGATGACCTTTCTAATACATTCCTAAGGTCCCTATGTCCATATTTCATACCACCGACAAGGTCTGCATGTCCTGGTCTTGGTCTTGAAATCTTTCTCTTTACCTCTTCTTCTTCTCCATGCTCCAGAGGTTCGATGCCCATCACTTTCGTCCAGTGAGTCCAGTCTCTATTCTCCACAACCAGTCCTAAAGGAGAACCCAGAGTATATCCATGTCTCACTCCTCCAACGATCGATGCCTGATCTTTCTCAATCTGCATCCTCCGGCCCCGGCCATAGCCTTTTTGCCTTCTTGCCAGATTATCATTGATATCCCCTGCTTCTAAAGGCATTCCTGCAGGCAGCCCTTCAATGATGGTCGTTAATTGCGGTCCATGTGATTCTCCAGATGTTAAGTATCTCATTCACTTTCCCCCTTCAACTCGTTAAAGAATTATGTACCAATATAACATAGAATTCAGATCATTTCCTAGCCCTTAAGTTTAAAAAATTTCTTAAAAACCTCTCTTATATAGAAAAAAACGATGTAACCCGACATATTTGGACTTTTAAACTGTATCGTTTCTAAAAAAGCAAGCGTACAGCCGTCCAGTAAATGTAAGATCGACATCGTAAATTTTAGATTTTTTTATAGAAAAATGTGTCTTCTGTCTCGAATCCGTATTGGGATGGGTTGAAGATTTGTTCGGTACTTCCGACAAAAAGCACACCGCCGGGTCTCAGTGAGGCATTGAATTTTTTATATAATAGGTTTTTCGCTTCCTCCGTGAAATAAATTAACACATTTCTGCAAACAATCAAGTCGTAATTCCCCTCAAATGGGTCTGACAGCAGGTTCTGCTGCTTGAAAGTCACGTTTTTCCTGATCTCTTCATTCAATTTGAACAAGGCGCCTTCCTGAGTGAAATAACGGGCTTTCATTACGGAGGGGACCTCATTCAGCGATCGTTCAGGGTAGAGACCGTTCCTTGCACGTTGAATGGCATTTTTATCGATATCAGTCGCGGTGATGGTCCGTCCTGAAAGAGTCATGTGTTCCGACAGCATCATGGCGATCGTGTACGGCTCTTCCCCCGTAGAACAAGCTGCGCTCCATATTTTAAGTGATTTGTTTTCCTGTAGAAGTCTGGGAAGGATTTTAGTCTCGAGAACTTCCCACCGTTTGTAGTTTCGATAAAATTCTGAAACATTGATCGTCATTCGATCGAGAAACTCTTCCATTTCTTCGCTGTCACGATTCAGCTTACTGAAGAATTCTTGAAAACTCCCGAACCCCTTTTTTTCATACAGTGCCGTTAATCTCCGTTTCATTTGAGCTTCTTTGTATAGGGAAAGATCAATTCCCGTTTTTCTTTTTATCCCTTGAATAAATTCCAGATAATCATTTGACATAAGGACCCACTCACTTTGCTACATTAAAGGTATAAGACTATATGTATTATATCGAACGCTATACAGAAAAGTTAAATCCTATTCAATAGAAAAGGCAAGTCGCCTTATCACGACTTGCCCTAAAAAATCTTATTTGTTTAACAGATATTAATAAACCCACTCGTTCATTAATTTAGAATACTCTACCAGTTCTTCTTCTTTGAAGAATAAGCCGATTTCTCTAACAGCGCTTTCGGCAGAGTCAGATCCGTGGATGATATTCTTTCCGACTGTCAAGCCGAAATCACCGCGGATTGTTCCAAGTGCAGCATCCTTGGGGTTTGTTGCTCCCATCATTCCACGAGCTGTCGTGATAACGTTTTCACCTTGCCAAACCATTGCAAATACAGGTCCAGATGTAATGAAGTCAACAAGCTCTCCAAAGAATGGTCTTTCCTTGTGCTCACCGTAATGCTCTTCAGCAAGCTCATTTGAAATGCTCATCAGCTTTGCCCCTACTAATTGAAAGCCCTTTTTTTCAAAACGTGATACGATATCACCGATTAACCCTCTTTGTACGCCGTCCGGTTTTACCATTAAAAATGTCTTTTCCATCTTCCCCACTCCTAAATATGTATGTATAGAAGTCCTAAGGACATCCCACGAAAATAGTAACACTGATTGGGGGTTTTGGCAACGTTTCCATTTTAAATTTTCTTAATATTTTCTCTTGCCAATAAAGTTTGCAATATTCTTCAATGTTTTCTTCACGCGGTTGTATGGGAGATGATCCAGATCTTCCAACGCTCTGTCTAAGTACATTCTACTTAGCTGATGGGATCGATCTATGGCATCGGTCGCTAAGATGGACGAAATGATTTCTCTCATCTCTTCAGGAGAAGTATATTCATTCACTCTTTCAATCTTCGTTTTAAGTTCAGGGTTTTCCATTGCATATAAAATCGGAAGGGTGATATTACCTTGCCACAAGTCACTGCCGGCAGGCTTACCCAGTTCTTCCTCACTTGCTGTAAGATCTAAAATATCATCTGTAATCTGAAAGCTCATTCCCACATTATAACCAAATCGGTATAAGCGACGATGAATTTCTTCAGGGGCACCGGAAGAAATGGCACCGATCTGGCAGCTTACAGCAATAAGCAGAGCCGTTTTCCGCTTGATTCTAAGGAGGTAATCCCTCAGATTTTGATCAAATCGATATTTATCTTTTATTTGAGCGATTTCACCCTTACATACTTCAACAATGGTGTGTGAAAGTATTTGATGTGCTTCAGGCGCTTTAATATTCGTCATATACTCGAGAGCTCGTGCAAAGATGTAATCTCCGGTGTACATGGCAATACGGTTGTCCCATTGAGCTTTAATCGTTGGTTTTCCTCTTCTTAACTCTGCATCATCGATCACGTCATCGTGAACAAGGGATGCCATATGAATTAACTCCAAAGCCACTGCTACATTTTTCACAATGTTAATATCATATTGTCCGAATTTTGCAGAGAGCAAGACAAAAACAGGTCTGATTCTTTTACCACCTGCTTGCAGAAGGTGAAGGGATGCCTCTTGTAAAAGTTGTGATTCTGACTCAATCGCAACTTCCAGTTCCTTTTCAATTTCATCAATATCCGTTTTTAGAAACGAATACATCCTGTTTAGCTTCATAGTTTTTCCACCTAATTTACGAATTTCTTACTTTCTGCCTGAATGCATGGCAGCCACTCCGCCACTATATGGTTTCACATGTATATCTTTAAAGCCGGCTTCTTCAAACATATCAGCAAGCTCCTTCATCCCTGGGAAATCTCTGGCTGATTCCTGAAGCCATGAATATTCATTAAAGCTCTTGGCAAAGATCTTTCCGAACAGTGGCATCACGAAACGAAAGTATGCGTAATACATCTGTTTAAAACCGAGCATGGTTGGTTGAGAGGTTTCAAGGCAAACAGCCATCCCTCCTGGTTTCACTACACGATTCATTTCTTTTAAGACGTGGAGGTAGTCCGGAACATTCCGTAAGCCAAAGCCAATCGTGACATAATCAAAGGTATTATCGTCAAAAGGCAGCTCCATTGCATTTCCATGGATCAGCTCAATGTTGTTCAAGGGGGATCGTTTCACTTTCTCTTCACCAATAGAAAGCATATTTTGGCTGAAATCCAGCCCCACTACCTTGCCCGTTTCTCCGACTTTCTCTCCTATCGCTAACGTCCAATCCGCCGTTCCACAGCAAACGTCCAGTGCCTTTGAGCCTGGCTTCACATCCATATGCTTCATGGTATCTTTTCTCCACTTTTTATGCTGTTGGAAACTGATTACCGAATTCATCTTATCATAATTGGAATATATTTTTTCAAATACTCCGTGGACTTTTTGTTCTTTGGACTGCTGCATTTCGATTTACCCTTCTTCCGCATATAGTTTGGTCATAGGTTCAGGCTCAGCATAAGGTAATAGCTCTACAATCAGCTTTTTAAAATATGGTGTTACCGGTTCTATGTTCTCTAACTGTGTTTGAATGGTTTTCTTCGTTGAGGAAATTAATTTATCCACCCTTGAAAGCAAATGTCTGGACTCTTCTTTCGTTAGCTTTAAAGATGGTGTTTCACTGGCTGATTCGAACGTTAAAGTCGACAACGCTTTTATAAAGCTCGTATTCTGTGAGTGCTCTATACAAATTCTTTCTTGAACGAGCTTCTTGTATAAAAGGGCTTGCTCTACAATCCGGATCCATTTGTCATCTTCAAAAAAACGAAAGAATTTTGAAACGATCGCTGATTCTCTTGTCTTCAAGCTTGACATTAGCCCATCAAGGTTTTGATGTTCCTCTTTATAAATGGAAATTTTGCTTTCGTTGATTTCTTTTATCGCCTTGGCTAATACTGCGATAAGATCCACATCATCTGTGTCGGCAAGGATTTTATAGTAAAGGCTGCTGAAGTATACTCCTGCAAGTACCGTAAGCTGCCTCTCTTTCAATGGATCAAGCTCAGAGATTGTAACCTTTTCATGGGTATCAAGGGCTATCTGCAATAGCATGGCAGTCGAAATCCACTGTACAACTTCTTTATTCAAGGTCCGTCCCCCACTTACAAAAGGAAGGAGCAGGAAATAAATCCGATCCCGATCAATGTAAGGCTGATCGATATACTCCTTTAAGTAAGAGTGATGCAACTGCTCTTCTATGTATTGATGAATGATATTCGCTTGATGGTTACAATCAATGAATTTCATACCCTTTAATCCCCATTTCTACTATGTATCAGTCTAAAAATTTCAGCAATAGATATTATACCATAAAATCCTCAACAATAGGGAATCAGTCTTGCTCTTGCCCTCCCTATTTAGCTTTAGTATAACAAAGGGGACGACTACGAAGTTCAACTACCCATAGTCAGTCCCACCTGTATCTTCTCTGGAACGTAAATGCCCAGAGGATTATTTCTTGTTATCACTTTCGACTTCACCGTAACTTGTAACGATGGTTGCTTTTCCTCTAACTTTAATCGCAGAGGTATGGTCTGTAAACTGAGCAATCATGACTTCACCTTTATCAAGCTTTTCTGAATGATGAAATCTGGTATCTGTCCCTCTTGTCAGCCCGATCACGTTCACACCATCTTCAATCGCCTTAATCACAATATAATCATTTGAATTCATCCTTAGCTCACTCCTAATTCTTTATAAAAGAAAGAACTTCGCTTCGTGCTTGAGGGTCTTCTTTAAACGAGCCCCTTACCGCAGTTGTCACTGTACTTGAACCAGGCTTCTTTACACCTCTCATTGTCATGCACATATGCTCAGCTTCAACCACTACCATTGCACCATAAGGCTCAAGGGTTTCCATGATCGTATCAGCCACTGTCGAAGTGATTCTTTCTTGCAGCTGAGGTCGTTTAGCAACAGATTCAACGGCCCTTGCCAGTTTACTAAGTCCGGCCACTCTTCCGTTTCTGGGAATATATGCTACATGAGCTTTTCCGTAGAAAGGTACCAAGTGGTGTTCACACATCGAATAAAAAGGAATATCCTTCACAAGCACCAGTTCTTCATGCTCTTCACTGAATATTGTTTCAAAGTATTCTTTCGGATCGTGACCGATTCCCGAAAATACTTCTGCATACATTTTCGCCACACGCTTTGGTGTATCTAATAAACCTTCTCTATTAGGATTCTCTCCAATAGCTTCTAATATTAATCGAACTGCTTCTTCTATTTGGCCATGATTGACTTGTGCCATTATGTTGTCCTCCTAAAATACTTAAAGAAATAGTAACATTGTTAATATTAGCACAAGCCTATAATGTCATCAAAGACTAGTGCTTTAGAAGTTTTATAATAATATAAAACTTCCTTTAAAGGAATAATACTTCGTACATATTTTAAGGAGAAATAACCAAACTATAAATGAATAGCAAAAAAGGCCGCATAAATATGCGACCTTTTCTATACGCTCAAAGTATGTAATTATTTTACAGCTTCTTTAAGCGCTTTACCTGGTTTGAAAGCAGGTACTTTGCTAGCTGAGATTTCGATCTCTTCACCTGTTTGTGGGTTGCGACCTTTACGGGCTGCACGCTCACGTACTTCGAAGTTACCGAATCCGATTAATTGTACTTTATCACCGTTTGCAAGTGAATCTTGAATTGTATCGAAAACAGCGTCAACCGCTTTGGTAGCGTCCTTCTTAGATAGCTCAGCAGCTTCTGCAACAGCATTGATTAGTTCTGTCTTGTTCATGCCATTCACCTCCTCCCAAGGAAATGTCTCAGTCATGATTCATTTACTTTAATATCATTAGTAAACAAGTTTAGCGAATTCTATACATAAAGTGTAGAAAAAACGCTTGAAAACGTTGCTGAATCAATATTCAACAACAATTCTGTTAAAAGATTATCACAATAGATTAACCTTAGCAAGAACAAATCAAGAAATAATGGGAATCTTTTCTTATTTGAAACACAAATGTAATAGAATCCCTTCAAAGCCCTTTATTCTTGCCGTCTATTCAACCTATCACTTCTTTTCGATGACTGCAACTAATACCCTCTCCTCATTGGGTACTCTATCTTACTTCCCAACCTTGAAATCCCTTAAACATCGACTCCCCTATTTTCATCTATAATGAATATCCATCTGGTTGCAACGTCCTGAAATCCACATGCCCTAAACCTATATACATCAAGGTTTAAGGACCTCCCTCTGCTTTTTTACACCTTTATCATCCCAGCTACAAATTTATAAATATACAATGTGAAAATCAGCAATTAAAAGCAGGAATCTCACAAAAAAATTCAGAGGTTTAATATAAAAATGAAAGATTTCAAAGAAACAAAACAAAAAAAGACCCTCCTAAGAAGGTCAAAAGACATTTATAATATGATGGCGATCAATCCACCCGATCCCTCGTTGATGATTCTTTCCAACGTATCTTTGAGTTTATATCTTGCATTCTCAGGCATTAAGGAAAGTTTCGCTTGGATCCCCTCTCTTACAATGGAACTTAAGCTTCTGCCGAATATATCGGAATTCCAGATGGATAGCGGGTCATCTTCGAAATCCTGCATTAAATAGCGCACCAGTTCTTCGCTCTGTTTTTCTGTACCGATAATCGGTTCGAACTTGGACTGTACATCCACTTTGATCATGTGGATGGATGGTGCTACTGCTTTCAAGCTGACTCCGAATCTGGAACCCTGTCTGATGATTTCCGGTTCATCCAGACTCATATCATTTAACGAAGGCGCTGCGATGCCATACCCCGTCTGCTTCACCATTCTCAATGCATCTGAAACCTGGTCGTATTCCGCTTTTGCATGAGCGAAGTCCTGCATTAATTCCAGGAGATGATCTTTCCCGCGAATTTCCACCCCTACAATCTCCTTCAGTACTTCATCATACAGTTCGTCAGGGGCGTACAGGTCAATTTCTGCAATCCCTTGCCCCATATCAATGCCGGCAAGCCCTGCCCGTTCGATATGATCAAAATCACTGAAGTAATGAACAACACGATCCACATCCCGCAGTCGTTTAATATCCTTAACCGTTTCTTTCACAGCTTCCTGATAGTTCTGTCTTAGCCAGTGCTCTTCTTTCAGAACCATTACCCAGCTTGGAAGATTCACATTCACTTCAAGTACCGGGAATTCAAATAGTGCTTCTCTTAACACGTTGAGGACATCTGAGTCTCTCATGCTCTCCACACTCATGGCGAGAACTGGAATGTCATATTTATCTTGAAGTTTCACTCTTAGGTCTTCTGTCTCAGGAGCATGAGGTCTCGCCGAGTTAATGACCATGATAAATGGTTTACCTACTTCTTTCAGTTCCTCGATGACTCTCTCTTCCGCTTGGATGTAATCGCCTCTGCCAATTTCCCCGATGGAACCGTCGGTTGTCACCACAACCCCGATCGTGGAATGTTCCTGGATGACTTTACGCGTACCGATTTCGGCCGCTTCATGGAATGGTATAGGCTCTTCATACCATGGGGTATTGATCATTCTAGGTCCATTTTCATCCTCGTACCCTTTAGCACCCGGGACCGTATATCCCACACAATCTACCAATCTAATATTCACTTCGAGGCCTTCATCGACGTGAACAGAGATGGCTTGATTAGGAACAAACTTCGGTTCTGTCGTCATGATGGTCCTGCCTGCTGCACTTTGGGGTAATTCATCCTGCGCTCTTGCACGTTCTGACTCACTGGCTATGTTAGGAAGGACCACAAGTTCCATGAACTTCTTGATGAATGTTGATTTTCCTGTTCTAACTGCTCCTACCACACCTAAATAGATATCTCCGCCTGTTCTTTCGGCAATGTCCTTAAATAGATCGACTCTTTCCAAGAGATTCCCTCCCATCTTATATTCCAGGGATGTTTCATCCGTGTATTCTGTCTCTCAATCTATATTTATGATGTTGTCCCAATGACTTATGACTATTAATATGCTTTTTTTCCCCCCTTATGATTAAAAGTATAAAAATTTATTATGTCTTTAGCATTTATGATCATTAGTTTTGATGAAATTTCCCTATAAAGGATGACATAAAAATAATAACCCTTCCCTTACAATATATTTTGTAAGGAAAGGGTTATGCCTATTTTGTCATAAAGACAGGTTCGTTATTTTCATCTACCGTATAAGGTAAAGAATAAGCTGGGACAAAAAAAGTGTCCTCAACAAGTAAATTCCGGATATCTTCACCAGGTTTTAGTTCTTTATCAGTCGATTTAATCTGTTCAAATAAGTCCATTGAGTAATCTACAAATATGTCACCGTCACCATTGATGACAAGGGGAAGGTTCTTGTTTGAGTAGGGGCTATTTACATACACATCACCATCATACCCCAGTTCTTTATAATTCAATGTATAGACATTATTGGCTACTTCCTCTTTAAATGGCGGGTAGCCTTGAGCTTCTATTCTGATTTTCAATTCCCTTATTTGTTCAGCCAGCCGCAGATCAAAAATCTTGACTTGAGGATCTTCCTCCACGTCAGTCAGAACATATTGAAAAACCCCACCGTTTTCGAAAGCATTTCCTGGAATCTCCGCTAAGTACTGAGGTGAAAGCTTTCTGAAATCAATCGGATACTTCTGATAAATGGGTGTATCCTGGTCTCGGGTCTTAATTGGCAGCAACCCATTATTGTCCTTCTGATAGGTTACGACCGCATCTTGTACAGCCTTCACCTGCGTTTCATAAGGGATCTGGTTCTGACTAAGCTTTTCCTCAGGGTACATACATCCCGAAAGAATACTTATAGTTAAAATAAGAATAAATGCAATTAAACCTAAGCGTTTCAATCTGAAAACGTCCTTTCAATCGGACCGCAACCTAATTGGTCGGTCCACTAAATACAATATAGATCATCATAAGTCCGCCGGCAATCATCATTATATATGCCATGAATGCTGTAATAAAACGCAGGAATCTCTGCTTGATCTTATACCTGCTAAAATAGATCGTTAATATGGCAAAAAACATGAATCCCATCGATGCAAACGAAATCCACATCTTCATCATTGAATCCATCATACATCCCTCCAGTTATCGAATGTATTATATCATAAGATTTTTACAAAAGAATAGAAAAGAATGGTTGTTCAATAATCTGTTACAAAACCTCAAGATGTACCTATACGGACTTCCCCGGGCAGAGATTATCAAAAAAAAGAGCTTCCCAAGTATTTTAGCATCATTGAACTGATGTCAAAATACTTGAGCTGCTCTAAACAAAGCGAGACCTACCCATCCATAGGCAAAGCTGTATATATTCATGACAGTGTATGCAACAGGGGTGTGGTTCGCATCCTCGAATGCCTATTATTCCAAGATTAATTCATTGTTTCGAAAGAATATTTAGTCATGCCTTCTATCGTAAAAGAATCAGGTTAATTTAATCGCTCTCCAAGAATGTTCACGAGGTCTTCCATTTCGTTTGTCTTTCCACGTCCCATTAAGTGGTCTACCGCTTCTTTCGCTTCTACTTTATTGAATAGCACATCATACAAAGCGTTGGTAATGGGCATATTCACTTCATACTTGTCTGCTAACTGATGAGCAGCTTTCGTTGTGCGTACGCCCTCTACGACCATCCCCATGTTGTCCAGGACCTCATCAAGGTTATGACCCTTACCGAGCATGTTTCCCGCTCTCCAGTTTCTTGAATGTACGCTTGTACATGTAACGATCAGATCACCGATGCCTGTTAAACCTGAAAATGTTAATGGGTTTGCTCCCATCTTGGTTCCCAGACGGGCTATTTCTGCAAGTCCCCTCGTTATAAGAGCGGCTTTTGCATTATCTCCATATCCCAATCCGTCTGTAATTCCGGCTGCAAGGGCTATGATATTCTTTAAGGCTCCACCGATTTCAACCCCCAGCATATCGGGATTCGTATATACACGGAAATTCATGTTCATGAATAAGTCCTGAATCTCTTCAGCAGCTTTCATATCCTTAGAGGAAACGGTCACAGTCGTCGGGTGTCTTAAACTCACTTCTTCAGCGTGACTGGGTCCAGACAATACCACCACTGTATGTAAGTTATCAGGGTCCATTTCATCTTCAATCATCTCTGAGATTCTTAGAAGTGAATCAGGTTCAATCCCTTTACTCACATGAACAACGGTTAAGGGTGCACGTTGAACCTCTTGAATTTGACCCAATACTCCGCGGATCGCTTTCGTCGGTACAGCCAGAATAATCGTATCAACGCCATCTAAAGACTCACTAAGATCATGATAACCCTTGATGGAGTCCGGGAGCTTGACCTCTTTCAGGTACTTTTCGTTGGTATGTTGAGTATTAATTTCATCAATCTGTTCTTTTTTGTGTCCCCATAATCTTACTTCCAGTCCATTATCAGCCAGGACCATCGCAAGTGCCGTCCCCCAGCTTCCTGCGCCAACAACCGTTATTTTCTTTGAATTTTCCATTTTTACACCCACCTTATTATTTTCTTGCGCGAGCAATAATACGAATAGGAGTTCCTTCAAATCCAAATGCATCACGTATTCTATTTTCCAAGAATCGTTCGTATGAGAAGTGCATTAATTCAGGGTCATTCACAAATACCACGAATGTCGGAGGCTTCACAGCCACTTGCGTCGCGTAGTAGATTCTGAGTCGCTTACCATTATCTGTAGGAGTAGGATTCATTGCTACTGCATCCATGACTACTTCATTCAATACGCTTGATTGTACTCGTAGTGCATGATTTTCACTTGCCGTATTAATGATTGGCAGTAAAGTATGAATGCGCTTCTTTGTTTTGGCAGATAGAAAAACGATTGGAGCATAATCAAGAAATTGAAAATGTTCTCGGATGTTCTTTTCCCATTTGTTCATGGTTTTCTCGTCTTTATCAACGGCGTCCCATTTGTTCACGACGATCACGATTGCGCGACCTGCATCATGAGCATACCCGGCAATTTTTTTATCCTGCTCGATAATCCCTTCTTCTCCATCAATGACAGCTAAGACGACATCGGAACGTTCAATTGCTCTAAGAGCTCTTAACACACTGTATTTTTCAGTGGTTTCATACACTTTACCTCTTTTCCTCATGCCTGCAGTATCAATGATGACATAATCCTGTCCATCATACGTGTAGGAGGAATCAATGGCATCCCGCGTCGTTCCTGCAACATTACTCACAATCACACGCTCTTCTCCCAATAAGGCGTTAACCAGGGAAGATTTCCCAACATTCGGACGACCAATTAATGAAAATTTGATCACATCTTCTGCATAGTCCTCTTCTTCTTCTTGTTTAAAGTTTTTCACAACATCATCAAGAAGGTCTCCTAACCCAAGACCATGAGAACCTGAAATTGGATACGGCTCCCCAAATCCAAGGGAGTAAAAATCATAAATCATTTCCCTCATTTCGGGATTGTCAATTTTATTAATCCCTAATACGATCGGTTTCTTAGAGCGGTAAAGGATCTTGGCTACAATTTCATCTGCAGCTGTCACCCCTTCACGGCCATTCGTTAAAAATACAATCACATCCGCTTCATCAATGGCGATTTCAGCCTGCTGCCTGATTTGATCGAGGAATGGTTCATTCCCCAGTTCAATCCCACCTGTATCTATAATGTTAAATTCATGAGTCAGCCACTCAGCAGAACTATATATACGGTCTCTTGTTACACCAGGTACATCTTCAACTATGGATATTCTTTCTCCAACAATTCTATTAAAGATCGTGGACTTCCCAACGTTTGGACGCCCTACGATTGCTACTACTGGTTTTGTCACGTTATTCACCCTTTCTGTAAGAAGGTTATCCTATTCTTACATTTCCTCTTTTTATGCCTTTTCAATCATCAATTGGAGCTATGCATAAGAAGGACTGGCCCTTAAGGTAATGTTTCCTTATGGGACAGTCCCCCCTAACTTAACTATTTTATCAATAAAAGAATAAACTAGCAATCAATGTTTTACAATGATAAATAGTCCTTCATCCAGTTCATGGGCAATGCCATCGAGAATCGCCTCTAAATTCGCACAGATCTTTTGCAATTCCTCATCTGTTTTACAATAAAAGACGCTTGTTCCACTTGGTACTTTTTCAGGTGATGTCGTAACCGTAGCGAGTATGAATTTTTGGATCGTTGTACTCATTCTAATTTACCACCCTCCTGATTCGCCTTCGATTCTGACGGCATTCTTATCGCATTTTCCAATGTCGGCACCTGCCCAAGGATGGCAATCGCTTTCTCTACATCCTTTCGCTGCGGGAGGACGAATACACCTATTCGACCATCGTCTAAATCCCTCTTGGCCAATGGCGTTAAAGCCGGTGTTCCTGAATCTTTGAATATCCCCAAGGAAGTAGACATATCATGAAGAATCGCTTGCCTTTGACCTAGATTCGCTACCGTCGATCTGGCATCGAATGATTTTGGGGAAAGAACAAACCCCATTCCATACTTTAAAATTTCTTCTTGTCTTACCTTTAATCCAATATTCATAATGTAGATATTATCAACGTAAAGTCCTGCCCCATCGAAATGAGGCTTCACATATTCAATGTTAACGATATCCTTCAATCTGCCTCCAGCCATTAGTTTATGGGCAGCCAACATACATATCACACTGATCAGCAACGCTACATAGAAATTAAAGACAATATAAGCTAAAGTGGCTAACAGCGAAGTGAAAATAACCAGATAATTACGGCTTTCAAAGGCTACGGCAATCCCCTCGATGTATGTAGCCCCTCTAGGAACAAGTTCATATGCATCCAACTCTGTCAATGTGTTCCTTTCCATATTTCGCACATCCCGAAATTGAGACGCAGCGACGGTTAAGAAAGTAATCGCCGTGAAGTTCTCCTCCAGTAATGCAGGAATCGCGATGGTACCTAAGCCAGCCGCAATAAATCCAAGAGCAATATGTATAATCTTCCCATGCAAATAAGTGGGATATTGGCGATAGTCTGTACGCAGCATATAGATTCTGGTTAATGTCCCAACTACTACTCCGAAGATGACCGGATACACATACTCATTCATAGATTCTTCATTTCCCCTTTGTTTGTTTGTACTTTGATGTTGAATAACTGATTTATTTCTTCAAACAACTTAATCGCTAAGAGAATTCCAGTTGAAATAGCCAGGACATCGAGGTAAACAGGTCCACCGATGGGATATAGAAATCCTATATTCTTTAATGGGATGCTCATAAAGACTTCACCCACAATACTGCTCCCGGCAATAGCGATCATCCGGAGCATAAATGAAGACGAGGTATAGAAGAGAATACTCAGGAAAGCAAGTGATACAGCCATTATAAGATCTCGATCCAAGAACATGAGAACAGGATCATAAATAGCCAATAACCCAATGCCCGCATAAAGCATCCCCATCGCCAGAATGGCTACAAGCATATATAATTTATCTTTCAAACTAAGAATTCTTATGTAATGGATACAAATTAGTCCTAAAACAATAACCGGTACGGCAACCTCCACATAACTTACTTTCAATCCATATGGAAACACGCATATTAACACTAAACAAATGAAGGAATAATGGAAACGATATGGGTGTGTCTTATTCATCATAAACGTCGTAAAAATCCAAATTCCCCAAATCAGCCATAAATACAGAATCCCATCCACCATCATTCACTCCCTCCTATTATCTACATTATGGAAAATTTTTATGTAACTCATTCATGTATGAATCATTTTCTCAAAGAAAAAATAAGAAAGGGAGGTGTTTATAATGGGTAAAGATCGTCAAGAAAAGAAACTAAAACAAAGCAAACGAGTCGAATCAGACAGGGACCAGGCCTTGCACTACAACGGAGCAACAAGCCTGCAAGGACCGGAAGAAGCCAAAAAAGGACAGCGGTAACCAGAAAAGCGGAGGCGGCTTGGTAGAGGCGACAAGCATAAGGCGAACATGCCAGAAAGGCGCTTTTGAATTTTCGGCTGATGTCTTGTAAACAAACGATAATTCAGC
The DNA here is from genome assembly GCF_050467885.1 of Rossellomorea sp. NRS-1567. NCBI lineage: Bacteria > Bacillati > Bacillota > Bacilli > Caryophanales > Bacillaceae > Rossellomorea > Rossellomorea sp. NRS-1567. The sequence continues at coordinate 57,157 of NZ_JBITPL010000018.1, read as the reverse complement.
CGAAATACTAAAAAATCCGGCCATTTTGAATGATAATCCAGCGGAATTGGGCAGGAATCCGGCCGATTTTAACAAAAATCCAGCCGTTTTATGGGTTAATTCAGCCTATTTACAAAAATACCCAAAATCCACAGCTAATATCAAGCAACAAAAAAAGAACGAATTCTCAAAAGAGAATTCGTTCTTTTTACTTATTAAACGTTCTATTGCTATAGCTTGCAGGATTCAACCCTCTAACGTCCAGCCAATGAAACACGTCGCCTGACAACACGAGTGGTACGCTGTGAAGATCTTCTGGACGCCTGCACCCCAGCGCACTCATAAGGAACTTAATATCCGTATGAATTTGATTCACTTCTTCAATGGTGTCCTCAAGTCCTGAGTCTAATAGCTGCTTGAGAATGATTCCTGCCATTCCTACTGCAGACGCTCCTAATCCTAGAGACTTAACGATATCTAAGCTATTTTGGACACCACCTGAAGCAAGAACCGGCTTCCTGGATGTAGCATGACTTTCGGCAATAGAAATGGCAGTAGGTATACCCCAATCATCGAAGAATTCCAACATTCTTTTTCTGCGTTGATTTTCGATTTTTGAGAAGTTGGTACCACCGAATCCCCCCACATCAATGGCTGAAATGTTCGAGTGGGACAAGGATTCTGCAGCCTCTTTACTGATACCAAAACCTGTTTCTTTCACAATCACAGGTACTGGAATACTTTCAGCGATCTCCTGTATTCTGTCCATGGCCCCTCTGAAGTCCCTGTCACCTTCGGGCATGGTTAATTCTTGTATGACATTCAAGTGGATTTGCAACGCATCGGCTCTAATCATCTCTACGGCATCTTTTGCCTGTTGAACGGTTGCTTCACTTCCCAAATTCCCAAAAACGATGCCATTTGGATTATGCTGACGAACGATTTCGTACGTTTTTCGTTCAGAAGGGTCTTTCAGTGCGGACATTTGAGATCCGACAGCAATGGCCAGACCTGTTTCCCGTGCAAGAATCGTTAATTCTTCATTGATTTTAGAAGTTGATTCCCCACCGCCGCCTGTCATAGCATTTATGAAAATTGGCGAACTCCAATTAAGTTCGCCAATCTCTGCCTGTAGATGAACTTCATCCACTGCTATATTCGGTAAGCTTTGGTGGACAAAAGCAACTTCATCAAAACCTGTTCTTCGTTGTTGACCAGTTGATAAAGCGTAATTAATGTGGTCTTGCTTTCTTTGGGCTCTTGTCACTATTCATCACCATTACTTAAGATCTTTTAATTTGTCACCAATCATTTCACCTAATTGGAAACCTGTATTTTCTTCAGGCATTTGGTAATCAGTTATTTCTTCCTCTTTTTCTTCAAGAGATTTGATGCTTAAAGATAAACGTTGATCATTCTCATTTACATCCAATACCTTTACTTGTACTTCTTGGTTTTCCTGAAGGACTTCGTGCGGTGTACCGATATGCTTATGTGAAATTTGAGAGATGTGAACAAGACCTTCAACACCAGGTAACACTTCTACAAATGCTCCATATGAAACTAAGCGTTTAACCACACCGTCCAGAACACTGCCTTTAGGTGCCTTCTCTGAAATATTACTCCAAGGTCCTGGCAGGGTTTCTTTAATGGATAAAGAAATACGTTCATTGTCACGATCGACGCTTAGAACTTTGACCTGTACTTTTTGTCCTTCAGTGACTACGTCAGAAGGCTTTTCAACGTGTTCATGGGAAAGTTGGGAGATATGCACCAATCCATCTACTCCACCAATGTCTACGAACGCTCCGAAATCTGTGATACGCTGAACTGTCCCTTCAAGAATAGCACCAGATTCAATATCCGTTAGAAGCTGCTTCTTCTGGTGTTGCTTTTCCGCTTCTACAACAGCGCGGTGGGATAAGATTAGACGATTTTTTTCCTGATCCAATTCCACAATCTTGAACGTCAATGTTTTATCCTTATAGTCCGAGAAATCCTCAACATAATAGTCCTCGACTAATGATGCAGGAACAAATCCTCTAACTCCAAGATCAACTACAAGTCCACCCTTCACAACATCTTTGACTTCCGCTTCAAAGATATCGGCATTTTCAAAGCGAATCTTCATTTCTTCCCATGCTTTTTCAGCATCTACTTTTCGTTTAGAAAGAACCAGAAGTTCTTCTTCAACTTTCGTCACGATTAACTCAAGTACATCCCCTTCACTGACTACATCAGAAGCTTTTTCGATATGAAGGCTTGAGAGTTCACTAATTGGAATGATGCCATCCACTTTGCTATCTTGAACGTCGACTAAGACCTGTTTCTCTTCGACCTTAGTGACTGTTCCTTTAACTTTTTCACCGATTTCAAGATTTTTCACTTCAATTCCATTCATGTCTTCCATTATGTACTCCTCCTTAATCCATGACTGCAAAGATTTTTGATAATTGCGAGACTTCACAATTTAAAATATTCTTTCTACTAACTTCTAATAAATACTACTTTTTGTCAAGCGAGAAAGCTCATATTATTCATGCTCTTGTATTAGTTTTTCAATGTGCTGCATAATAATTTCAGTTGTTTTCTCTGCATTCAGTTTTTGTTCTCGAATGCCCTCCATAGCAATAGGCGGCCCGAATACGACCTTTAATTTCCTGAAAGGCTTATAGGGTCCAATGATTGCACAAGGTACAACGTAAGCCTCGGAACGAAGAGCAAAGAAACCTGCTCCTGCTAATCCCTTACCTATTTTACCTGTCTTACTTCTAGTACCCTCTGGGAACAGTCCTAAAACATCTCCTTGTTTAAGGACCTGCAAACCTTTCCTTAGTGCTTCCCGGTCACTCATTCCTCTTTTCACCGGGAATGCCCGTAAATCGGGTAATAGCTTACCCAGTACCGGGACACTGAAGAGCTCTTCTTTAGCCATAAATGAAACAGGTCTGGGAGCTGAAATCCCCACTACCGGGGGATCTAAGTTATCAATATGGTTTGTGCATAATAAGACTCCCCCCTCTTTAGGGAAATGCTCCAAACCTTTGACCTCAATGCGATAGAGAGGGGAAAGAATCGATTTTACGAGACCTCTAGCAAAGGAATACAAGTTCACATTAACCTTTCCTTTCTACTAACAGCATAATTTGATCCACTACTTCAGGGATGGATAGTGAAGTCGTATCTATTTCAGTTGCGTCGTCCGCTTTCTTAAGGGGAGCCACTTCTCTTTCTGAATCGATCTTGTCACGGCGGGCAATTTCTACTTTTAATTGTTCCAGATCTGAAGGGAACCCTTTCGAAATGTTTTCTTCATGTCTTCTTTGGGCTCTTTCATCTACACTTGCCAGTAAAAACACTTTAATTTCAGCGTCGGGGATAACATGGGTCCCGATATCTCTTCCGTCCATTACAACAGCACCTTGTTTAGCCAACTGTTGTTGTCTGTTCACCATCTCTTCTCTAACTTGAGAATGGACGGCCACATGAGATACTGAATTGGTAACGGCGGCTTGACGGATTTCATCTGTCACATCTTCCCCGTCTACATATACAATTTGTCCATCATCAGTCGGTTCAAGCGTGATTTTTGTATGAGCTAATAATTCCTTCAACCCATTTTCATCATGCAAGTCTATATTCAGTTTCAAAGCTTTATATGTTAATGAACGGTACATCGCCCCAGTATCAATATAAAGATAAGATAATTTCCCTGCTACAATTTTCGCCACTGTACTTTTCCCCGCAGCTGCAGGACCATCGATCGCAATTCTTAATTTCTTCAACTAATCCACCTACTTAATTTCCTAATAATTTTCTTACCTATTTTAACATAAATCTCCCACCACGTTGAAAGAATCTTTATTCAAAAAAAAGAGCAGGCAACTAATTACCTGCTTTACCGGATAAGGTTTCGACTATTTCGCTGTACTCCATTTTTTCGACGCCTTCATAAAAAACGATTTTATTCAGCTCCGGAAGGATATTTAATTCATGGATAACAAATTGGACTGCTATTAATAAAATGAAATGTATTATGACTAATTTGATTAATATTCGCTCAACGGATTTAATTGTTCTCACCTTTTTCCTATTTATAGAAAAAGTATGTGTATATTATGGAATTTTATTCAAGTAACCCTTTTTTTCGTAAGTTCAACTGTCTTTCAAAGCAAAATCTTAAAATAAGCTGTCGTTGATTTTCAGTTAAATGAACAAATTCAATGCTTGCAATTTTTTTGCGACTTTTTTCCCAGATGCGGATCACTTTACCTTCTATTTCTACATACTGGTTCTCACCCGTTTGCATAGGCAAAACGATGGTCGTAGATATGTTAGAACCACTTTTCAGCTCCATTCCTTCTTTCACCAATACCGCGCATCCTCCTGCACTTATATCCTCTGTAATCGTTGGAAAATAACCATCGTTTATTTTTATTGAGATATCTGTGTTCGCTTCTACTCGGACAAATTGTCTTCTTTGGACCTTTTCTAAACCTTCCTCACCTGGATAATGAATGTGGATCATCGGTATTTTGGATAGTTTACGTCCCTTCACTTCTGTTTCAAACATAAGTACCGTCTGCTCATTAACGTTGAAGCTTGCTTTAAGTTGTGTGCCATCTATTAAGAAAACGGCTTTTTCTGTTTTTGTATGAATAGGGTAATCGATATAAAGCCCTTCTTCGCCAATCTCAACGACCCGGCACCTATACCGTTCAAATGTATCATTATGTATCGGTTCCAACTGTAATGTGGTACCTGCTTTTATCATAGTACAATACTCCCACTTTCCCATTTTATGTATCTATATTATGGCATGACATTCATCACCTTTCCATATTTTTTTGAATCTCTATTCTGAATTTTTCTACATCTAAAGAAAAGGGACGGATCTCCATAACGGAGGTCCGTCCCTCTAAAAGCTAGACGACTTCTTCATAAATCGGTTCCGCTTTTCTGAGCTTCTCTACTTTTTCTTCTTCTCCTGTGTTTGCATTGATGAATATTCTAAAGGTATCCTTACCCAGCATCCCTAGGAATTCGTAGCAGAGCACTTCTTCATTAAGATCATTCACAATTACGGCTTTACGTTCTTCCATTACTTTAAGATTAGGGTTAGTCGTTTCTTTAGCCTGTGCTTGAGTAATGGACGCTTGTCCGATTTCTCTATCATGATTATTCTTCAAATATTCTTCTGCAGCAAATCCGACGATTTGTCCATTATCTAATGCTACCTTTATTTTAACAGAGTCCGGATAAATCCTTACACCATCCAATACGGTCACATAGGTGAAGATACCAATGTTGTCATACTGTGCACTTTCAAATAGTTCTAATTTGTCAAAATCGTTATCCTTCAGGAAGTCAGTCGCTTTCTCTGCCGCTTTATTTAGACTGATTTTTGGCTTCTGAACTTCCCGATTGTTAATATACCAGATTGGATATCCACCTTTTTGAGTAACATCCATACTTGCGTGTGTTTTCCCTTTTTCAATCGTTACACTATAAAATTTATAGTCAGAGCCTTTTCCACTTTTCGTAACTTTTGCATCAGTCTTTTCACTTATACCGGAATATTTTCTTAAGATCGAAACGGCCTCATCCTTTGAAATCTCTTTCCCTTTAATCTTCTGAAAATTTTGGTCTTTCTTCTCAGTATTCACAAATGTTGTAGAACCAAAGTTTGCTTCATCATATCCGGATACATTCTTTTCAACCGTTTTAAAGCCATCGATAATGGTGTTATCCGCCTGTTCATTTCCTGACGCCAAAGCAAGCTCTACATCCATCCATCTCAGGTTGTTCTCCATCACCAGATGTTGAACCTTTCTTAACTGATTCTGAATATCAGCACTTTGTTCATATAAATTTTCAAGTGATTTATACTCTTTATCCGTTAAAGGATTCTTATCTAAATCCCTCACTGCTACCCGGTAGCTGAAATCTCCAATATTACTTAAGAATTCCTCTGTTTTATTAAACGGCAGAAGTGTTAACGGAAGCTGTCCTACATCACTGTGCGCCTGAGAAGTTAATCTCCATATATCGGCAAGTGCCGGAGACAATGATTTCCTTGAATTCATGGCAAGAGTCGAACCTATCTTATCGTGAACAAGATCTACCTGATAAGTTAACTCATGGAACGCTCTTTGATAGTTGTTTTCAGCGTTGATTAATATCGCATTTTTCTCCTGATGCTCTTGGTATCCCCAGAATGCGGTTCCTGCAACACCAAGGACGAGCACCGTTATTAAAATGACACGTAGCAATTTACTTCACCTCTTTAACTACAGAATATGTGCTTTCCTATTTTCTTGATTTGTGGACGTGACCAAATCCACTTGCTAGTTGCTGTCACAGGGTTAAAATAATAGAGAGCACTTGAAGAAGGATCCCAGCCGTTTATGGCATCTAAAACCGCTTCTTTCGCTTGTTCATTTGGTGTTAACCATATCTGGCCATCTGCTACAGCTGTAAAGGCACCAGGTTCAAAAATGACACCTGCGGCTGTGTTCGGGAATGCAGAACTGTCTATCCGATTGAGAATAACGGCCGCTACTGCAACTTGTCCCTCATACGGCTCACCACGGGCTTCTCCATATACGGCATTTGCCATCAATTGAATGTCGTTTTGTGAAAATCCATTAGGAGTGTTCACTGCCGTTGGCTTGGATGGAGTCGGTGCCTGCTTTGGTGCAGGCTTCTTTTGAGGAGCTGCTTTCCCACCGGATGTTCCGCCTTCAGCCCCCCCGCCGCCAGGACCTTTTTGTTTGTTTAAATCTGTTCCGCCATAATGGCTGAAATTGTTGCCTTTTTCAATTTGTTTTTTTACAAACTGCTTGTTATACTTTGAGGCTTTCACCAGTTTTTCTTTCGTTTTCGCTCCTGCCAAACCATCAATGGGAAGTCCGAATTCATATTGAAAGTTTCTTAGAGCCCAATATGTGCCCCACCCAAATACTCCATCAATGTCACCGTTATAGTACCCGATATATTGAAGTCTGGATTGAAGCTCGATTACATCCTCACCTGTTGCGCCATGTTGTATCACTTGATTTGTAAAAGCGTCTGCCTTCTCTCCTTCAGAGGAAATCATAAAAAGAGAACACATAAGCACCATGACGACTGAAGTAGAAATCAATTTGAAACGACTATTCATAATGCCTTAACCTCCATATCTTCAATTAACATTAACTCTAGTTTTTGTAGAGGCTCCCATTTTATACAAGTGAATAATAAAAATTAGAAAACAACCTACCACACCTTTGATAAGACTCTGTAATGTCCCAGCAAAAGCCATGTAAACATTCAGAGTTATAATAGAATGAGGATTACTTCAAATAAATCCGGAATTGAAGGGGGAGGTCATGATGGAGGACTATTTAGCGAAGTCATTGGATGAGTGGAAAGATGATATTTCAGAGGTGCTGGATCAGATTAATACTGACTATGAAGAGATAAAGAAGGAACTGAAGGTATATTCCTATAAGTACGGCATCACTAAGCAAGTCATTCAATCAACCGTGAATGAGGAAATCATTGAAAATATCAGGGAAATGTATCATAAGCCTTTTGAAGAAAAGTACAATGAACTTAAGGAATACATACGCGAGTTGGATGAAAAAAGAAAAGTGTTTCAAATGTTCGTGAATAAAATTGATGAAGTGAAACGGAAAGAAGCACCTAAAACCGACCTGGCAGCTGCGTACAAGTAAATATTTTATAGAACCGTCTTTGCTAAAGGCGGTTTTTTGTTACGAAGGAGAAATCAGGGATTTGAAAATGCAAAAAAGACGCTTTAAATAAAAAGCGTCCTTTTAAATAATTTCTTTTTCGAAATCAGTACCCGTGTATTTTTTTTCTGTCAATCGATGAGCACTTTTCACTTTCTTCAAACCAAGCCACCATAAGAAAAACATAAACGGTACCATATAATAGATCCAGTTTTTCTCGGCTAGAAAGATGTAATTATATGTTCCGTGTAACAGTAGGGGCAAAGAAATCGCAATGAAAAGCCACTTATGCCTTTCTTCCCTGGAGGAAAACTTTGCTTTTCCTAAGTAATATCCCATAATGACACCGAACAACGCATGACTTGAAACAGGCAGGATCGCTCTTCCAAATGCATGTTCAACACCGTTAGCAACCAAATACAAAATATTTTCAGTAGTAGCAAATCCAAGTGACACACTTGCACCATAGATAATGCCGTCGTAAGGATCATTAAAATCAACATGTTGGAAGATCGCAAACATTAAAATAAACCATTTGAAAAATTCCTCTAAAAGACCGGAAGAAATAAATGCCGTCGACCAATTTGAATCAATGATTCCTTCCACTTCTAAAACATATTGTAAAAACATAATAGGAAAGGTAATAATGGCCCCATACATAAAGGTTTTGAAAACTAGCGTAATAGGTTCTGCCTCATATTCATCCCGCAAATAAAAGTAACTTAGCAATGCTAATCCTGGTGCTATACCCGCTGATAAAATCACCAGCATAAAAAAGTCCTCTTTTCTTTCTGTTTTCTTAATCGTATCATGTTAATGTAGGAATGGAAACAGGAATTTATTTGGTTGGAGGAATGAATGATGAAGAAAGATATTTTGGTTATACATACAGGCGGTACCATCTCTATGATGGAAGACGAACAGACGGGAGCAGTCACTCCAGGGAAGGAAAATCCCCTTTCCGTACAAACGTCCATCGTATCGAATTTAGCAAATTTAACGGTCTTAGAAGCATTTCATCTGCCTTCTCCTCATATCACACCGGAGCATATGCAGCAATTAAAAGATATAATCGAAACGAAATACAGGGAAAAATCATTTGACGGAGTCGTCATTACCCACGGAACAGATACCCTCGAAGAAACTGCCTACTTCCTGGATTTAACCCTTTCTCTTCCAGTCTCCCTTGTCGTTACAGGGGCAATGAGATCAAGTAATGAGATTGGAGCGGACGGTCTGTATAACCTTATTTCATCCGTTCGGGTAGCTGCTGATGACAAATCCATGAACAAAGGGGTTTTAGTCGTCCTGAATGACGAAATCCACTCTGCTAAGAACGTGACCAAAACTCACACAAGCAATGTATCTACCTTTCAAAGTCCACAGTATGGCCCAATCGGGATTGTGACCAAAAGAGGCGTTCTTTTTCATCACCAGCCAACATCAAATGAGCATTATCAGGTTTGCGACATTTCCAAGAGGGTTACCCTGATCAAAGCATATGCCGGAATGGATTCAGGCTTATTAGTTGCCATAAAAGACTTACAGTACGATGGGGTTGTAATCGAGGCATTAGGGCAAGGGAATCTCCCGCCTGATACGGTCGATGGAATTAATGGGCTGTTAGCTGCTAATATCCCGGTTGTATTGGTTTCGAGATGCTTTAATGGCATTGTCCAGGATATATACGGCTATTCAGGAGGGGGGAAACAACTGAAAGAAAAAGGGGTTATCTTCTCAAATGGTCTTAATGGACAAAAGGCAAGAATCAAGTTAATGGTGGCTCTGTCCCAAACCGGTGACATTAAAGAATTAGAAACGATTTTCAAAAATTAAGGTTGTCTTTCATCAGGAACATAAGCAACCATCATGAAAGAAAGAGGCTCACAGCAGAGCCTCTTTCTTTTGTCACTTCCCTTTTTGAGTAATGGATTCAGCGATCAATCCGCCATGCAAACGACCATTTTCAATAAAGATCTCATTGGCATTGTTTCCCGCAGCAATGACACCTGCAATATAAATTCCTTCTACATTCGTTTCCATCGTTTCTTGATGAAAAGAAGGTCGTCCTGTTTCTTTGTCAATATCTATTCCCATTTTCGTCAGGAAGCTATGATCCGGGTGATAACCTGTCATGGCAAACACAAAGTCATTTTTGATTTCTTTTTTCTCACCCTTTACATTGTAAATAACAGAGTCCTCTGCAATTTCCTCTACACACGCGTTGAATTCCATCGTTACTTCGCCATTCCTGACAAGCGCATCAAAGTTAGGGAGAATCCAGGGCTTCACACTCTTTGAGTACTCACTTCCCCGGTATAGTACGGTTACCCTTGCTCCCGCTTTATTCAATTCAAGTGCTGCATCAACCGCTGAGTTCTTCCCTCCAATCACAACCACATCTGTGTCAAAAAAGGGATGTGCTTCTTTAAAATAATGAAAGACTTTCTCTAATTTCTCTCCTGGAATCTCTAAATAATTGGGATGATCATAGTAACCGGTCGCAATGACAATTGATTTACTTTCATACGTTCCCTTTGAGGTGGAAACGGAAAAACGGCCGTCTTGCTTCTCCACCTTATGAACGGTTTCGAATCGATTGATTCTTAATTCCTTCCGCTTCGCTACCTCACGATAATACACAAGTGCTTGATTCCGCCTTGGTTTGTGTTCTTCAATAACAAAAGGAACGTCGCCAATTTCAAGCTTCTCACTTGATGAGAAAAACGTTTGATGAGTGGGATAGTGGTAAATGGCATTCACGATATTCCCTTTTTCAATGATTAAAGGATCGATTCCCTTTTCTTTTAAACTAATAGCAGCAGAAAGCCCACACGGTCCCCCACCTACAATAATGCATTCTTCCATTTTCAAATTCAGACACTCCTTCAATTCCTCTATCTGAATGGTAATTTACGTTCGTTCACTTCAGATGTTAAAATGGTTTCTACCCAATTATTATGGAATAAGATTATGATTTGGTCAAAAGGAAGCACTCGAACCTCATGATCCATGTCAGTAGTATGGTTTCTAATTTCTGCTCAAATTATTGTAAAACGTGTTTATATAGAATTGAAAAAGGATGAGATGTCATCCATCTCATCCTTGACTAGAATTAAATCCAACCTCTGAACCGGCATGCTTCGGCCATTTTTCTTACCCCTACCATATATGCGGCGAGTCTCATATCGACTCTTCTGGACTGGGAAGTTTCGTATACATTGTTAAAGGAGCTGACCAAAATCTTCTCCAATTTTTCTTCCACTTCTTCTTCAGACCAGTAATACCCCTGATTATTTTGCACCCATTCAAAGTAAGAAACCGTCACCCCACCCGATGATGCTAACACATCAGGAACCAGTAAAATCCCACGCTCGGTGAGGATTTTCGTTGCTTCCAAGGTTGTCGGTCCGTTCGCTGCCTCTACCACAATGCTTGCTCTTATGTTGTGAGCATTCTTCTCTGTGATCTGATTCTCGATGGCTGCAGGCACAAGAATGTCACAGTCCAGCTCTAATAGTTCTTCGTTTGTTATCGTATTATTAAATAATTTCGTAACTGTCCCAAAACTATCCCGACGATCCAGCAAATAATCAATATCCAGCCCATCTTTGTCATGAAGTCCACCGTAGGCATCAGAGATCCCAATCACCTTTGCTCCTGCATCATGCATAAACTTTGCAAGGAAGCTTCCGGCATTACCAAAGCCTTGAACGACTACTCTCGCCCCTTTAAGCTTTATTCCTTTTTTCTTGGCTGCTTCATGAATACAAATCGTCACGCCCTTCGCAGTTGCCGTTTCACGACCATGTGACCCCCCAAGCACCAATGGTTTCCCTGTAATGAACCCTGGAGAATTATACTCATCAATTCGGCTGTATTCGTCCATCATCCACGCCATGATTTGAGAGTTTGTAAAAACATCGGGAGCGGGAATATCTTTGGATGGTCCGACAATTTGGCTGATTGCGCGTACATAACCACGACTTAATCGCTCAAGCTCTCTAAATGACATATCCCGGGGATCACAAATGATCCCCCCTTTACCTCCACCATACGGAAGGTCAACAATTCCACATTTCAAGCTCATCCAGATGGAAAGCGCTTTAACTTCTTTTTCAGTAACATTCGGGTGAAATCGAATCCCACCTTTTGTTGGTCCAACTGCATCATTATGTTGAGCACGGTATCCCGTGAAAACTTTTACTTTCCCATCATCCATCCGGACTGGTATTTTAACCGTTAACATTCGTACAGGTTCTTTTAATAATTCATATACTTCTTGTGAATACCCCAATTTATCAAGTGCAAGATGAATAACCGTTTGTGTAGATTTCAAAACATCGTGTTGATCAGATGCTTGGTGATTTTCTTTCCCCTTATCGGCTACCATTTATGTAAACCTCCCAGTATACTTCACTGTTTCACGGAACCTCGTCCGCTTTCATGACATAGTATACACGTTTGAATTCTTCTTGCAAAGAAGGAAAATTAAAAAAAGAAGATTTTTTTGAAAACGCTATCATAAACGAAAAGCGGAAGGGGCTTGCCCTGGGGCGACAAGCATAAGACGAGTAACCTGAAAAGGCGCTCTTTGCCTTTTTGGGTTACTTGGCTTATGACCTCGAGCCCCAAGCCCCTGGAGCTGGACAACGCGAAAAGCGGAGGCGGCTTGGGTAGAGGCGACAAGCATAAGGCGAGACCACCGGAAAGGCGCTCTTTGCCTTTTTGGTGGTCTCGACTTATGACCTCGAGCCTCTAGCCGCCGGAGCTGGACATAAACGAAAAGCGGAAGGGGCTCGCCCTGGGGCGACAAGCATAAGACGAGTGACCCGGAAAGGCGCTTTTCGCCTTTTTGGGTTGCTTGGCTTATGACCTCGAGCCCCAAGCCCCTGGAGCTGGACATAAACGAAAAGCGGAGGCGGCTTGATTAGAGGCGACAAGCATCTACAACTACCATCACCAAAACAAAAAACACTCCCAGGAATCACCCTAAAAGTGCAAAAAAATGTCTATATTTCTTATAAATCATAGTAAAGCATATATCTAAAGGGGGGTGAAGATTGCTGCCACTGAACACGATCAAAAATAAAACAGAATTTTATCAATGGAATCCTTTATTAACACAGCACGGCCATACTCCATCAGGATATGTTTCGTAATCTTTGAGTGCTGACCGTATTCAGCACAAATAGCCTCCATGACTAAGCTATCAAATTCCAATAAATCTTCAAAAAGTAAGTAATAGTTTTTTTCATAATAATAAATGCTTAAATGTATGAGGCGATTGTTCACTTTGTTCAATTGGTTGATGCGTTTAAGGAGGTCCAGTACATCCTCGAAATCATCAAAGTAAACGAGCACATCATGATCATTCATAGACTTCATGATTCCACTTTCGTCTTCCCAATCAGAAAAGTCATCTTCTGACTCTAATGTGAGGATCATGCAGATTTCCTGATCATCAAATGACTCAATCTCCACGGTGATTTCCATTTGTGTTTCAATGCCGAACTTCCCCTGGACTTCATCTAACATGTCTTCAAAAAGATCATGCCACATATAGGAATCTTTCCATTGGTCTTGTTCAAATAAGCCTTTTTGCTCCAATTCTTCTACACTAATGGAAAATTTTATTTTGTTGTCAGAAATTCTTTCAAGCTTCATCTTCGTACCCCCTAGAGTGTGACGATTTATCACCATACTATGTAAGGGGCAGAAAACAGTGCATAATCCAATTATAATTTACTTTTCATCCATAGCTCCCAATCAGACTTGGATTGTCCGACAATGTGTTCCTGAAATTCCTCTTTCTTTTCTTTTGGTAGATGGTCTACAGCAAAACCGCCAATTCCAATTTCCAGGCTTTCCCGTTCACTCTTTAATGAAGCAACGAGTGACAGCAGGTTGTCTACATTTTCCAATAAGGTACAAGAGAAGAATAGAAACTTAGGATCGACTTCGTCAAGAACGATGTCGATATCATTTTCTTTAATACTGGAGCCTAAATAGATTACTTCAAATCCCTTTCTTCTTACATATAGAGTAAAGATTAATAATCCTAATTCATGCCATTCTCCCGGGCCGCAAACTGCTACTACTTTAGGTAAGATTCCGTTGTGTGGAAAAGAGTGCATGATGATACCGATACGGGATCTAAGTATCGATGTTGCAAAATGCTCATGGGCCGTCGTGATTTTCCCGTTCTCCCACAGGTCTCCGATTTTAACCAGCAAGCTGCCCAGGATATCAATCACCACTTTATCAATTGTGTAAACAGTAAACGACTGATTGATTAATTCATGAGCTTTTGTTTCATCAAAGCTTAAGAGTGCTTTTAACAAGTCATCTGAGATGCTCTGAGTACGGTCCTTTCGTTCAGAAGATGCGATCTCATTTTCTTCCAGCTCTTGTTTATCAAGTAACGCAACAGCCTGACTAATGGTAAATCCCTGATTGACCTTCTCAACCAGCCATTTTAATATATTTAAATGTTGTTCTGTGTACAAACGGTGACCTGATTCATTACGTACAGGAGCAATTATTTGATATCTTCTCTCCCATGCCCTTAATGTACCTGGTTGTATTCCTAAGATTGTGGACACAGCTTTTATATTATATTTGCCTTCTATCTTCTTTTCATTACTCATAAATAGTCCCCCAAAGTAATTCTCTTCTCTCTAAAATTATAATCGAGAAACCGCACTGTGTAAAATTTGTACAGGTAATGAACAACAATTGTTCATTTCATTCCTTTTCGATTTTCAGTAAATGGGTCTCTGCCGGAGCTCCCAAGCGCAATGGGAGCGCAGTGGTCCCATAGCCGTTACTTACTAATAGGGTGGTTTGTGGGAGCTTTTCAAGTCTTCCTTTTTTATACAGTCCCCAGCCAAATAATCGAATTTGTCCACCGTGTGTATGGCCACTCAACATCAAGTCAATCCCCTCTTCTGTTCGTACCTGCCTCACTAGCCTCGGGTCATGACTGATTAAAATATTAAATTCAGATGGTATTGTTTTTCTAAGGGCAGAAGAGTAAGAAGCTCTTTGCGTACTCGCATCGTCCACTCCGATCATGTTAATCTTCCCTTTATGAATAGGGACCTTAACTGAATCATTTACAATTTCAATGATTCCCTTTTGTTTAAATATATCCTTCAGCCGGTTCGTATTCACTTCATGATCATTATTGCCCCAAACAAAATAAACCGTACCCAGTGTCAAAAGTTTATCTAAATTTTGTTCAACTCTTGAAAAAGGCACTCCTTTTTCAAGAAGATCCCCGCCAATGATGACAATATCCGCTTTCCCTTTCACTTCATCAATAATTCCGTCTGACACTTCCCGCTTATGTATATCAGATATAAAAAAGATTGAAATCGGGCCCATATTATGAGGAAGGGCAGGAAGCTTTACCTTCTCCATTTTTACAACATTTCTTCGTGCTTCATATAACATAAAAAAGAGGAGACTGACTCCCCCTACTAATAAAAACATACTAATTTCAAGCATTGTGGCCTCCTTGTCGGTGGAAATCTATAGAAATAATACCATAAAAGATGGATAAGAAGGAAAAAATCATTGTTTGCCACATCCCAAAACAGCTCAACAAATAGACGATGCCTATATGAAATGGGATGAAGACTAACTCTTTATGTAGTTTACCATTCATTAATCGTAGAATAGAATATAATTCAAATTTCAATAAATTCCCTTGAACCATTAACCCCACCATAAAGGCCATCATTGCCGCGAAGAATGGCACGGGATTTAAGACTAACTCAACAATGAATTCAGAGCTGTTCAGCAATTCTACAGCCGGAAACCATGTAATGAATAGATACCCTAATAGAAACGTGATAAGCAGTTTAACAGTATGATTGATCAAAAAAATCCCTCCCATAAATCTTATGAGAGGGATTTCTTTTCATACAGGGTTTCCGTCAATTATTCATCTTCTTGAATGTCCAGGATACGGAATCCTGATTTCTCTAACTTATGAAGGAATTTTTCCATATTGTCCTTTTTTTCGACCTTTAGAACGATACGACGTAATAATTTATCGGTTTCATCAAAGGTAACCAGGGAAATGACCGATTCCGAGTACTGCTGGATGATATCTCCAAGACGGGCAATCCGTCCTTCTGTTTCCACAGAGGAAAAGGCGATTCGCACTCCCTTTTGTTCCATCCCAAATGCACTTCTGAATTGATCAAGTACATCAAATCGGGTAATCAATCCAAGGAAATTTTTATCTGCTCCTACGACCGGAAGAATCGGAGAATCCTTCAATTCGACCAATGCATTTTCGAATACATCTTTGTCAGTTATATATTTGTCGGTATCGGCAATAATATCACGAACCTTTTTCTCCTTGAGAAAGGCTTCTTTATCCATTCCTGAAAGGAAGAAGCTCTGATAAATATTGTAGCGTGTTGCCACCCCTTTGTATTCTTCATTCGAGAGTACCGGCACTCCATCAATTTTATGGTGCTCCAGAACTGTAAGGGTCTTTTCAATCGAGTCATTTTCATCCACCACATAGCATTTGTGCTTCGGTATCATGGCACTTTTTACAAACATTTGACCACCTCATCATTAATATCCTACATCTTTAGTATTCAACATTTTCACAAAGTTTCCCTTCATATTTATGAATTTAAATTAATTAACATGTTCCATTTATCTATTTCATATGTTGTTACGAAGGATTTTCTTTAAAGGAGGGATTATCGTGCACGAATTTTACAAAGCTTATTACCCATATGTAAGCCCATTCGATCCGTGTAAGCCTATTACCCGGAAAGTCTATTCAACGCCCCCTAATCTTTACTTGGGGTTCCAACCTCCCAACCTTGAGCAATATTCACCAAAAGAAGCGTTACAAAAAGGTACTCTATGGAAAGTGTTTTATGATCCCTACTATAGCCCCTATGAAAAGATGAAGGGAGAATAGACTGACATGAAACAGCTTCCCACCCATTATTATGAAGTGCTGGAAGAATTACAAGCCGTAGATTTCGTGATCCTTGACCTTACCCTTTACCTTGATACACACCCTGAAGATTATGATGCAATCTCTCAATATAATATGTATATCAAAACGCGAAAACAGATTAAGAAGAAATTCGAAAAGGAATTTGGTCCTTTGACAAACTTTGGATATAGCTACTCCAATTACCCATGGGATTGGAAGGATGCTCCATGGCCATGGCAAGTTTAATATTTTAGGAGGTGCATGACAATGTGGGTGTACGAGAAAAAACTTCAATATCCGGTCAGAGTAAGTACATGCAATCCTAAACTGGCAAAATTTCTGATTGAACAATACGGAGGAGCTGATGGAGAACTTGCCGCTGCCCTAAGATATCTCAATCAACGCTATACCATCCCTGACAAAGTCATCGGATTGTTAACGGATATCGGCACGGAAGAGTTTGCTCACTTGGAAATGATCGCGACAATGGTTTATAAATTAATTAAAGATGCAACTCCCCAGCAGATGAAGGACGCTGGACTTGACCCTCATTATGTTAATCATGATGGAGCGATTTTCTATCACAATGCTGCGGGTGTGCCGTTTACTACAGCGTATATAGCGGCTAAAGGTGATCCGATTGCTGATTTATATGAGGATATAGCGGCTGAAGAGAAAGCAAGGGCTACCTATCAGTGGATCATCAATATGAGTGACGATCCTGATCTGAATGATGGTTTGCGGTTTTTAAGGGAGCGTGAAATCGTCCACTCCCAACGTTTTCGTGAAGCAGTCGAAATACTTAAGGATGAAAGAGATAAAAAGGTATTCTTTTAATGCATGGAAGCTTGGCTCATTTCTTCGAAAAAAAGGAATGGGCCTATTCTTTTTACTATTTTATAAATACGGGCCCGTTTTTTAGTGCTTACGTTTACTCTCATTTACTTCCATGAAATAAATTAATATCCCATTCTTTTTTCATTTTTTCATACACATGATGCCTTTTTTTCCACGCTTCTTCTTTCCATAAATCCTTACTACGATCGATGACCTCACACCTTAATGCATGATATTCTTTTTCCTTTTTCTCCTTTTTCTCATATAAGATTCTTGTAGCACCGAAAAGCCCGACAAGAAGCATTGTGATAAATAGATGAAAAGAGCTGGATACAAATACAGAAAACACCGCTGCAAACGAATAAGAATATGGTCCAAGCACAAATTTCGTCACATAATAGAGAAAAAAGAAGGAAGCAAACATTGTTGCCCATAAGGTATATAGGTGTAACGCTTTGGCTTTATCAAATTTTTGTTTTTTGTCTATTAAATTATGTAGCATCTGTCCAGTGGCTTGATCTGTCCATTCTCCAAAATTCATTCCCACCCTCTCCTTTCCTTCCCTTATAGTTTATGAACTTGTCCATAAAGTTAGAATAGTAGTATAAAAAAAGGACCTTTTTCAGATCCTTTACAAACATCAGGAAAGCGGGTTAAGGTTTCTTCACCCTGACATCTGATTCCGATTGCGAAAAAAGCTAACTTCATGAAATTCCGTTATGAGTTGATCAAAGATGCAATCCCAGGATTGTTTTTCAGCCATTAGAAGAGCATTTCTTTTCATTTCATTTAGGAGATTTTCATTCAATATCTCTTCAATATGATGAATAAACGAAGGATATTGATGAGCTTTCGCCATCCTTCCGGTTTGGTTATGCTCTACGATGTTCGTCACACCGCCTTTATCAGCCACTACCGCTGGCAAACCGGAGGCAAATGCTTCTAACACTACATTTCCAAACGTTTCTGAAGCAGATGGGAAGACGAATAGATCAGAGGATGCATACACTTCCGCTAATTCGTTTCCTGTTACATAACCCGTAAAGAGTACGTCTTCTTGTTTGGTTTTTTCCATAAGCTCATTCCTCATTGGTCCATCGCCCACGATAACCCATTGAACTTGATCTTTTAATGCTTGGGGAAGGTGTTTAATCGTCTTTTCGAGTGTGTCCAAGTCCTTTTCAGGAGCTAAACGTCCCACATAAAGAAGAGTGTATTTCTTGTTTTTATTAAATTTCCCCCTTAGTTCAGGACTGCGCTTTTCCGGAGAATAGGTTTGACAATCGACTCCCCTGCTCCATATGGATAAGTCGGTAAAACCCTGGTTTTCTAAGTGAAGTTTCGTTTCCATTGAGGGGACAAAAATCCGATCTGCATGTAAATAAAACCACTTCATGTACTTCCATAATAATGGTGCCACCCACATCATTTTGTAATAGTTCAAATACAGGTCGAAATGGGTGTGGTAAGAAGCAACCAAGGGTATATTCATTTTCTTAGCACCGCGGACCCCATAAAGTCCCATTGTAAGAGGTGTGGTTACATGAATCAGTGTAGGTGAAAAATCTTTCAACTGCTTTTCAATCGTTTTCGGGTTGGCAATAGCTGTTCTGCATTCAGGATAAAAGAAAAAAGGAAAACTTGTGAAGGAATGTACATTTGGATAGGATTCTTTTTTCTCTTGAATATCAGGAACAAAGACCTTATACTCAATTCCCCGTTTCTCATAGTGATCCGTCAATCTTTTTAACGTTCTTGCGACTCCGTTCACTTGAGGATAATAAGTATCCGAAAACAATGCCACTCGCATGTACTCTTCCCCCTTAATGATTAACTTATAATTCGTAAAATCTATACGATTATCCTAAAAACAAAAGGACCATTAAAGTCGTAGCAAATGCAAGAAATGCCCCTGCCAATACATCTGAAGGATAATGGACTCCGAGAATCACTCTGGAATACCCCACTAACCAACTTATAGGAAATAGGATAAGCATCGTGGTTGGATACTGAATCATAAATGGAATCGATATGGAAAAGATAGCGGTGGAATGACCAGATGGAAATGAATGATCTTTAAATTCATAACCGTGTATCCTTGCATCGGGTAAAGTTAGATAAGGTCGGATTCGTTTAACCAACCTCTTGGTGATCGACATAATAACATGACTGATACATAACGTTATCATGGCGGCCATTACGGTTCGTTGCATCTGTGGATAATATTGACTCAAGAAGAACAGAATCAGGACGGAGGCTACAGTAAACCTCGCTCCTCCCAAATGAGTCACATAGCCGAAGAATGAACGATACAGCTGTTTGCTTCCATTGATTCTGTAAAATAAAAAGTCATCTACTTTTTGAAAGCGCGTAAGCATTCTGTCCATGAAACCAACTCCTTCTCTTTTAGTGCTGTCACCTCCATTATATTTACAGTTTGTAATGCTTCTTATAAATGAATGTAAATTTTATCGCGAATTTTTGTAAAAAAAAATAGCACCCGCCCCAAATCGCCTTGGGGGAGTGCCTTTTATTGATCTAATGGGATTTCCAGTACTTGCCCTGTCTGAATTTCATTATTTTGAATATGATTCCATTCCTTAATTCGTTCAACCCCTGATTGGGAATTGTAGTATTTCATAGCAATCCTGAATAGGGTTTCCTGGGGTGCGACCGTATGATACACGATCTTGTATGTTGACTGTTCTTCCTCAGGTTCATCTTTTACCTCTTCTTTCGGGCTTTCCTTTATTGATTCTTGTTCAGCAGGTGGAGAAGCCGGTTCAGTCGATGCTGGTTGTTCCTTTCCAGTCATTGAGGGAGCATCTTGAATCAAGGATTCTTCTTTTTTGTCATTCGCAGCTGACTCTTCTTCTTTTGAATCAGACTCTACAAAGCTCTCCTCATCCTCATTATCGGATTGGTCGTAGCGAACTTCTTCCACATCGTCCACATCTTCTGACATGACCACCAGGGGACCATCCCTGCTATCGAAATACGAATAAATGCTAAAAACCGTCAAGGGCAAAAGAATAAAAAATAAGAGCAACATACTAATCAATGGATATTTCATTTTCCATTTGTTTTTCTTCTTTTTCTCTCTATGCACTTCACTTCTGGCTGGAAGAGGCTCTCTTTTTTTGACTGGTGCTTCCTCTGGGACTCGTTCAATCTTTTGCTTTAATTTCGCTGCTTGATCTCGATATGGGTCTTTACTCATGAGACATCCCTTCTTTACTTCTTTGTCTTCCTTTCTTACGCATATGCATACCCAGTAAGAAATCGATGACAAAGTGCATGATGATTGTTACCAATAAATTCTCTGTTTGTTCATAAATGAAACCGATCCAAAAGCTAAGCAGTACAATATTGACAATTAAAAACCAGTGAGCCCAGTATCTGAAATGTATCAGAGCAAATATAATACTTGATAGGATCAAGCCAAAGTGAAATTGCAACACGCCTCTAAATAATATTTCTTCACTAATGCTAATGAAAAATGCAAGCAGTGCAATTTCACCCATGCTTCTATCCGTAAATATCCGTGCATTCACCCCACCATCGTCATAGTATTTACTGGGTAAATACTTCATCAATACGATATCGATGATCACAATCATCACACCGCTTGTTAATCCAATGGTCAAAATAGTCGGTGAAAAGTAAAACTGTTTCCAAAAACCCGACCATGTGTCAAATAAAAATACACCTAATCCCAAGGCAATCGTTAATAGTAAAAATTGAGTGAAATATAAATGAAAAGTTAACTGTTTCTTAGAAAGTTGTTGTATGACTTCCCCTTGTTTCTGCATGAATACCACTTATCCTAATAATAATTTTTCCAACCTTTTTTCCCATCTTGTTTCAATCGGGTCTTGAATGTCAGTTGGCCGGCACTTGAAATCCTTAAGGGAATAACCGCATTGATCACAACAGTAGCTATTCTCCTTTTGAAGCACTTCATCAAAATAATGAAGGAGCTTCTCTCTTCTACAGGAATCAACCTGTAACCACTCGATCATGGAGAGCAGTTTGTCCTTCTTGTATTGTAAACGATTGTTTCGAATTTGTTTCATTTTTTCTATTAATCTATCATGACTGAGTGTCTGCCCTTGAGTAAGCTCATCTGAATAATACGTAAGAAACCGATATTGAATCTCCGACAGTTGCAGCAAATCGATTATCTCCTTCGCCTGATTCTGTCTGCTTTCCTTAACATATCTTTGTATTTGTACATCCTCAGGTAATTCACTTTGAATAAGCTGCAGTGGGATCGAAAGGTCTTGTTCAGAGTATAGCACGACAGACAGACTGCTTTCTCCATCTCGTCCCGCTCTTCCGATTTCTTGTAAAAACGCTTCTATATTTGAAGAGAAATGAAAATGAATGACAAATCGAATATTTTCTTTGTTTACACCCATACCAAATGCAGAAGTGGCACATATGATCCTTAGCTTGTTGGATAGAAATTGTTGTTGAATCAATATCCGATCCTCTTGTTCCATTCCCCCATGATAATGAGCAACACCTGATACACCATTTTCCCCAAGCCACAAAGAAACGTCTTCTGCCATTCGTTTACTTGAGAAATAGATAATGCCCGGCCCACCCCATGTTGTCAGATACTTTAAAAGCTTATCCAGTTTCTCACTATGATTCGTGACTTTCTCAACGAACAGACCGATATTTTCCCGGTCAATTGAATAGACTTTTTCCACAGCATCTTCCATTTGGAGCACTCGTTTAATGTCTTTCCTCACTTCATCAGTGGCAGTCGCCGTTAATGCCAAGGTTGTCGGATTGCCAATCGACTCTTTAAGCTCCCCCAGTTTTAAGTAATCAGGTCTAAAGTCAGGACCCCACTGAGATATACAATGTGCTTCATCAATGACGAATAAAGAAATGTTTAAAGATTGTAGTAAGGGAATGATGGTCGGACTCATTAACATTTCCGGTGATATGAATATAAATTTATAAACGTTTAATTGCTCAAGTGCTGCTCTTCTCTCCATATAAGGTAAAAACGAATTCAGTGCGATCACCCGTTTTTCACCCATTACTTTCATCTGCTCCACTTGATCCTGCATTAAAGAGAGAAGTGGAGAAACGATTAACACTTGTCCTTTCTTTAGATACCCGGGTAATTGATAGCACAGCGACTTACCGGTTCCTGTCGGGAGCATCGCCACCGTATCCCGTTGATTTAGAACGGATTGAATGATTTCCTCCTGTCCTTCTCTGAAGGAAGAATAGCCAAATCTTTCTTTAAGCTCTTGTTGCAAATTCACGGTTCTCACCTGCCTTCGCAATCGCTACTCTGATTTGAAAATAAGATAAATGAGGAAGCTTTTCTTTTATCGGCTTTAGCCTTTTAGTTTGAGCGTCTTTCATAACTGAAAGCACATTCTCATATTCCACCTGAGAAATGAACGGATCTATTGCAAATTCTTTCTTAGTTAAGATTAGTTCAATCACATGATCTTCAATGGTATTTATCTTTAAATCACGTATACGCGCAATTTCTTCGATTGAATGCCCCCTTTGATACAACTCATATGTTTTGCTTGTTGAAATGGTCAGATTTTGCAGCTGATCACTTTTTAAGCTAATTGAGTATAATAAGGGATAAGTTGAAGGCTCCCTTTCTAATTCAGATAATATACCGTGAATTACATTAAGAAACTGAAAGCGGAATTCTTCTTCATGCATATTCAATTTTTCAGCAACCTGCAATTCTGTCCATCCATAATCCTTGTATCCCGTTAAGCGGAAAACGAGAATGTCTGGATTTAAGGTTTGAGATAGACTGGTCAACAGGCTATACATCTCCTTATATAAATCGGAAGACAATTTTTCAACATTAGGGGTCGCCCGTAAACAGCTCTTTACCCACTCTTGTATGTTTTTGTTACGTTGTACAGGAAAATAGAGCGTTTCCTGCTGTTTCCCGTTTGATAGAACCTGAACAAGGAGGCTTAATCTTTTCCAAAACAGAAACGTTTGATCACCGTAGACGAGACCATTCATATTTGATGGAAAGGAGTCACCCTGAAAATCTTTTTTTACAGAATCAGTACCACCAGTGGTCACAATCGCTTTCCCACTTTCATCGACAATGACATACCCCAATTTCTCTAATTCCTTTACCTTCTGATTAAAGTACGCTCGCTTAAGCTTAGGTAAAGAGAGGAAAAACGGCTGCAAATAAAAGATGTGAGCATCCTGAATCGACTGGGAAGATTTTTTTCCTTTTAAGATATGAAAAACAGAGTAAATCGATCTTTCTCCATTTATTTGCATGAAGCAATATAAAATCACATAATTAAGATAGGTCAATTCTCTACTCCTTAACGTGTAGGTTATTGTCAAATATTGTACCATGAATTTGTTGTTTAACCATGTTTTGTTTTTCATATATAGGATAAAAATAAAAAGAAACAACCTAACTATTGAAAAGTTATACAATCCTCTATAAAATAAACATTAAGTGATTTTTCACAAACTTACATTGTGTATAATGATGAATTATATAGAATTATTTACCCGGGAGGTTTTTTCTTTGCCAAAATATACGATTGTCGACAAGGATACATGCATTGCATGTGGAGCGTGCGGGGCTGCTGCTCCAGATATTTACGACTATGATGATGAAGGTATTGCATTTGTAACATTAGACGATAACCAGGGGACGGTCGAAGTTCCTGACGTATTAGAAGATGATATGATTGATGCATTCGAAGGTTGTCCTACAGATTCCATTAAAGTAGCTGACGAGCCGTTCGATGGAGATTCACTTAAATTTGAATAGTAGTTCCGAAGCTAAGGGGAATTCCTCTTAGCTTTTTCTTTTTGGCTGATAACATTAGAAAACCCCTCAAATGTAATTGAGGGGTTGATCATTTATATTTGCACTATGCCGCTTTGTTCAGGGCTGTCTGTCTTGATAACCAGCCTTGAAGACGAACGAATAGTAAGATAAAGACTGATGTTACAAGAATTCCTTTTAAAATGTTGAAAGGAACAATTCCTGTGATGATAATCTCCGCAGGAAGCTCAAAATTCATGAAGTATTTATAAGCAGGAAGGAACACAAAATAATTAAGAATTCCCATACTGATACTCATGACCACAGTTCCTGTGATAAGTCCGATCAACAACCCTTTTTTAGATTGAAGACGTGTATAAATATAATATGTCGGAAGAATCAAAAGCACTCCCGCCATAAAATTTGCAACATGACCAATCGGAACGCCGGTATCGCTTCCTGTCATGATGTAGTCAATCACGTTCTTGAATAATTCAACTAATATTCCTGCCAAAGGACCTAATGTTACTGTCGCAATCAATGCAGGTACATCACTGAAATCTACCATTAAAAACTTTGGAAATGGTGGAATCGGGAAGTTAAAAAGCATTAACACATAGGATATGGCACTTAACATACCAACCGTTACAAACATGCGTGTATTCATTTTTCTCATAAACCTCTCTCCTTTAGGAGATTCATCTCAAATCGAAGATAGCTCTAGCCAAAGGTAGCATTAAAAAACCCCTAGATACGTGTATCTAGGAGAATGATAAGGCATACCCGAATAAACGTTTAGCTTCCCTTTTTCTAAACGTTCTGGCATAAACCTTCATCTTCTCCCATCCAGACTATACTGTCGGCTTTGGAATCGCACCAAATCCTGCCCCTAAAGGCTCGCGGGCTTAGAGACAAATGTCTCATCACCGCCGGTAGGGAATTTCACCCTGCCCCGAAGACGAATCTTTATTTTTTTATACATTTTCATTATACATAATGATGGGGATTATGTGAAGGAAAACAGTTCGAATTCGAAATATTTTTTTGTTTACACATGGTACTTCTTAGGTTTACACTTCCGTTATTGGATATTTAAAACTTGTTGAGGATATATTGGTGACTTAAGATCCAGGCCATTCCAAGCCATCAAGTCATTCACATCCACTCCCTCTGCCACTGAAATGGAGTATAAAGTGTCCCCTTGTTTCACTACATACCCACTTCCGGCTGATTGAGGAATGGCTAACGATTGATTCACTACCAAATTGGTTTCAATTAACCCATTGGCACTCTTAATATCCTCTACAGATATATTGTATTGCTGAGAAATCCCCCAGAGGGTTTCTCCTTTATGTACGACATGATATACCATGTTTTCATTAATATGAACTTCTTTCGTGCTTACATCATGAGTGATTTCAGCTGTTCCAGAAACACCCACTGCCTGATAAGGATCCCTCTCCTGAGCAAACACAAGCTGGCCGACCTCCCCTTGTCCAAATACCATATAGGGATCGATTGCATTCTCCTTGTCAATCGTCCATTCACCCCTGTGCACCTCAAAATGCAGGTGAGCTCCTGTCGATCTGCCTGTATTTCCTAAATTTCCAAGCTGTTGACCTTGACCCACTTCTTGATTCTCTTCAACAAGCCGGCTTTCAAGATGAGCATATACGGTTTCATATCCATTTTCATGCCTTATGAATACAACATGTCCATAGCTTGGAGATAGGTATGATCTAATCACCTTACCTTTTGCAACAGAATAAACCGGTGAGCCGATGTCTCCTCCAATGTCCATTCCTTTATGAGTACCAGACCTTGTCCCATACGAATCCGTTATCATCCCTTCAACAGGAAATGTCCAGGATACCGTTTCCTCCGTGATCTTATTCGTCTCTGCTTTCGCTATCTTTCCTGTAAAGAACATAATGCTCACACACAATGCTAACAAGAATACGATCAAAAGCCTTCTTACATAATCCAAAATCATGCTTGTCCTCCTTACCCATTTAACGCAATACCTTATTTCTTCCCTACTGAAGCTTCACTTCCGCTACCTTTTCATCTATTAACCCATTCTTACCTTCTCACCATCATTTCATGCACTTCCCACTATATGTAAACCCTCCAATCAATATTCACGAGTGAATGAGATATTTCTCATGAGATAATTTTCCTTTGAGTAGTTTGTCTAAGTATGAGATAAATATACACCCAAAAGCGGATGCGGCTTGATTAGAGGCGACAAGCATAAGACGGGACTACCGGAAAGACGTTCTTTGCCTTTTTGGTAGTCCTGGCTTATGACCTCGAGCCTCTAGCCGCCGGAGCTGGACGACACCCAAAAGCGGAGGCGGCTCGTTCAGCCCCGACAAGCATAAGACGAACATCCCCTTAACATAAAAAAAGACCGGAAACGGATTTCTTTCCCGCTTCCAGTCTTCTGTGATAACTAATTTTCGAACGTTTTCTTATTCGGGCTGATCGGAGTCTCAATGGGTTCGTTGAACTTGAATCCATTCCAGCTTTCTTGTTTAATGTTTTCGAATTGAACTCTTTCGTACCCTGAGCTTTTGCTTGTCAATAAAATGCCTTCAATCATTTCCATGGCTGTTTCATTGCCTAATGTTTCTATGTCCAGTTCATTTAAGAAATTGATGGTTAGATATTCATCTGATTCCGTTACACTGATATTGATATTTTTCGGAATCACACTTTGGAAAAGGCCCGTTTCTGAGCTTTTCATTGCCTGGATGGACTCTTTGACATTTCCTCTATTTATATTATCCGGTACGAGAAAGCGTTCCCTTCCATTTGGAGAGTATAGGTAATAGGCCGTATGAACATCTTCATTAAGGTCGATTTTTGAGAATTCCCCGGTGGAACTGAATTCCGGAACGGATCCGTCTTGTTCTTGAAGAACCACTTCATTTAACCCCTTATGTTGAAATGAGTATAATAGAGAATGGTAAAAAGCGTATTCCACTGCACTAGCGCCACTATATGAATGCTCAGGATCCAAAGTGAAAATGACTTTGTTTTCACCCAAGGTAAATTTGCCTTTTAACGGGAGGAAGTCTTCCATCCCCCACTCGCCTTCAGGTAACTCACCTGCAATTTCTTCATGACGGGTCAACCAGTCTTCCTCCCCGTTTTCCGGGCGATCGACAATTGAAATAGGAACAGGTACCGCTTCCGGGGAAACGAGTCCATAAGAATAGTAGTCCTGCCCTTCTAAGTCTTCTTCATATAAAGATAATCTTTCTGCCGTAGTTGGTTGAAGATCTTTTTCAGTCTCAGCCATACTTAACTCGCTATGATCCTTGTCGGCTGTCATTTGGTCTTTATCGGTGTCATATATCATTTCTGATTTATCATCTGATTTCGCCAAGGAATCTTGTGCAGAATTCGTTGCTGAATCCCCACCGGATGATTCCGTTGATTTCATTTCTGATTTTTCCATACTATTTTCATTGAATTGATTTAATACGGTTGGAGCAAGCATGACCATGATGAAAATGGCTGCCAGCGCTGCGACTGTGGGAATAAAACGGTTAAAGGCAATGAACGTCTTTTTGTTCTTACGTTCCATTTTTGCGTATATTGATTGAGGAGTTCGATCATCTTTGATTTGAGGAAGCCTTTTGACGAGGTCCTCTATATCACGATCTTTCCATTCTGACTGCTTCAATGTCTCTTTCCTCCTTTGGTAGCCGTTGATTCATTTCAATTCTTAACCACTTTATGGCTCTATGCTGGGTCGTTTTCACTTTACTTTCAGACCAGCCCAGGACTTCAGATGTTTCAACAATTGAAAGCTCTTGTAAGTAACGCATAATAATGACCATTCGATAATCCGTCGAACAGCTTTTCAAACATTCGTATGATACCTGTACTTCTTCCTTCGCAACAGTAATTTCTTCCGGGAGTGCTCTATCGTCTGTCACATCATTCCGGCTCCAATCGAATTTATCCAATATCCGATTCTTCCAGTTCTTTTGTTTTCTAAAATGATCTATGGCTACATTTTTCGCAATCGAAAAAAGCCACGTTCTTTCAGAGCTTTTACCCTCAAAACGATCATGCGATTTAAGCACCCGGATATATACTTCCTGCACCAGATCTTCAGCCTGCTGCTTATTCTGTACCATGTATATGAGGAATTGAAAGACGTCCTGATGATAATCAGTGTATAGTTTCTCAAAAACGGAGTCCACTTGCTTCCCTCCCCGTCAATTTATTAGTCGTTTTTCCTATAAAAAAGTTACACACTATCAATATAGTATTTTTCTGGTAAAAAAGAAAGACTTATATTTAATATAGGTTTTACCTCAAATTAAAAGTCAACAAGGTACTTATCCCCTGTTGACTTCTCATATTTCCCTTTATTCTCATCATTTTTTCAACATCATTTTCTACTTGCAGAGAAAAATAAAGAATGTTTCCCATGTAACAAGAAAAATCGTCAAGTTTCTATGGATAACATCGATTCTTGGCTAAATGGGAAGAAAGAAAGTGAAGGTTGTCCCTTGATCGACTTTACTTTGAACCTGGATATGACCTTTATGGGACTCAATGATGTTCTTTGCGATCGCGAGCCCCAGACCCGTACCGGACTTCCCTCTTGTTCTGGCTTTATCCGCTTTATAGAAGCGCTCGAATACGAAAGGAAGATCTTCTTCAGGAATCCCGGAACCCGTGTCTTTTACGTGGAATAAATAACCGCCCTTGCTTTCCGTCAGGGAAACCGTTACTTCTCCACCTGTAGGAGTATGTCTTAACGCATTATCGATAAGATTGGTTAATACTTGTTCGATTCGGTCCGGATCCATGTGAATTTCATTTTTGATTCCTACATCGCTTTCAAAATAAACGGAGACCTTTTTTTCTTTGGCCAGTCCAATAAATTTATTCGTCACTCTTTCGGTGAAAGGCATGACACCAATGACGTCTTTATTTAGTGTGATATGCCCTGCTTCCATACGGGCCAAATCCAGAAGGTCATTGACCAGACGCCCCATTCGCAATGACTCATCATAAATAATGCGGGCTATTTCTTTCTTTTCTTCTTCTGTTTCAGCAATATCATCAACGATCGCTTCACTATATCCTTGAAGCATTGAGATTGGGGTACGGAGTTCATGAGAGACATTGGCGATAAAGTCTTTCCGAAGCTTATCCAACCTTCTCTCTTCTGTCATATCACGCACGACCGCCACGGCTCCCCTGATGTTGTTGTTATTGTATAGAGGACTGATAATCACCACATACGAACGCCCCTGCAGACTCAATTCACCTGTCTGCTCCATTTCTGTCACGACCACGCTCTGCAATAATTCTTTTACAGTAGTAGGGATGGCTTCCTCACTGTTTTCACTTTGCTCATAATACCAATGCTGCAGGAATCGATCGGCAGGTGGATTAGTGATCAAGATCGTGCCGTCCCGATTAAAGGTGATGACTCCATCAGCCATACTGCTCAAAATAGAGGAGAGCTGCTCCTTCTCCTGGCTCAATGCGTTAATGTGAAACTTTAGCTGTCTGCCCATTTGGTTAAATCCTGTTGCAAGTTCACCGATTTCATCCTTCGTCAAAATCGGAACCTTTGTATCAAACTTACCCTTTGCTACCTCAAAGGCCGCTTCCCGCATCTTCCTTAGTGGTGCAGTGATACGGGTGGAAAGGAAGAAAGCAAAGATGGTTGTTAAAATAATGGCAATCCCGGCAGCAAGCAAGATCAGTTTCGTTGTTTGACGGGTTGTATCTTTAATAACGCCAAGAGACTGATAGAGATATACCGCTCCATCTTCTTCATCGATATGAAGAGGAGTTCCTACAATGATGACATTTTCATATCGGTTCGACGACATTTCCGTGGATAATTCAATCTCTTTCTTGATGGTGATTTCTTTTGTTTTCACCGATTGAAGTTCTTTATCTTCTGAAATGTACTCATGAATATTCTTTTGAAACGCTGTAGAATCCTGGGAATAAAGTGATTCATTTTGATCTAATGAAATAATGATATTGACTGGGTCATCGATGATTTCTTTCCCCAGTTCCATCCCCAGCTCCAAGTCTTTATGATTCTCAATGACTCTCGCCACTTTTTCAGCTGTTTGGGTTAATTCTTTTTCAACCACATCGACGTGATAGTTTTGAAAGAATTCCAGTAAAAGAATCGTAAGGATAAATAACACAAAGGAAACTAAGAGCAGAATCGTTAGCCACAGCTTCCCTACAACACTACGCCATAGCCTCATTCATTTGTTACCTCGAACTTGTAGCCTACTCCCCATACGGTAACAATCATTTTTGCAGCCATCTCGGATACTTTATTCAGTTTTTCTCTTAATCGTTTCACATGGGTATCGACCGTACGCAGGTCCCCGAAGAATTCATAATGCCACACTTCTTTAAGTAGGTGCTCACGGTCAAACACTTTGTCAGGAGCTTTTGCAAGGAAATATAGCAGCTCGTATTCTTTTGGTGTTAAGTTCACATCTTTACCGTCAGCGGTTACCCGATGGGCATCATTATCGATCGTAAGATGAGGATAGACAATCAGGTCCTTCGCCTTGGAGTCTGTTTGAATAAAGCTTGTCTTTGAAGAACGTCTTAATAACGCCTTCACTCTCAGTACCACTTCGCGAGGGGAAAAAGGTTTCACTATGTAATCATCGGTTCCCACTTCGAACCCTTGCACCCTGTTCACTTCTTCTCCTTTAGCAGTAAGCATGATCACGGGCGTCGCTTTCTTTTCACGAAGGTATTTACATACTTCGATCCCATCCATCCCCGGCATCATGATATCCAGTAAGATACAGTCGTAATTATTCTCAAGAGCGAGCGCTAATGCTTCCTCTCCATTTTCGGCTTCATCAATTTCATAGTTTTCTCTTTCAAGATACATTTTTAACAGTTTGCGAATCCGGTCTTCATCATCTACAACTAAAATTCGAATATTTTCCTCCATGGGTACATCCCCCTTTTGTCTAATTAAACCATATTATCCTATATTCTATATGAAAAAAGAAGCTGACTCAAAGAGAATATCACTCTCGTTATAGCCAGCTCCCTCCCGATCGTTATTTAAGCGTATGAATGTAGTCCTGCGATAATGAGGTTAACAGCCACCAGGTTGAATAGAATAATGGCCACCCCGATGACGGCTAACCATGCAGATTTCTCACCGTGCCATCCTTTAGAGAGGCGTAGATGCAGAAATGCTGCATAGAATAAGAATGTAATTAAAGCCCATACTTCTTTGGGATCCCATCCCCAGAATCGAGTCCAGGCAATTTGAGCCCAGATCATGGCGAAGATGAGCCCTCCCAGTGTAAAGACTGGAAAGCCGATTAATACTGAGCGATAACCGATTTCATCCATCAGGTCCAGATTTACATTTTTCACCAATGGCTGTAATTTTGCAGCTATTCGCTTTCTGAAGATTAAGCGTAATAGAAGATAAATTCCAGTTCCAATCAGAAACGACCAAATAACGGTATTAAGTTTCTTAGCGTTAATAAGGGCTGGCATTTCCACCAGCGGCTCCATTACCTTGTCAGTTAATAGTTGGCCTTCATTCGGTCCGACAAGGGCCGGGAGTGTATATTCAGAAATCGCTTCGGCCCCTTCTTGATCGACATATTGAAAATTCGCTTCGTAATTTCCCAGGGTAAAAGCAGTTGATGCAACTACAAACCCAAATACGATAACTAAAGAATACA
This sequence comes from Rossellomorea sp. NRS-1567, assembly GCF_050467885.1. NCBI lineage: Bacteria > Bacillati > Bacillota > Bacilli > Caryophanales > Bacillaceae > Rossellomorea > Rossellomorea sp. NRS-1567. The sequence goes on along the minus strand of NZ_JBITPL010000018.1, from coordinate 25,090 downwards.
TGACGGTTTCAAGCCAAAACGATTGCTTGCTTCCTTTTGTATGTTTCACTGATTTCAATAAGTAGATCAACCCTGCCACAAAACTGATGGATAAGATCGCTTCCCCGGCTGAAACCGTTGTGACGTGGATTTTCAACCAATCACTTTGAAGAGCAGGGATCAATGGACTAATATCTTTAGGAAACATACTGGCATAGGCGATCACCAAAAGCGCAAATGGTAATGCAATGACACCCAGTATCGTTGTTTTATACATAAAGTAAAGAATGATAAAGGCCCCGACAAGCATCATTCCAAAAAAGGTTGTAAATTCAAATAAATTACTTACCGGAGCGTGTCCAGCTGCCCCCCATCTTAAAAAGAAGTAGCCTAATTGAGCGGCAAATCCGATAAGGGTTAAAACAATTCCAATGAATCCCCACTTTTGCTGATTCGTTTCAGTTGTATTTTTTTGGCGGATGCTTCCTCCAAAAAACAACGTAGCAATCAAATACATCATGAAGGATACATAGAGTAAATTACTACTCCACTCTGCCATTGTTATCGTTGACATCTTCATTCCTCCTTGCTTCGTCTTTTTGTTGTTGATCTTCAGGTTCCTGTATTCCGGTACCTTCCAAAACGAAGCTGATTTCATTTTTTAATCCATGCCAGTTTTTATTCGTATGACCGGCTACGATGACTCCATCTTCACTTCGCCTGATCCAGATTCTTCGATGGTGCCAATAAGCACCTTGTACGACACCTATCATAAAGATGGCTCCTCCAACGGCTATGATCCAAAGAGTGAGATCCTTATGAACGGTTAAAGCAGATACATCTCTTGTTTTCACACCTGCAAATGACAATTTATATTCATTGTCACCAAGCGGTTCCAAATTTTGCTGAATTCCTACAAAGCTCACTTCACCATCGGGCTTTTCAGGCGAGAACAGCTTGAATAGGAATGCAGGATTATTTGGTAAAGGCGACTTGGTTTGTGGCTCTCCTTGTTCATTAAATCCAGAGAAATCAGGATAATATCCCATCAATTCTACTTTATAACCTTCTTCAAATGCATAGGTATCTTGAGGGTCAAATAGATCGACGGTAAATTTGCCGAAGCTGTCCCCTGACTCTTTATTATCAAATGTAAAGGACATTGATTTAAATTCGTCTAACTTGTAACTGGTTTGATATACAGCGAAATTCCCAAATTTAAGGGGGTGGTTCACTTTAATGGAATCCTCTTTTTCCACTTCCCGGTCTGCCGTTTGTCCTGGAAGTTTATCTCCGGATTCTTTATACAGTACCACGTCAGACTGGAAATTCTTTGCGATGGTCCCATTCTTATCAATGGCTTCCCCAAATACTTCTTTATCTTTATCTTTGTCGTATGTCTCTAACGTAAACCCTTTATTTTCTAAGTAATATTCTTGTTTCGTACCAGGAACCGCCCTTGTTTCACCTTCACGGATCCACACGGTTTCATCAATATACATTCCGGGAACGAATCGCAGCATGCCCCCGAAAAGGAAAATGATAAGACCGATATGATTGACATATGGACCCCATCTCGAGAAACGATTTTTCTCTGCAAGAATGTTTCCGTCTTCTTCCCGGATCTTGTATTTTTTTTGAGTTAATTTTTCCTTAATCTTACTAATGGAATCGTTGACCTCTACCATTTCTGTTTTCCCATAGATTCGTTGACGCTTCAGAAAACCGGCATGTCTGGAAACACGTTGATTCTTGAGGGCACGATAGAGGGGAATCACCCGATCCAGACTGCAGATCACGAGGGAAACCCCAATCGATGCGATTAACAGTAGATACCACCATGAACTATATAAATCATGGAACCCTAACGTATAATATAATTCTCCAAAAAAACCATATACATCTTCGTAGTACTTATTTGCTGGCTGTCCATTCGGAATATACTGTTCCTGAGGCAAAATCGTGCCGACTGCAGAGGCGATAAGTGTAATGACAATTAACCATACTCCAACCTTAACAGATGAGAAGAAATTCCAAATCTTGTCGACAATCGATTTGTTATACGTTTGGGAACGTCTTGCACTACCCTCATATCGCATGTCATGAAGCTTCTCGTTCTTTGCTTCATCCGTTAAAGCACGTCCACAGGATTCACAGAGAACGGTACCATTCGGGTTTACATGACCGCATACACATTTGATCTCTTTCATGTTAAAACTCCTTATATCAAGTTAAACTGCTGAGTTAAGGCTTAATGCTCTCTAGATCTTCAATGATATCTTTTTCTGACATGGTTCCTGTAATGATTTTTTCGATTTCACCTTGAGGGTTGATGAGGTATGTCGTTGGTAACGGATCAATACCGTACGCATTTTGAACTTCCTCTTCTTTATCTACTAGAATAGGGAACTCTAATCCGTGTTTAGATACGAATCGATTGATAAGGAAATCCGATTCCCCCACATTAACAGCCAATATCTGTACACCTTGATCTTTATATTTCGCATATTGATTATTCATGTAAGGCATTTCTCTTTCACATGGTTTGCACCATGTTCCCCAGAAATTGAGGAATACCCCTTGTCCTTCATAGTCGGACAAACGATGCTTATTCCCTTCCATGTCCTCTAATACAAAGTCAGGCGCTTGATCTCCCACCTTCAACTTCCCTCTTTCATCCTTCGTAAAGTTTGCATACAGGGTATATGCAACCGCAGAAGTCAGTACAATGAGAATAATGGTCCGGATGAGTAATCTGCGTTTTTTCTTATCCATGTACGTGTGCCTCCCATATTGAAATCGTTCTCAAAAAATGGAAATGTTTTTCTCTCTTTACAGTAGCAAAGGGCCTGATGTCATAAGAATTCTCTTATGAGACCAGTCCCTGCCATAATGTAATGTTCCATTCCTTCATAATAAGCAGGGAAATATCCCTTGGATTTCAGGGTAAAATTCCTTTCCCATTATATCATTTATCACTTTATAGATAGTGTAAATTATATGAAGGATATGTGACACTTTCCATACTATTCTTTATCGGATACTTCCTGTTTCAGCCAGTGTTCTCAACTGTTTTACTTCATGTGGAGTAAGCTCTCTTCCTTCTCCAGCGTTCAATCCGTGAAGGGTAAGGAATGCATATCTTTCTCGTTTCAGCTTTTGAACCGGGTATCCAAGGGCTTCGAACATTCTGCGTACTTGGCGGTTTCTGCCCTCATGAATGGTAATTTCAACGATGGATTTCCCTTGTTTCTTATCAATGCTTAAAACTTTCACTTTTGCCGGAGCCGTCATGCCGTCCTCCAGTTTAACCCCTTTTTCAAGTTCTCTGATTTTGAATTTTGGTGGAATTCCTTTTAATCTCGCTACATACGTCTTTTCAATTTCGTTACTTGGATGCATCAGGGAGTTAGCGAAATCCCCATCATTGGTTAGAAGAAGAATACCTGACGTCTCATAGTCCAGTCTTCCTACCGGATAGATTCTTTCTTGTATTTCTGGGAAGAAATCCGTTACGACTTGACGGTCTTTATCGTCCGTCACAGCTGAAATGACCCCTCTTGGTTTATAGAGCATATAATATACTTTATTTTCTCTTTCAATCTGAATCCCTGTCACTTCAACTCTATCGGAATGAGAAACCTTGGTTCCTAATTCTTTCACTACTGTACCATTGACCTTTACTTTACCTTCTATAATTAATTGCTCAGCTTTTCGTCGTGACGCTACGCCACTATGAGCAATAACCTTTTGTAATCGTTCCACGGTCTTTCACCTCATTTAATTTTCAATACATTTGTCTTCATGAATTATTACACAATCCAGGCAAAATAGAAAGGTATAAAGAAAAATCAACCTTTTCAGTCGATTTCTTTATACCTTATTGTTTCCTTTATAATAGATTTTTTACAAAAAAGTTGTTTTAAACTTATGGTCTGTCTGGGCTCTTTCAATTATTGTTTACTGGTTGGTGAGGGGAACGGCTCCGCTGATTTTGTTTTTTATATAAGTGGTAGTGTTGAAATATGGACCGTTCCTTTCCGCTCCAGGCACTTCCTTTCCGCGGGGAGGAATTCGAGCCTCCTCGGGCTTATGCCCTGTGGGGTCTCGACCTTTCCTCTATTTCCCGCAGGAGTCAAGTGCCTTCCGCTACAATCCACTCTGAGCTATTTCACATCGTTGCGATGACCGAATTCACAGTTGCCTTGGATTACAATCCAAAAAGGACATTGAAAGGGACGCATAAGATCCCCATAAAACTTAAAAAGAAATAGATTTTGAAAAGGTCACTTTCATCGTTAAGAAAAGAAAGAAGCAGGTTAAGAGAATGATAAATCTATTGAATTCTAAAACAGAAAAAATAACAATATTATTTTTTGATTCTTTTGTTCCCAAATCCACCGGGTGAGACCCCAGGTTCTAAACTGAAGAGACTCTCCGCAGCACCACGGAAACCTGGAGCGGAAATCATCTACTACTTTCATCTCTAAAAATAGCAACAAACTATACAGTGATTTATCAATAGAAACCCACTCTTAAAACATAACCGTGACGATGAAGATGGCGGCGACGATCCCTACGACGTCGGCTAGTAATCCAACTTTGAGGGCGTCTCCCATTTTCCGGATCCCTACTGCCCCGAAGTAGACGGTCAGTACGTATAGGGTGGTATCAGTACTTCCCTGTAAGGTTGATGCAAGTCTTCCGATAAAGGAATCAGGTCCGTGGGTAGCGACTATATCGCTCATCATACCCAGGGCAGCTGTTCCTGAAATGGGTCTGATAATGGCAAGTGGCACAATCTCCGGCGGAATACCGAGTGCAAGCAATCCCGGACGGATGAGGTTCACAAAGAACTCAAGTGCTCCTGATTCTCTAAAAATGGTAATCGAAACAAGCATTCCAATGAGAAAAGGAATGATCGATACGGCAATTTTAATGCCTTCTTTTCCCCCATCTACAAACACTTCATACGTTGGTACCTTTTTGAAGGTCCCATAGATTAATATGAAGCCAATCATAATCGGGATTAACCATAATGAAATGGTGGATATCCATTGCATCTACTTCACCTCACGACGAGTACGTCTGTAATGAAAATAACGGTCTATCAGTATGGCTCCGATGGTCGATAGCATGGTGGCAATTAAGGTTGGTCCTACAATTTCAGTTGGAGAAGCTGAATCATATTTCATCCGGATCGCAATGACCGTTGTGGGAATGATGGTAAGACTTGACGTATTAATCGCTAAGAAAGTAATCATCGACCTGCTCGCATAGTCTTTTCCTCCGTTAAGCTCCTTCAATTGCTCCATCGCTTTGATCCCGAGAGGTGTTGCTGCGTTACCAAGGCCGAACATATTGGCCATCATATTCGATAATATATACCCCATTGCAGGATGATTATCAGGTACCTCCGGAAACAACCGGGTGACAAATGGCCTGAACAGCCTGGCCAGTTTATCCAGCAATCCCGCTTCCTGGGCAATCCTCATGATTCCCAACCAAAACACCAATACACTGACCAACCCTATACAGAGGGTAACGGCTTCATTTGCAGAAGTGAAAATGGCTTCGTTCACTTCTTTCATCTTCCCGTTGATAATGGCGAACACCAAACCGATGATGGTCATCCCTACCCAAATGAGATTAACCATGATCCCTGACCCCTATAAAGGACTCAAAGGAATAGGCCCAGAATTTCCACCAGCTCTTTTCTTTTTCTTTTTCATCCGTTGATTTATAGAAAATAGGAAGAGTGTCTACTTCTTCGTCTTCTAAATACACGACAGCCTTTCCTACTACTTCAGGTACATTTTTATTCTTTAACCATTCCTCTTTAGGCTTTAACATTTTGTACTCTACCTTCACATCATCCACTTCATCATCTCGAAGGGTTAGGACAGACCCCCGTTTAAGAAAGGCATGATCCTTATATATTTCGTCTTCCATTCTTTCAATCGTGCCTTCTTCCAGGACGATCTTATAATCATATTGCTTAAACCCGTATTCAAACATTCCTATATGATCATTCCAATCATCAGGTCCATTAAGGGTAACGGCAATCAGGTTCTCCCCGTCCTTTGAAGCTGTGGACACAAGCGTTCTTTTGGCTAGTTTTGTATATCCCGTTTTCCCACCGGTACTATGCTTATACAATTCTGTTAATAATCTATTTTTGTTCTTCCACTTCCGGTCCCACTTTTCTTCAGGGTTTGGTGCTGTATGCACTTTTGTCCCTGCAATCTCCTTGTATACTTCATTCTCCATTGAATATCTAGTCAGAACTGCCATATCGTAAGCAGTGGAATAGTGGTCTTCATGATCATCGAGACCATGTGGATTGGAAAAATGCGTATTTTTCATTCCGATTTCATTCGCTTTTTCATTCATCATATAGGCAAACCCGTCAAGACTTCCTCCAACAGATTCTGCAATAGCGACTGCCGCATCATTCCCGGATCTCAACATAAGCCCGTAAACGAGATCTTCCAGCTTGATTTTCTCCCCCGCTTTCAGGTAAAGGGAGGAGCCTTCCGTGCCCGCAGCATTCGAAGATACCGTTACTTCCTTATCCATCATTCCGGATTCAACCGCAAGAATCGCCGTCATGATTTTTGTGATGCTTGCTATCCGACTTTGACTGTGGGCATCCTTTTCATAAAGGATCCTGCCCGTCTCCTGATCCATTAAAATCGCCCGCTGTGAACTAACGGAAGGTGCGGCCTGAACTTCATTGGATACAAAAACAAATAGCAAAGTGAGGATTAGAATATAATATATGTAAAATTTCACTCTCTTACGATTCACACCCATCTACTCCTTTAATTCTAACGTGTTTGTACAAGTTTATGCAGGACAAGGGGTAATATGAATGAAAATCCGTAATTCACACCAAGGTTCAATTTCTGGCATTTCACCCACGAAAAAACACAGCAGATGTTCTCTGCTGTGTCTTTCCGTGATTCTATTCTTTTTGGCCCGAGTCCATGCCTGTACATTTATATGTGATTCTGCTCTACTCTTTCGATTCAATCGTTTCCTGGAATTTCTCGAAAAACAAGTCCGCTTCATCCTGCATGAATTCGTCCTCGATATTTTCAGGTAAGGGAGGAAGTTCTTCTATTCTCTTCAATCCGAAATAGTCCAAAAATTCTTTTGTAGTTCCAAATAAGTAGGCACGACCTGTCCCTTCCGCTCTTCCAACTTCCTTCACCAGTCCTTTTGACGTAAGGGTCTGAATGGGACGCTCGGTTTTGACACCTCTGATTTGTTCAATCTCCATCCTCGTGATCGGCTGCTTATAAGCGACAATCGCAAGTGTTTCTAGAGCTGCCTGCGATAAAAAGCTTACATTTGGTGACTCAACCAATTTCTTTAAGTAATCGGCGTTGCTTTTTTTTGTCACCAATTGAAAGGTGTCCGCTATCTCAATCATATAAATGCCCCGATTGGGATCCTTGTCATAATCCGACTTTAACTCCTCGATCACAGCCATCGCTTCCTGATCACCGATTTCCAGAACAGAACAAACCTGCTTGAGTGAAAGACCTTCATCACCCGCTGCAAACAATAAGCTTTCCAGGATCCCTTTCCAATTATGACTGTTCAACTAGACCTACCTCCTCTCCTGCTTCAACAAAGATATCCGTGAAGTTTTTTTCTTGATTGACAATGATTTGCTTTCTCTTCATTAATTCCAGCACGGCAAGGAAAGTTACAACGAGATGTTCTTTATTATCAGATGGGAAAAGACTTGTAAAGGATGTACGCTCTTTGATATTTCGCAGGCTATGAAGAATATCATTCATTCTTTTCTCAATGGATATTTCCTGTCTGGTAATTCTGGTTTGCACGGGTCTTTGCAGCTTCTTACGCCTCAATAGTTTATGAAAAGCTCCTAGCATATCATATAAAGATACTTGAACCTCACTATTCTTTAAATCCACTTCCTCCGTAAATTCCGAGAGATCACTTGGAGGTTTCGTATACACTTGTCCCCGTTCTTCCTCACGGTGCTTCAGCTCATTGGCAGCTTCTTTAAACTTACGATACTCAATCAACCTCTCAACTAGTTCATCACGGGGATCTTCCTCTTCGAATTCAATTTCATCGTTTGAAAGGCCATCATCATGTTTAGGGAGAAGCATTTTACTTTTAATCGCTAATAATGTAGCTGCCATCACTAAGTACTCACTGGCAACATCAAGTTGCAAACTCTTCATCGTATGTACATATAACATATATTGCTCAGTAATTTGAGCCATAGGAATATCATATATATCGACTTCCAACGAATTAATCAGATGCAAAAGAAGATCTAACGGACCTTCAAAAGCGTCAATCTTCACATTGTATTCCACTTTATCACCAAATTTCTAATTACAGTCATTCCTGATCGCTACTTAATAGTATAGTAGATTGACCTCTATTCTCCAATAGAAAGTTTTTGAATAAAGAGGAGGTACCTGTCGTTTTGGCAAAGATGTTGAATATGCTACACTTTAAATACTCAAACGGTATTTAATTATAAAGGAGGGACTCACATGATTTATCCTAAACCTTACTTAGAATTCTTAATGTATTTCCACGGAAATCGTGATTACTTCGAGTGCCATGAAGTGTTGGAAGAATATTGGAAGTGTGTTGACCCTAAGAACCGTTCTTCCCATTGGGTTGGTTTGATCCAGGTTGCTGTGGGTTTGTATCATTACAGAAGAGGTAATCTTTCAGGAGCAGCCCGGACATTTAAGAAGGCCGTCCAAAATATCGAACTGAATCAGGATGAACTTTCCCGATTAGGGATCCACCCTGGTAAACTTCAGGAAAAGCTTGTTGAAATCACCCATGGGCTAAGTACCAATCAGCCCTATAGCAGCATCAATATCCCCCTGACCGATGCTTCTCTACAAGAGCAGGTCCAATCCCTGTGTGAGGACAATGGGTACTCATGGTGTTCTCCAAGTGATTTAAAGAATAACGAGCTCATTCATCGACATTCCATGCGTGACCGTTCAGAAGTGATTTTAGAGCGGAAAAATGCATTACAACGAAAAAAAAGAGGCTGACCACCTGCTGATCCGGTGGCCGTCCTCTTTATTGTTCTTCGTCTATCACTTTCTCTTGCTCGATTTCGTCACATTTCTCAAAGAATGAAGCGGTCTCTGAATTCGGCTTCACTTCATGCTCAGAATGCATGTCTCTAAGATGTTTCACCATTGATTTCCCAATTCCTTCGTGCCGATGGGATGGATTAACGGATATATGCTGAATTTCTAAAGTGCTATCTGTCTTGAATACGCCAATTAAACCTACTATGTCCTCTTCTTTCCATAAAAAGAGCTGCCAATTATCTTCAGTTTCGTATTGCTTCATCGTCTGTTGAAGCTTCTTCAAATCCTTTTCATGTGGCATGAAAGATAATAACCCCATTGCGATCTTTTCAAACGCCTTTTTATACCGAATTAACATATTTACCCCTCGTTATGTTTTATGCCTAATCTATTTATTTCCTATTATAGACAAAAACTAGAAATTTAATTGATATGAACGTTTATTTATCTTACTAAATTTACTTTTATTAATCAACTTTAACCAATCAGTTTCCCGCCAGGAACAGCCAGTAAATGACTCCCCATACTATGCCTGATACTAATAAAAACAAGAACAATCCCTTATTGCTGATCTTCATATATGACTCCTTTGTCTACACTATATTCACCTTTATATGTCATTGTTATTGTATAGTAAAATCAATATTTGTTAAAGTATGTAATAAAAAATGCAAAAAAAGTAGTCTTTAAGTACGATATACTTAAAGACTATGTTTCAGAGCTTATTTAAACGTTACATCAAGTGAAACCATATCCTTATATGTCTCTCTTTGAACAGCTAATCTTGCTTCTCCATTTTCGACAAATACGACAGCGGGACGGGGAATACGATTGTAGTTATTCGCCATGGAATATCCATATGCACCAGTACAGAACACAGCAAGATTGTCACCAGCTTCTGATTGTGGAAGGGGTAAATCCCAAATCAACATATCTCCGGATTCACAACATTTACCAGCGATTGACACGGTTTCTTCAGGGGGGTGATCTGCTTTATTCGCAATCACCGCTTCATATTTTGCCTTGTAGAGAGCCGGTCTTATATTATCACTCATTCCCCCATCAATGGCTAAGTACTTTCGGATGTTGGGCACTTCTTTTCTAGACCCTAATGTATATAGGCTGGTCCCTGCATCTCCAACAAGGGAACGGCCCGGCTCGATCCAAATTTCCGGCATTTCAAGGTTGTACTTCACCACTTCCTGTTTTACAGCCGCAATCATTTCCTTCACATATTGTGCAGGTGGAATCGGGTCATCATCCTTCGTATAGCGAATGCCAAATCCACCGCCTAAGTTAATCACTCTTGGATCGTAATCATATTGAGATTTCCATTGTGCCACCTTCTCAATAATTTTTTTTGCAGCAAGAATGAAGCCTGTCGTCTCGAATATTTGGGAGCCAATATGGCAATGCAGACCTAACCATTCAATCCCGTCATAGCTCATCGCCATTTTCATTGCATCCCGGGCTTGACCATTCCCCAAATCGAATCCGAATTTGGAATCCTCTTGTCCCGTTAAAATATAATCATGAGTATGGGCTTCTATCCCAGGCGTCACTCTTAACAAAACCTTCGTCACTTTTTCAGTGGATCGTGAGATGTCATTCACAAGTTGCAGCTCGTAGAAATTATCGACGACTATGCAACCTATGTTGTTTTCAATGGCCATCATCAGTTCTTCTTCAGATTTGTTATTTCCATTAAAATGGATGCGTTCAGGGGGGAATCCTGCCTTCAAGGCAGTGTATAACTCCCCTCCTGAAACCACATCCAGTGATAATCCCTCTTCTTTCATCAATTGAAAGACCGCGATACATGAAAATGCTTTACTGGCATAGGCAACTTCCGCTTTCACTCCCAGGGTATCAAATGTTTCTTTAAAACCTCTTGCCCGTTCCCTAATGAGTGCAGTGTCATAAACATAAAGGGGTGTACCGTATTGTTTGGCCAGTTCTAAGGTACTCACCCCTCCTATCGTTAGATGACCATTTTTTATTTCTGCTGATCCATAAAGATGCATGAAACGTCTCATTCCCCTCTTTAATGCTCTGCTAATTAAACGTAATTTACCACAGAATGAGAGTTGTTGCAATATTTCTAAGATTTCGCCGGTTGCTTATACTTATTTCTCGGCTGCACAATGCTAGGTCTGATTTTGGATCCCGGCACGGCTTTTCTTATCAGAATCTGCATAAACGCCTTTGGACTGAAAGGAAGTAAAGGCCATAGGTAAGGTGTATTGAGTGATTTAATATTCACTACAAATAGAATAAATAGCGTGCTGCCGATCATAAGACCAGGAATATGGAAGAATGCGACTAATACAAGAAGAAGAAGTCTTGCCATCTTATTCGCTACACTTAGTTCATAACTAGGAGTCGCAAATGTACCGATTGAAGCAACCGCTACATAAAGGATGACCTCTGGTTGAAAGAGACCGACATCAATGGCAATTTGTCCAATTAATACAGCTGCTATTAAACCCATAGCTGTGGAAAGTGGGGTCGGGGTATGAATGGCGGCAATCCTGAACATCTCGACCCCCATATCCGCTATAAACAATTGAACGATGACAGGTATATTGGTCTGTTCATTCGGTCCTACATATTTTATGACCTCAGGTAATAATGAAGGATCCAGAACGAATAAATACCACAATGGAAGTAAGAACAAGGATGCGAGTACACCCATGAATCTTGTCCATCTTACAAATGTTCCGACAGCAGGTGATTGTCTGTATTCTTCAGCATGCTGCAGATGATGGAAGAACGTAGTCGGTGTGATGATCACACTTGGCGAAGTATCCACGAAAATAAGAACATGTCCTTCTAATAGGTGAGTGGCAGCTACGTCCGCCCTTTCCGTGTATCGTACTAAAGGATATGGATTATACCCCTGCTTCACCAGAAACTCCTCTACGGTTTTATCCGCCATCGTGAGACCATCAATTTTGATACTTTTTAACTCTTTCTTGATCACTTCGACTAAGCTGGGGTTTGCCACATCATTTATATAGGCAATGGAAATGTCTGTTTTGGATCGTTCTCCAATGCGAAATATTTCAAACCTCAATCGTGGATCCCGAATTCTTCGTCTTGTCAAAGCGGTATTCACAATAATATTCTCTACATACCCATCACGGGAACCACGGACTACCTTTTCAGTATCAGGCTCTGAAGGCTGTCGCCCGGGATAACTACGAACATCAACAATGATTGCCTCATCATAGCCTTCGACAAAGACTGCTATTAATCCTGATAGCACTTCGTCAACTGCTTCTTCAATGGTTTTAACCGGCTCAACCGATTGATGAACAAGTCGATTATGTACTATTTCATATAATCGGCTCGTTGCCCGCTCATGATCATTGATCTCAACGAGTTCCTCCACGATTTGAATAATGTAGGAAGCATCCGTCAACCCGTTTATATAGTAAATGTGCACTCCTTTTTTCAAAATCATGAGTTTACGTACACCTAAATCAAAACTTTTGTTTAATCCTACATGATTCTTCATGTACTCTTCTATAACTGCTAAATCTTTTGATATTGGTGTTTCTTTCGTTTTCTCAGGCATGATATCCGCTCCTTTCCAAGATGATTTCAACAGCCTTTTTCGTAATGGGCGAACCTTGTGAGTAGTCATCCCTTTTGGCCATTTTGCCAATGTCACCAATTCCGACAATAACGGGAACATCCAGTTCATCAAGGCAATAAACCGTATCACCCGTTAACCTTCCCAAATCCATTTCAGGTACACCGAATTTATCCACCCCATATGGAGTTAATTCACCAAATTTATCAATGCACACATCCACTCTTGTCCATTCGGCCTGCCTGGTTTTACTTGCTACCGCAATGATTCCGAGCACGTCTATGCCAGGGTGATTCGCAACATGCTTTAGTGCCCTTTCGCCTGCTCCTTCTCCAATAAATCCACTATCATCAAACATGACAAAGACGGGGTCATTCTTTGCACTTCCGATTAATTTCACAATCTCTGGTCCTGATAATACAGAAGGATTTCCTTTAGAGCTTGAGATACATCGTCCTCCATACTCTTTTGCCACGCACTCGATTGCCCGCTTGGCATATTCATCTCCATCTGTAATCAGGATCACTTTTCTTTTTTCGTCCATACGAACCCCTGCCTCTTGCTGTTTATTGATGAACCAAGTAGAGCCAATGAAAAAGTGAGCCGACAATCTTCCCAAATACAATCGCCATTATGAGAATGACGATTTGACCTTCAATCCCAATCCGCTTTGCGAGGATCGGGAACACATTCAATACCTCTGTTAATGCAGCCGCCAACAGCCCGATGAACACTCCGCTCGCTAAACCGATGGGCATAAGAACGAATGGGGAAAAGTGCAGCGTATAATTATTTAAGCTGACAAACCCTCCTGCCAGTGCACCTGTAATGACAGCCAGTTCATAGTGGTGAATCATTTTCATTGTTTTTGTTAACTGAGTTAACCTTGGGATGATTCCTAATACGGTTAGAAAAGCTACAAACCCGGAACCGACGGCCAGTCCACCAGCAAAACCAATAAATACTGTAATCAATACGTTAATGGTCATCTAATTTTTTCTGACTTTCTTTATTTTCATTCATGATGACATACTGATCTAAATCCTGCTGGTAGTTAAACATTTCAACTTCTAGTGGACTCGGCTCTTCATTAAGTCTCTTTCGAAACACATGGTTGAAGAATAAGATCATCCCAAGGCCTAAACCGAATGAATAGGGAACTTGAAACAGTAATGGATGAGGATCTTCATCCCCAGTTACAAAATGATACAGCCTTTGATGAACTTCCCTCATACTTACATCTTCATGAAAATTCATAATTGCCAGGGCTGCACCGATGAATAATAGTAACCAAACGCCAATGAAGAGCGGAAGAGAGATTTTCTTTTTCTCATAGATCACTTCAATAATACTTTGTGTGGGTCCAATCGTTTGAATATCAAGATCCGAGAAGTTCTTGCATATTTCTCTTATCACTCTCATGACATCGACCACAATGATATTCTTATCAGATGCTGTCACTTGATGAATCGGGATTTGCCTTAATCCTTCCAAAATATTTTCAGGTGCTATGATTTGAGCAAGCTGTCCAAGCTTGACTGTACTCTCTTCCCTTACCTGCACTCGATGACGTAAGCGTATATACAAAATACCTTCCATGCAGTTCACTTCCTGAAAACATGATTTTCCCTTCGTACCAATAGTATGGATTAACGGAAATAATTTATGTAATGGCTGCGTGTGGTCGGTTGAGATGAATGGAGGAGGGAGGGAGAAATAGTATAGTTTTTGAAGGTTCGGAGCTTGGGAAAATGGCAACAATTTCAAAGGGAGAATGTGGGGTCAATAGATAGCCAACTTTTGTATTGAATAAGAAAATAAAAATAACCTTGCCGTTTCAACATGATTCTTTGAAACAACAAGGTTATTTTGCCTAAGATTCTGTATGCATATGATCTTTCATTGTTTGTAATATCTTCTTCTCCAGTCTCGATACCTGGACCTGGGATATACCCAGTCGATCTGCCACTTCCGATTGGGTTTGGTCTTTGTAATACCTTAAATACACAATCAGCCGTTCCCGATCATCCAGTTCCCTAATGGCTTCTTTTAAGGCAATTTTGTCAAACCATTTATTATCGCTATTATCTGCAATCTGATCCAAAAGGGTAATGGGATCTCCATCATTTTCATAAACGGTTTCATGAATGGAAGAAGGGGCTCTGCTTGCTTCCTGAGCCATAATGACCTCTTCAACCGAATACTCCAGATGTTCGGCAAGCTCACTCACCGTCGGAACCCTCCCGAATTTCTTGGAAAGTTCATCCTTGGCTTTACGAATCTTGTTTCCCATTTCCTTCAGTGAACGACTTACCTTTACAGTTCCGTCATCCCGGATGAACCGCTGGATTTCACCGATGATCATCGGAACGGCATATGTTGAAAACTTGACGTCGTAGCTTAAATCAAACTTATCGACTGATTTCAGCAACCCGATACTGCCTATCTGAAAGAGATCATCAGGCTCATATCCCCGATTGAGGAAGCGCTGGACGACGGACCATACTAACCGCATGTTCTTCTGGACGATCAAGTCCCGGGCACTTTGGTCACCGTCCTGGCTCTGCTTTATGAGCTCTTTCACCTCATGATCCTTCAGAAAGGTCTGTTCCTTTTCTTTCTTAACTTCGACATCCATGGGCACGACTCCTTAATTGCATAGCGCTTTACTATTGGTCAAGTGCTTCTTTAGTCTTACCGTGGTGCCTGTACCTGGGTGTGATGACACTTCTATTTCATCCATGAAATTTTCCATGATGGTAAAGCCCATTCCAGAACGCTCAAGCTCTGGCTTGGACGTGAACAATGGTTGACGGGCTTCCTCTACATCACCAATTCCGACTCCTTCATCGCGGATGGTCATATCGATGTACCCACTTTCTTCCATAATGACAGAAATATAGACGGTACCATTCGGTCTGTTGTCATATCCGTGAATGATGGCATTTGTAACAGCTTCAGATACGACTGTCTTGATTTCAGTCAACTCATCCATCGTCGGATCCAGCTGTGCAATAAATGAAGCAACGGTAACTCTGGCAAAGGACTCATTTTGGCTTAAAGAACTGAATTGAATGTTCATTTCATTTCTCATGTCAGGCGACCCCCAATCTTTGTAATGCGTTTTCTTCAGACGGCTCAAGACGTATAATCTTAAACAATCCGGACATTTCAAATAATCGGTTTACAGAAGGGGAGATCGCACACACAACCATTTCTCCATGCTTTTGTTTAATCTGCTTGTATCGACCCAAAATCACACCTAATCCTGAACTATCCATAAAGCTTAGTTCCTCTAAATTCAAAATGATATGCTTCACATTCTCACTTTCAATCAGATTCGAAGCTTTTTCCCTAAGCTCATCGGCAGTATGATGATCCAGCTCACCACTTAAACGAATACACAAAACATCTTTTTTGACTTCTAAGTTAATAGCAAGACTCACTATCAGAAAGCCTCCTTCTCTGTCGTATAGTGAGTCATTTCGCTATTCTTTTAGTGAATTCCTTCTCCATGACAAAACTAGAAGGAATTCGTCATAATTAGAGGTTATTTTTATCCGAAATCGTAAAGATGGTTTTACTTTCCAACTTTCGTGAATAGTCCAAAGGATTTTTTGTACAGCTCCCACCAGCTTGCGTCATTTACATTTTTCTTTGCGACGAGAGTGCTTTCCAATACTTTTTCTCCTTTGTTCATGATGACAAGGGTCCCGACTTTATCTCCTTTTTTGATAGGAGCCTTCAGGTCTTTAGAGAGTGTTATCTTCTGTTCTACTTTATCCAGTTTTTCACCTTTTTGC
Organism: Rossellomorea sp. NRS-1567; assembly: GCF_050467885.1. Lineage (NCBI taxonomy): Bacteria > Bacillati > Bacillota > Bacilli > Caryophanales > Bacillaceae > Rossellomorea > Rossellomorea sp. NRS-1567. The sequence goes on along the minus strand of NZ_JBITPL010000018.1, from coordinate 8,597 downwards.
GTTAACAGGGAGATGGGCTCTTCCGTCACTGCATCCACTCTGTTTTGTTTCCCTTTCGATACTTTCACCTGTGCCAGGGAGTCTCCTTTTTTGAAGAGAGGTTTGGTTGAATACTGATTGAAGGCATAATCCAGCATTTTACTCACCTCGTTGTTTCGCTCTTTAGGAGTCGGCGCTCCGAACACGACAGCAATGACTCTCATATTATCTTTCTTCGCCGTTGCCGTTAAGCAGTATTTCGCTTCATTGGTGAATCCGGTTTTCAGTCCATCCACGCCGTCATAAAAACGAACCAATTTGTTTGTATTCACCAACCAGAATTTTTTATCCGTATCTTCACGCAAGTAGGATTCATAGCTGCCTGTGAACTTGGTGATTCCTTCATATTTTAGAAGTTCCTTGGCCAACATGGACATGTCATGGGCCGAACTATAATGATCTTTGGACGGTAAGCCTGTCGGGTTTTTGAACCGAGTGTCTTTTAACCCAAGCTCTTCTACCTTTTTGTTCATTTTTTCAACAAAGGCTTCTTCACTTCCTGATATATGTTCCGCCATGGCTACTGATGCATCATTGGCTGAACCAATCGCAATCCCCTTAAGCATTTCTTCAACCGTCATGCTTTCACCGGGCTCCAGGAAGATTTGTGATCCACCCATCGATGCGGCATATTCACTTGCCCGAACACTGTCTTCCCACTTTATTTGACCTTTATCAAGGGCTTCCATGATCAACATCATTGTCATAATCTTAGTCATGGATGCTGGTGCCAGCTTTTCATGGCTATTCTTCTCATATAATACCGTTCCAGTATCCCGCTCAATCAAAACAGCTGATTTCGCTACCTCAGCTAATTCCGACTTCTTCTCCTGGGCAAACCCCATTGAAGGAAACAAAAAAGCTGCTAAAACAAATGTAACCACTATATACGCAAAACGTTTCATCCAACTGTCCTCCAATCAAATCTCGTTTGAAATCAATACTCATAGACCCATTTTTTCCAACTGCATCATTTTTATACAAACATTGGTAAAAAAGTGAGTTTAGACCATGAATGATAGATGGTAGGTGATAAAAATGGTTGAAAGATGGTTAAATATAAAGGGGGATCCTTTAAAAAGCGGATGAAACGAGGTGTTTTTCATCATGATCATTGAGATGCAGCATTTTTGTCGGGTGAAATCAGCTCTTATGAGTTTGAGAGACTGCTATGGAAAGTTCATTGCGTCATTTTCACGAGGGATTGCGTCAAAATTCAAATAATTGCGTCTGTTCGAGGAGTAATTGCGTCAATTTGGATGTTAATTGCGTCTTCCACACCTGGAATTGCTGATTTTCCCATAATTTGGTATTTACATTACCTTATATACTCATAAAAAAAAGCCCCTGCCTAAGAGAAAAAATCCTCTTGGCAAAGGCCCCGATCAAAATTAAAATCAACCTGTGATTTCAGTATGAATCAACGTAGGTGCTTTCACTTGTTCAGATGTTACTTTAATGCTTTCGTATAATTTCTCTTTTACATTGTCGATATTCTCATCATTACTATAGATCGTAACAAGAGAATCTCCCGTTTTGACAGAATCACCGATCTTCTTGCGCAACTCAAGACCCACCGCTAAATCGATAACAGAATCTTTTGTTGCACGGCCTGCTCCTAACCACATAGCCGCCGTTCCTACTGCATCGGCCACAATTTCTGATACATAACCATCTTCTTTCGCTTCAAGCTCAACCTTATATTGCGCCTGTGGAAGTTTTGATGGTTCATCCACAACGGATGGGTCTCCACCTTGTGATTCCAGGAATACTTTGAAATTCTCAAGAGCCGATCCATCTTCAATCGCTTTCTGTAATAGCTCTCTCGCTTCTTCCAATGTTGATGCTTTTTCAGCAAGATAAACCATATGACTTCCAAGAGTTAAGCATAATTCTGTTAGGTCTTCTGGGCCTTCACCTTTTAATGTATCGATCGCTTCTTTCACTTCAAGTGCGTTTCCGATCGCGAAGCCCAGTGGCTGGCTCATATCCGAAATGACCGCCATTGTTTTTCTGCCGACGTTGTTTCCGATGTTCACCATTGCTTTGGCAAGGTCTTTTGAATCGTCCAGTGTTTTCATGAAAGCTCCGGCACCCGTTTTCACGTCAAGTACGATAGCATCCGCACCAGCAGCTATTTTCTTACTCATGATGGAACTTGCGATCAGAGGAATGCTATTGACGGTTGCCGTCACATCTCGTAATGAATAAAGCTTTTTATCAGCCGGTGTTAAATTACCACTTTGTCCGATAACGGCTAACTTATTCTTGTTCACCAATCGGATGAATTCATCGTTTTCAATTTCCACATGGAAACCTTCGACGGACTCAAGCTTATCGATGGTTCCTCCAGTGTGTCCAAGTCCTCGTCCACTCATCTTCGCTACAGGTACTCCAACGGAAGCAACCAGTGGTCCCAGAACAAGGGTCGTTGTATCACCCACACCGCCTGTAGAGTGCTTGTCTACTTTAATTCCTTCAATTGCAGACAGATCAATTTGATCTCCTGATTCAACCATTGCCATCGTCAGGTCCGCTCTTTCTCTGTCGCTCATGTCTTTGAAGAAGATGGCCATTGTCAGGGCACTTACCTGATAATCAGGGATGCTTCCATCTGTATATCCTTCAACGATAAATTTTATTTCTTCTGTAGAGAGTTCTTTACCTTCACGCTTCTTCTCTATTAAGTCAACCATTCTCATTGTATTCACCCGCTCTTCTAGTATTGTCAAAGGGAAGTCCCTTTAGTTTTCAAATTGAATCGTACGACTCTTAGATTGATTTGACGATCTCTTTTACATATGCCAGGAAGTTTGCACGAACCATTTCGGTTGTATCAATCACTTCATCATGGGATAGGGGTTGGTCAAGGATACCTGCCGCCATATTTGAGATGCATGAGATTCCAAGCACTTTCATTCCGCCGTGACGGGCTACGATTACTTCTGGCACAGTCGACATTCCTACTGCGTCTCCTCCAAGGGTACGGGCAAGACGAACTTCAGATGGAGTTTCGTATGTAGGACCTGTATTCCCCACATATACACCTTCTTGCACTTCAATTGAAAGCTTCCCTGCGATTTCTTTCGCTTTTTGACGCAGTTCTTTACAATATGCTTCTGACATATCCGGGAATCTAGGTCCTAAGCGGGAATCGTTTGCCCCAATTAGTGGATTGCCACCCATATTATTAATATGATCCGTGATCAACATCAAGTCACCAGCCTGAAAGCTTTCATTCACTCCACCGGCTGCATTTGTCACGATTAAGACTTCGACACCCAGTTCTTTCATAACACGGACGGGGAATGTGACTTTATCGAATCCGTACCCCTCGTAATAATGAAAGCGCCCTTGCATGGCCACGACTTCCTGACCCGCCAATTGACCGAACACAAGCTGGCCTGCGTGTCCTGCCACTGTCGAAACAGGAAAGTCAGGGATTTCTTTATAAGGTATTTTCACTGAATTTTGGATTTCATCAGCTAACACACCCAACCCTGAACCAAGGATGAGTCCGATCTTCGGTTGGCCTGTGTATTGATTTTTCAAATGGTTTGCTGCATTTTGGATGTTTTCGAAATTCATATTCATTACTCCTTTTATTATCATTCAACGTAAAGAGGAGGAAATGGGCCGATGTTCCCGCACCTTCATCCCTCTCCCTTTCTATATTTTTTCCAGGAAAACCTATTTCAATTGTGATAAGAAGCTTCGACCAAACTTCGGCATGGTCACATTAAAGTTGTCTGCCACGGTAGCGCCGATATCGGCGAATGTTTCAGAGATAGGCAATTCTTTCCCTCCGTCAAAGCGTTTTGAATAAACGAGAAGTGGAACGTATTCTCTTGTATGGTCTGTTCCTGGAGCGGTCGGATCGTTCCCGTGATCGGCTGTAATGATAAGAAGATCATCTTCCGTCATTTTCTCTAACACTTCAAGAAGCCGTGCATCAAATTCTTCTAACGCCTTTCCGTATCCTTCTGGATCGCGACGATGTCCGAATAATGCATCGAAATCGACAAGATTCAGGAAGCTTAAGCCGGTGAAGTCTTGATCGAATGATTCAATGAGTCCGTCCATTCCGTGCATATTATGCTTTGTACGGATCGATTCAGTCACTCCTTCGCCATTAAAAATATCTGAAATTTTACCAATGGCGATCACGTCAAACCCGGAATCCTTCAGTTCATTCATGACGGTACGGTTAAAAGGTTTTAACGCATAGTCGTGACGATTGGATGTGCGTTTGAACTCGCCTGGTTCGCCAACGAATGGACGAGCAATCACACGACCAACAAGATATTCCTCTTCTTTCGTGATTTCACGGGCGATTTCACAAATTTTATACTGCTCTTCAATTGGAATGATGTCTTCATGAGCGGCAATTTGAAGGACAGGATCTGCAGAAGTATAGACAATAAGAGCTCCTGTTTCCATATGCTCTTTTCCTAACTCTTCAATGATCTCAGTTCCGCTTGCAGGCTTATTTCCAATGATCTTTCTTCCTGTCTCAGCTTCAAGTTTTTGAATTAATTTTTCAGGGAAACCGTCTGGATACGTTTTGAACGGTTTATCAATATTAAGACCCATTATTTCCCAGTGGCCAGTCATCGTGTCTTTCCCGACAGACGCTTCCTGCATTTTCGTGAAGTATGCTAACGGCTTGTCAGCTTTTTCAATTCCCTTCACTTCTTTAATATTCGAAAGTCCCAGTTTCCCCATATTGGGCATGTTCAGTCCATTCATATGTTCAGCAATGTGGCCAATCGTATCCGATCCAATATCATTGAATAGGTCGGCATCCGGCGCCTCACCTATGCCCACTGAGTCCATGACGATCAGATGAACTCTTTTGTATGTATAGTTACTCATTCAAATAAACCTCCTATATGTACTTCCTTATTTAAAAAAGCGGTTACATTTTTAATCTTTAATCGTATCTTACCCTTAACTGCATTATAGCAATCGACAGGATTTAACGTCAGAAGTCTGACATCTACATTCTACTTTTTCCTTTCCAAAAAAACAAGAGAGATCCCTTAAAGAATACTATTTTCTTTAAGACATCTCTCTTCATCTTTTAAGCCCGCGGATGAAATTGTGAGTATACATCCTTTAAGCGTGTTTTCGTTACATGTGTATAGATTTGGGTGGTGGAAATATCTGCATGACCGAGCATTTCCTGTACTGCCCGGAGGTCTGCCCCATTCTCCAATAAATGGGTTGCGAATGAGTGCCTGAGTGTATGAGGAGTCAGATCCTTTTCAATATTGGCTTTTTTTGCAAGAGCTTTTAAGTTCTTCCAGAAACCTTGTCTTGTCAGGCCTTTACCATGATGATTTAAAAACAGGTGATCATCCCGATGCTTCTTGCTTCTTAATTTCAACCGGGCATCCCCTAAGTATTTCTCCAAAACATTCATTGCCGTTTGTCCGATGGGGATAATCCGTTCTTTATTCCCTTTTCCTATACATCGGACAAATCCCATCGTCAAGTGGACATCATCCAGCTTTAGTTGAATGAGTTCACTTACCCTGATACCTGTCGCATAGAGGATTTCAAGCATCGCTTTATCTCTCATCCCCAGTGGTGTAGATTCCTCAGGGGCTTCGAGTAAAGCTTCCACTTCGGCTATGCTTAAAATCTTCGGAAGCGTCCGCTCTGTTTTCGGTGTCTCGATATGCACAGTTGGATCTTGTTCCGTCGCTTTCTCTCTTAACAAAAATTGATGGAAGGATCGGATTGATGCAACATGACGTGCAACTGTCTTTGAAGATTTCCCCTGACTCTTTAAGTGGCCGAGAAATTGGACTATGTTCATTCTCGAAACGGCGTTCAGTTCCGATATTTCTTCCACCTTCGCTAAGTATAGTGCATAATTCTTTAAGTCACGCTGGTACGACTCTATCGTATTTTTGGCCAGTCCTTTTTCTACTATTAAAAAGTGCATGAAATCTTGAATATGGTCTTCCACACTGCATTACTCCCCGTTCATATAAAAAAATAATAGCCGATCATACCAATGGCTTTCTTCATCCGTCACAGAAGAATACACCTTGACTGCTGCGCCCTCGGGTTCATCATATCTGTGATAGCCTTCATATTCTTCACTGATCCACATAATACCATAGTAAAACAAAATCGTTGATCCAGTAAATAAAATAAACACTTTAATGGTCTGCCATACCATTTGAATTCCTTTTATCATCTTGTCGTCCTCCATATTCATCGGTACTAACGTCTATTAATACAAGCTATGACGTTTTTAATCTGTTTTATACCTTATGGAGTTAAAACGGTGAAAATTTCTGGCCATGTATATAAAAAAGCCTTAAAGAGTATGTATGGGATGTTTCAAATGAGAAACAACGACAGGAATCTTTAAGGCTTTTCGGCATCATCTTATTCTTCTGGATCCTCTTCTTTATCCTGGCATCTGGAACAAATACCATGAAAGGTAAGGCGGTGATCTTTTATTTTAAATTTCCAATCACGTTCAACAATCGCTTCCACGTCTTCTAAGAGATCTTCTTGTATTTCATCGACCGCTCCACATTCAATGCATACTAAATGATGATGAAAGTGAGCTGCCCCTTCTTGCCTGAGATCATAACGCGATACACCATCGCCAAAATTGATTTTATCCACAATTTTCAGTTCAGATAGCAATTCCAACGTACGATATACGGTTGCCAGTCCAATTTCCGGAGATTTTTCCTTAACGAGGAGGTATACATCTTCGGCGCTGAGGTGATCTTCTTCATGTTCCAATAACACGCGTACCGTTGCTTCGCGCTGAGGCGTAAGCTTGTAGCTGGCAGAATGAAGTTGTTTTTTGATTCTTTCAATACGGCTTTCCATAGTCCTCTCCTCCCTCGTCAATGTCCTTACTATTATATCAAAAAGGGAGGAATAAGCAAAATAAAATTATTATAATTAAACAAATAAAACGATTCTTATATAAGAATCGTTTTATTTTATTTTCGAAATAACCGCTTCCATTAAGTTAGGAGAAAGATACGCTTCTATACTGGCTGCAATCGTGACAATCCCTATCGCCACCACCAAGAAAATCACGTATCTGGATAAGAACGGAATCATTTGAAACTGCATGGATGAAGTCTGCCTCATGAATATCTTCCGAATCAGCGTAAGGGAGAAACTGGCGCTGATCGCTCCGATGAAAATAAACGCCGGAATAATGATGATATTTTGCGGTAAGACGCTGACAAAGGATAATAAAAACCCGCTCCATCCCATTTGATTCACAAGGAAACCTACTGAAAATCCAACCACTACACCCTTCATAAATAATAGAACGAAGATGAGGGGGAGTCCAATAATCGAGATTCCCAGTAACCACATCAGTCCGAGATACTTTACATTATGAAGGAAGCTCTGACGGAATAGCTCTTCTGCTGACGTCATACTGCCATCTTCCATTTCGCTGAAGAACTTACTTAAATAGAAATACAGGTCTTCTTTTTGGGCAAATGACAAGGAATTGACCACGATTGCCCCAAAAATGATCCCCATTAGAAACAGCGTAATGATAAATAAATAGATCGAGGAATGTGCTTGTACATGTTGAACGAGTGGATTTGAATTTGATATTTTTTTGCGCATCACAGTGCTCCTCCTAGATATCGATTACTAATCTATATGTAGGCCGGGACAGGTTTATTCTTGTCTCTTCTATTCTATTGAACTTCCGTGGGGATAACCGTATAATCATAGGAACCTTATGGTGGAAGTGGAGGAAAATAATATGAACAATCCAAGTTTAATCGAGTTTCCCGATAGGATTGAAACTCCCCGCCTTTATATTAGACCTTGCCTGCCCGGTGACGGATCTGACGTCTTTATTGCCATCTCTGAATCAAGAAATGAATTAATACCTTGGCTTCCCTTCGCCCGTAAAGAACAATCCCTGGATGAAGTGGAGGCGGGAGTCCGGGAGTCCTATGCAGAGTTTATTAAAAAGACCGACATTCGACTACATATTTACCTGAAAGGAACAGATGAATTTATTGGATCTACAGGGCTGCACCGCATCGATTGGAATGTGCCAAAAGTGGAAATCGGATATTGGCTTCACACGAAACACACAAAAAAGGGTTACATCGTTGAAGCGGTTAATGCGTTAACCCGCTTCGCCTTAAACGACCTTTCCTGCCAGCGGGTGGAAATTCGCTGCGATGAGAGAAATACAGCCTCCAAAAGAGTACCTGAAAAACTGGGGTTCATGCTTGAGGGCATCATCCGGCATGATCATCTTGATGAAAACGGGAAAGATGCACGTAATACGTGTGTTTATGCTCTTATACCAGGAGACCTCAATTAAGATTTGATATTCTTGGTGGTTGATTGGGTTGATTGGGTTGCAGAGGTTGTGAATTCATGAACATTCCCATAATGAACATCGAATCATATGGCAGTTCCGTCATTTTAAGTCCATTTATTCTTAAAAAACCGTTCCTTTTGACCTTTTTAGCTAAAAAATGAATCATTGAGGGACGATACGCTCTTTAGAAAGTCAAGTCCTATATATTGTG